>NZ_JBICXQ010000002.1:0-121786 GCF_043200375.1 Streptomyces sp. NPDC048434 | reverse complement strand
CCCCGCCGCCTGCGGGCACTGGCCCCACACCGCCGGGGGGCGGGCGGCCGGGCCCGGCCCCGCCCCCCGGGGGCCCGGCGGTGGACGCCCGGCCCCGGCCCCCCCCCCCCCCGCCCCCCCGGCGCCGGGTGGCTCCCGTGCGCGTGGTGGAGTCCGCTCCACCACGGATACGGGGGCGTGCTCTCTCCTCGGCGCCTCATTTCGGTCCCGGCGCCGCCATGGCCCTCGTCACGGACCGGCACCGTCAACCGGCCGGTCCTGCGGACCAGTTCCACCGTGGCCCGGTCCGCCCCAATGTGCTTCGCGGCGTTGGCCAGCGCCTCCGCGACCACGAAGTACGCGGCCGCGTCGACCGCCGCCGGGGCGCGCGGGCCTCCTCCGCTCCGTCCTGACGTACCGTCATATTGAGCCCGCTGCTCGCCGCCGGCGCCCGCACCGCCCCCACCAGACCCCGGTCGGTGAGGATCGGCGGCAGGACGACGGCCCGGCGCCCCAGCAGTCCGCACCACACCCCGTCGATGAGCAGGCCGAGGGCCCAGAGCGGCAGCGACAGGTACGCCAGGCCCCGGCCGTAGCCGAAGTGGGCGGCGAGCCGGCGCAGATCCCGGTACGTACCCGGGTCCGCGGTCGCCGTACGCACCCGCTCGAACAGCTCCCCGGTGAGCGGCAGATAGGCCTCGGGGACCGCATCACCCGCCCGGGCCGCGATCCGCCGCCGCTTGTACCCCGCCATGCTGCGCAGCATCAGGACCGTCTTGGGCAGCACACCCGCGCCGACCACGATGACCGTCGCGACAGCGGTGAACAGCAGCACCGCGAGGAAGAGGGCGCACGCCTCACGGGGCCGACGTCCGGCGGGCGCCACGCGCCGCGCCGGTGCGAGGCCAGGACGAAGACGGTCAGCGCGGTGGCATCAGCCCGGCGAGCGTCGCCTCCACGAGGCCGCGCGCATACGACGCGTCCAGCGGGCCCGGCCGGAAGACCAGCCGGTACATCATCGGGGCGACGATGTGGTCCATCACGACTTCGGCGTCCGGGGCCTGCTCACCGCGGTCGGCGGCGCGGGCGAGGATGACGTCCACCTGCTCGGCGGCGTAGGCCGAGCACTGGCCCGCATGGCTGCCGTCCGGATCACCGGCGAGCGCATCCCGGAGGTAGGCCCGCCCCGGGGGCGAGGACATCTCCTCCAGGAACTGCTCGGCCCATGCCTCCAGGTCCGTACGGAGCGCCCCGTGGTCGGCGGGCGGTGCCTCCGGACGGAGGCGCTCGACGGCCACGTCGGACAGCAGTTCCTGGAGGTCTCCCCACCGGCGGTAGACCGTCGACGGCGTGACACCGGCGCGCGCGGCGACCAGCGGAACTGTCAGTGCCGCACGGCCCTGTTCTGCTTCGAGTGCGCGCACGGCTGCGTGCACCGATTCCTGGACGCGGGCACTGCGTCCCCCGGGGCGGGTCATCGGCCTGGGGCTCATGGCTCCACCTTAAGGGCTCGGTGCGACGGATGACCACATAAAAGCAAACTGATTGCGTTAGCGTGCCGGGATGGGTTAGCGTGACGTAACGCAAATTTTTTGCCTTTGTCTCGCGAGAGGACAGTTCATGGATGCCGTCAGCGAAGCGGCCCCCTCCTGGACGGTGGGTGACATCACCGTCCGTCGTATCGACGAGGTGGCGCTCCCCGCGCAGACCGGCCGTTGGCTGCTGCCCGACGCCACCCCGGACGTGGTGGCCCAAGCGCCGTGGCTGCAGCGGGACTTCACCGACGGCGAGGGCGCCCTCCGCCTGGCCACGCACAGCTTCGCCCTGGAGGTGCAGGGGCTGCGCATCCTCGTCGACACCGGAATCGGCAACGGCAAAACCCGGGGCAACCCCGCCTGGCACCACCTGAACAGCGACTATCTCCGGCGCCTGACGGCGGCCGGCTTTGCCCCGGAGACGGTGGACCTGGTCCTCCTCACCCATCTGCACACCGATCACGTCGGCTGGAACACCCGCGCCGACAAGGGGGACTGGATCCCCACCTTCCCCCACGCCCGCTATCTGACGAGCCGTGCCGAGTGGGACCACTGGGCCGGGGTGGAGATGGACGAGGCCCGCCGCCAGATGTTCCGGGACTCCGTCGATCCGGTCCGCGACGCCGGACTGCTCGACCTGGCCGAGGTGCCCGTCGAAGGCACCACCGTCGCCCCCGGCGTCCGCCTCCTGCCCACCCCAGGTCACACGCCCGGACAGGTCGCCGTGGAACTGCGCAGCGCCGGGCGGACGGCCCTGATCACCGGCGACTGCATCCACCACCCGGTCCAGCTGTCCCGCCCGCACATCTCCAGCTGCGTGGACGCCGACCCCGCACAGGCCGCGCACACCCGCCGCACCCTGCTCGCCTCGCTCGCCGGCACCGACACCCTGCTCCTGGGCAGCCACTTCCCGCCGCCCACGGCCGGCCGCGTCATCGCCGAGGGTGACGCCTACCGCCTCTCGACCGTCGACCCGGACCGTCCCTGACCCCCGCGGGCCGCGGTGGGCTCATCGAGGCCCGCCCGTGCCCGCCCGTACTCGCCTGCGCCCGCCCGTGCCCGCCCCTGCTTGTCCGTGCCCGCCTGTGCTCGCCCGTCCCGCGGTGGTGGCTTTCCACCGCGCCGGCTGTCTTCGTGCCGTTCTGCGCGGCGGTCGACGGACTGACGATGGTGACCGAGCGACAGCGCCAACTCGGGCCGTACGTCCGCGTGATGGCCACCGGCCGCACGCTGCTGCCTTGAGCCACGTCCCGCCCATGGCTTCTGTTGGCCGCGCCGGCGGGCCTGCGGCATAGGCCTGTTCACCGTCCCGCTCTTCACCGGCGCCCTGCATCCACGTCCGCCGACCGGCTCGGCGGCCGGACCGGTCAACACCGCCTGCCCACTCGGGCAGCGCGCTCGGCATCGCCCTGCCGGGCATCAATTTTCTCCGGCTCACGGCCGCCGGCCCGTCGGCACCGGCCCTCGCCGTGCGGAACGGATCCCGGCACGCCTTCCGGCTCTCCGCCGGCCTCATCGCCGTCACCGGCGTCGTTCGCGGCCTTCGGGCACACCGTCTTCCGTGCCACGCGGTGCCGCGGTCCGCGGAGGGCGACGGACCCTGCCCGCGACAGCCGCGGGCGGCGGCCGACTTCCCGTCAGCTGACGCTCACTTCGGGAGCGGTGCGCCGCCCCGCCCGCTCCGGCAGGCGGGGAGAGCTGACCCGCGGTGATCCGTCGGCTCCGGCAGGCCGGGCGCACCCCCGATCCGCCCCTCCGGACAGCCTGTTTGCTGCCGCAGATCCGCCTGTTGCACCGGCTCCGCCCCCGCCGCTCCGACCGCTCAAATGGCATCCGGAGAGTTACCTTTCACCACTCTCAGCCACGTTTAAAAAGAAAATCGGCTTATGTCTGAATTTTCACGCATTTCGCCTTGTTGGAGACAGGTGAGCGTCGTAGCTTGGGAGTTGTCGAAGCCAGGAACGGTTCGACGAAAACGAAAAACAACGAGGAGGCAGAATGAGCTTCCGCAAGGTCTTCCCCAGAAGGCGCAATCGCGACCATGACGACTGGCACGACCACGACCGCGACCGCCGCAGGCGTCGCAGGAGGTTCGGTCGAGACCGAGGCCGCCGGCGCGGTTACGGTTACTGACGCACACCTCTGAGTTCGAGGCAGGCTCGCGTACGGCGCGGGTCCGCCTCGTCGTTTTAGGGGGCGGCGCCACGTGGTTCCGCTCAACTACCCCACCAGCGACGAGATGACGTAGCGATCATGAACCTGCGTAGCTCACGCCGGCGCGGAGAGCGCCCCGAGGCGTCGCCTCAACGAGGCAAGGAATCACCGCCCGTTGGACAGGGTTCGTCCCTGCTGCGCGGTGCCGAAGACAGCTCCACAGATCCGCCGGCCGGTGCGCGGGCGCGGTCGTCGCGACCGCCCCCGGACCCCGCTATGGACCGTGTGTTCCGGGGACTGGTCGCGGATAACTCGATCCGCACCAGACGGGTGGGCTTCAAGGAGTCGGTGCGGCGCTTCTGGCCGCTGACCCGGGGCGACCGCCGCTGGATCCTCCTCGTCTGTCTGAGCGCCATCGTCGCCGCACTCGCGGAGACCGTGGCCATCCTGCTCTTCGCCGAACTCACCGACAACGCCCTGCAGAAGGGCTCGGTCAGCGCCTTCTGGAGACCTGCCGGCATCTGGCTCGGCGTGGCTGTCGCCGGCGCGATCGTCGGGTACCTGGGCAACTCGCTCGCCGCCTGGACGGCGGAACGCTTCGTGATGCGGCTACGGGCCCGGGTCTTCGCCCATCTCCAGACGCTGCCGCCGCACTTCTTCCAGCGCAACCGCCGCGGTGACCTGGTCGAGCGGCTGACCGGCGACGTCGACGCCATCGAATCACTCGTGGTCTCCGGCCTCGTCCAGGCGGCCACGGCCGGGTTCGGCGTCATCTTCTACGCCGGCGCCGCGCTCTGGCTGCGCTGGGAGCTGGCGCTCGCCACCTTCGCCCTGGCCCCGCTGTTCTGGCTCGCCACCACCCGCTTCACCGGTCGGGTCAAGGAGGTGTCCCGCCGGGAACGTGCGGCGGACGGCGCCATCACCTCGGTGGTCGAGGAAGGGCTGGTCAACGTCGTCCTCACCCAGGCCTACAACCGGCAGCGCGACGAACAGCAGCGGCTCCGTCGCGAGGCACGCAGCTGGCTGCGGGCGTCGGTGACCAGCGCCCGTCTCAACGAGCTGTACGGGCAGCTGGTCGAGGTCCTCGAAACGCTCTGTGTCCTGGCGATCATCGGCCTGGGTGCGTGGGAGATCTCCGCGGGGCGGATGTCGCTGGGGGA
Source organism: Streptomyces sp. NPDC048434 (assembly GCF_043200375.1). Lineage (NCBI taxonomy): Bacteria > Bacillati > Actinomycetota > Actinomycetes > Kitasatosporales > Streptomycetaceae > Streptomyces > Streptomyces sp. NPDC048434. The sequence continues at coordinate 116,958 of NZ_JBICXQ010000002.1, read as the reverse complement.
GCTCCTGGCCTTCGCCGCGTTCGTCGGCTACCTCTACCCGCCGATCCGCGACCTCGGCCAGCTCGGTCTGACGGTCACCGAAGCGACCGCCGGAGCCGAGCGCCTGCTGGAGATCCTCGACGCCCCGCCATCCGTCACCGACCCGGACCCCTCGGTCGTCGTTGCGGCACCGGAGCGCGCGGTCGGCGCGGTGGAAGCCTGTCGGGTCGGCTTCCGCTATCCAGGCGGCAACGAGGAGGTGCTCCATGACTTCTCGTTCACCGCGGTGCCAGGGGAAATGGTGGTCATCACCGGCCCCAGCGGCGCGGGCAAGTCGACCCTGGCCGCCCTGCTGCTGAGGTTCTACGACCCCGATACGGGCAGCGTCCGGCTGGACGGCATCCCCGTGAACCGGCTGCCGATCGCCCAGCTCCGCCGGAACATCACGCTCCTGCCCCAGGAGACACTCGTCCTGCACGACACCGTGGAGGAGAACATCGCCTGCGGCCGCGACGACGTGACCCACTCCGACGTCGTCCGCGCCGCACAGGACGCCGACGCCGATGGCTTCATCGCCGCCCTCCCCGACGGCTATGACACGGTCATCGCCCCCGGCACCTCCCGGCTCTCCGGCGGCCAGCTGCAGCGCATCGCGATCGCCCGCGCCATGCTGCGCAACGCCCCCGTGCTCATCCTCGACGAGCCCACCACCGGCCTGGACACCCTGGCCACCCAGCGCATCCTCGGCCCGCTGCGGCGCCTCGCCGAGGGACGCACCACCCTCGTGATCACACACGATCTGGACCTCGCCATGGACGCTGACCGCATCCTGGTCCTGGACGAGGGGCGTCTGGTGGAGTCGGGCCATCATGCCCAACTCCTCGCCCGGCACGGTCTGTACGCCACCCTCTTCCACGCCCATCCGCCGCCCCGCAACGGCTCCGCGCACCCCAGCCCCAGCCCGTCGAGCAGTCACTGGCGGTAACCGGCGCCGGGCGCTGCCGGGCCGCTGCCGTACCGCGGACGCCGTCGCCCCCACCCGTGCCCGCACCGGGCCCGTAGGCCGTACGCCGTACAGCCCTGCTCCCCGCCCTGCGGGATCCCGCAGGACGGCCCCAGCGCCCGCACTCACTCTCGGTACACAGGGCGACACGCAAGGCGCATACCCGCCTGGCCCGCTTCCCGGGACCAAGATGGTCCCGTGAACCAGGAGCGCGCGTGACGAGGCCATCGGCAGCGGGAAGTGACAGCGCCACCGGAGCCCACCACCTCCACCGGGCGGTCGGGTTCTGGGGGCTGATGTTCATCTCCCTGGGATCGATCATCGGCTCCGGCTGGCTGCTGGGCGCCCTGACCACCGCCGTCATCGCCGGCCCGGCGTCGCTGGTCTCGTGGGTCCTCGCGTCGACGATGCTCGCCGTGCTCGCGCTGGCCCACGCGGAGCTGGGTGCCACCTACCCGATCGCGGGCGGCACCGCCCGGTTCCCCTTCTTCGCCTTCGGCCCGCTGGTCGGCTTCACCGCGGGCTGGATGTCCTGGCTGCGGTCGGTCCTGATCTCACCGATCGAGGTCGAGGCCACGCTCTCGTACATGGACCGCATCGGCTGGGTCCACGACCGGGTGCACGTCCTGCACCCGAACGGCACCCTCACCGGGGCCGGCCTGGTGATCGCGACCTTCTTCATGCTGCTCTTCACGATCATCAATGTGCTCGGCGTGCGCCTGCTGTCCGGGATCAACTCGGTCACCGCGGTGGTGAAGACGGCCGTCCCCCTGCTGACCGTGGTGGTCTTGATGACGCTGGCCTTCCACGGCTCGAACTTCACCGCGGGCGGCGGCTTCGCACCCCACGGGGCGCACGGGATCTTCGCGGCCCTGCCCGCCGGTGTGGTGTTCGCGCTGCTGGGCTTCGAGCAGGCAATCCAACTGGCCGGTGAGGCACGCGACCCACAGCGCGACGTCTCCCGGGCGGTGATCGTGGCCATGGCGGTCGGCACCGCGCTCTACCTCCTGCTGCAGGTCGCCTTTATCGCCGCCCTGGACCCCGGCGCCCTGGCCAATGGTTGGGACAACCCGGTGGGGAAGGGCAATTTCGGGCCCTACGCCACGCTGGCGACCGGCATCGGGGCCGGCTGGCTGGCGACCATCCTCTACGTCGACGCCGTCATCTCCCCGGCGGGCACCGGCCTGGTCTACATGGCCGGTGCCGCGCGTCTCACCTACGCCATGGGACGGGAGCGGGTGCTGCCCCAAGCCCTCACCCAGGTCGGCCGCAGCCGGGTACCCGTCGTCTCGATCCTCCTCGCCTTCGTGGTCGGCGAGATCGCGTTCCTGCCGTTCCCCAGCTGGCAGGCGCTGGTGGGCCTGGTCACCTCGGCAGCGGCCGTCATGTACGCGTTTGCGCCGGTGGCGCTGCACGCCCTCCGGGTACGCGACGGCGGCCGGATGCGCCCCTACCGCCTGCCCGCCGGACCGGTACTGGCACCCGTCGGTTTCGTCTTCGCCAACCTGATCTTCTACTGGTCCGGGTACGAGGCGGACTGGAAGCTCGGTATCGCCGCCCTGCTCGGCTTCGTCGTCCTCGTGCTCACCCGCCGCGGTGTCCCGGCGGCCGAACGCAGCGGTCTGCGCGCCAAGTCGGCGGCCTGGGTGTGGCCCTGGCTGGGCGGCATGATCCTCATCGGCCGCTTCGGCCGCTACGGCGGCACCCAGGCGCTCCCCGACTGGTGGGACCTGGTCATCGTGATCGTCTTCAGCCTCGCCGTGTACTACGCCGCCGTACGAATGGCCATGCCCGCCGAAGCGGTGGACGCCGCCGTCCAGCACGAGGAGGCGGGCGAGTCGGTGCCACCGCCCGCCGCCTCCGCGCGGTGACGGTGTCCACGAGCCGGGCGCCGGCGCGCACAAGAACTCGGCGCGATGTCCGGGGCGGCGGCAACCACAGGGAACTCCTGCACGAATAAAAGCTCAGGCGTTCGATCAATACTGGGCGGCTCAGGGGGGTAACCAGCCATATGCCTCCCACCCGCTTGCCTTCTCGCGCCCCGGCGGCAGCATGGGCGGGCCAGTGGAAAAGGCGCGCTGCGCCGCAGCGTGAAGCAGGCGGGGGTACGGATGAAGCAGGCGTGGCCGCACTCCACTTTCCTCGGGCGGTTGCGAAGCAGCACGTTGGAAGAACTCATGGGCCTGGGAACTCCGATGGTGTATCCCGCTCACCGGAAACTGCTGCAGCAGGGCGACGAAAGCCGGCATGTCCTCTTGCTCACCCGGGGCGTGGCCAAGGTCGTCGCCAGTTCGGAGAGCGGCTACGAGATGCTGCTCGCCATCCGCGTGGCGGGTGATCTGGTGGGAGAGATGGCGGCCTTCGAGGACCAGCCCCGTTCCGGCACCGTGATTGCCTGCAGCGAGATGACCGCCCGCATCATTCAAGTGAATGCGTTGGAGAGTTTCCTCGGCCGCCACCCGGACGCGATGCGGGCCATGCTGGCCATGCTGTGCGCGCGGCTGCGGTGGGCCAACCGGCGCCGTATCGATTTCCGCGCATATGACTCGCTGACGAGGCTCGCGCGGGTGGTTGCGGAATTGAGCCAGGCGTACGGACACCAAGGACCGGACGACAGCGTGAGCCGGCAAATTCTCGACGTCACGCTCAATCAGGCGGAACTCGCCTCGCTCGCCGGCCTTGCGCTGCCCACGACGGAGAAGGCTCTCGCCTCGCTTTCCAAGCTCGGACTGGTGGAGCGCAGCTATCGGAAGATAACCGTCTGTGACGTGCCGAAGCTGCTGGTGTTCGCCAAAGTGTTTGGGGAAAACCCATATTGATACGGGATCAGTTGTCGGACGCTCTCCTAGCCTCTCGGGCAGCACTTCGATGGAAGTGCGGTCAGAGAGAGGAATGGCCGAGTGGCCGAGTGGTCCGGGTTCTATCCCTGCACATGTATCGCCGTGGACGCGCAGGCGTACGGAGGCAACAACGATCGTAGGCAGTCCGAAATCCAGCACGACCTTCCGCGGATTCTTTCCCGCGCGGCCGGCGGCACCGGACTGGACCGTTCGCAGTGGCACATCCAGCCCAAGGGAGACGAGGAACTGGCCGTCCACCCCATGGACGGCACCGAACCGCGCCTGGTCGACGACTTCGTACGGCATCTCGTGTCCGAGCTGCGTGAGTACAACGGCACGCGGGTCCCCACCGCTCGTATGAGGCTTCGGGCCGCCATCCACCACGGTCCGGTGGAGCTGGCCGACAACGGGTTCGCCGGAACGACGGTGGTGACCACCGCGCGGCTGCTCAGCTCCCGCCACCTCTACGACGCCCTGACGACGCACGACGGCGCCGACCTCGCGCTGCTGCTGTCCGACGACGTCTACCGGTCCACGGTGGCCGGCGGCCACACCACCCTGTCCGCCGCGGACTTCCGGTGCGTCACCGTCCGGGAGAAGGAGTGCGAGGCCGCAGCCTGGCTCCAGGTCCCCGGGCACGAGGTGCGCCGCCCCGGGGCCGGCCGACCTGCGGTGGATCAGCCCGAGCCGCCCACCCGCGAAGGCCCGGGCGGCGACTTTGCGGGGCGTCACGACTACCGGGGCGAGCAGATCAGCGTCAACAACTTCACCGCGCCGGTGGACCTGCGCGGGGGCGTCGTCGGTTTCGGGAGTGCGGGTGGCTGACGACGCCGAGGCCCCGGACCTCAGCGAAGAGCCCGTACCCGGACCCGAGGACGAACTCGCCCCGGAGCAGCCGGAGGACACCGACCCGGCGGACCGGACGGACGCCGACGACGGGCCGCCGCCCCGTGCCGACCGCGACGAGCGCGAGGAGGATGGCAAGGGGTACGACGACCTCCGGCGGGCCCTGGGCCGGCGGGTCTACAACAACTTCTACGGGGTGGTGGATGCTTCCGGGGCGGCGTTCGGTTTCGGTTCGGCGGTCGCACCCGGTCTGGCACCCGGTTCCGTGGGGCCCGAGGAGATCGACCGGGCGCTGCGGTTCTACCTCCCGCCCCAGCCGTGCTTCGACGACGCGCTCGGCAGGCTCCGCTCGGAGCACCTCGTGGTTCTGGCCGGTCCGGACAGCAGCGGGCGCGGAGCGGGTTCGTTCGCGCTGCTGCGGCGAGTGAGGGGCGAGCACACCGGACTGCGGAGCCTGTCCCCGGCCAACTCCCTCGCGGAGCTGGCCGCTTCGAGCGCCCTCAAGGCCGGCCAGGCGTATGTGATCCTCGACTACGTCGGTGAGATGAACGTCGACGCGGTGCAGGCCTTCGAGATCCGCCGGCTGAGCGAGGAGCTGCGCCGCAAGGGCTCGTATCTGGTGATCACGGCCCCCGAGGCCACCCGGCGGCGGCTGGCCCTGAAGGACCACTGCGTGCCGTGGCAGGCGCCGGACCCGGTGGAGCTGTTCGACCACTGCAGGGGGCGGACTCCGTCGGCGGACATCCCGCCGGACGTCGTGGTGGAGCTGCTGGAGCGGGTGGCCGAACTGCGCCGCCCGTCGGACGTCGTCGCCGCGGCCACCGGACTCGCCGACGGCCTCGATGCCGCTCTGCAGGTGCTGCGGGACAGCGACAAGGAGCTGGTCCGCAACTGGTTCCGCAACGAACCGGCCGCCGGCGACCTGCTGCCGCTGGCGGCCCTCGCCTTCCTGGAAGGCATACCGGAGCGCAACTTCGAGAAGGCGTCCGTCCTGCTCGGCATCCACGTGCGCGACTGGGAGCAGACCGGGGAGACAGCGGCCGGCGCCGCGGACACCACGGGGACGACGGCGTTGCGCGGTGTGACCTTCGAGCAGACCCGCGCGCGGTGGAAGGAGCGGGCCACCGGGCTCGTGCGGACGGAGCGGCGGTCCGGGCCCGGACAGGACCCCAGCCGGAGCGAGCGCCGCATCGTCTTCACCTCACCCCGGGTCCGCGCGCTGGTCATCGGCGAACTGCACGACCTCTACGGGTACGAACTCTGGTACCCGGTACGGCAGTGGCTGAGCCGGCTGTCGCAGGTGGCGGACCTGGACATCCGGACCGAGGTGGCCCAGGGGGTCGCGCTGTACGCACGGCATGCGCTCGCCGAGGTGGACGAGAGCCTCCTGCAGGTGTGGGCCGACGGTATCGCCGCGCAGCGGGTGACCACCGCGCTCACCCTCCAGTTCATGTGCGAGGACGAGCAGCTGGCGCCCCAGGCCCTGAACCTGGCGCTGAGCTGGGCGGACAACCGGGGCCCCGCGCGCGCCGTCACCACAGCCATGGCCTTGACCGGAACCCTCGGCTCGCTCTACCGCCTCGAAGCCCTCAACTGGCTCTGGTTCCTGACGCACCGCGGCGAGCGGATGGCGTTCGCCGCCCGCCGCTCGCTGGTCCTGCTGCTGCAGACCGCCGAGCAGGATCCCGAGCGCGTGCTGTTCACCCTCCGGTACGTGCGCACCCGGATCGCCGACACCGCCCAGCGGTCCAAAGGCCGCTCCCTCGCCCTGCGGACGACCGCCCAGCTGCTGGAGGCGGAACGGCTGGAGGGCCCCGGCACGCTCGCCGCGGCACTGCTGCGCGACATCCCGGGGTGCGCGCGCCACCTGGGCCTGCTGTGGGTGAGTGTGCTGCTCAGCGTCTGCCGTCGCCGGGCCGTCCGCGCCCTGTGCCAAACGCTGACGGCGCTGCGCGACGACCCCGCGGCGGCCGATGCCGTACGGGCACTCGGCGAGGCGATGCGCGGCGCCATGACCCCCCGGCAATGGAAGGCCTTGGGCAACGACCTGCCCCACGCCTTGCAGCACCCCGACTACGCGATCCCCGGCACGCACCGGCTAGCCCAGGTGCTCCTCGGGTCGCTGAGAAGCCGGCCCACGGCCGGCGAGACGACCTCTCGTCTCCCCTCATCTGTCCCATCCGTCCAAGGAGGCTGAAGCAAGTGAACTACCCGGTAGTCGCCGAGCAGGTGCTGGGCACTGTCCAGGGCAATTGGTGGTCGCGGCGCCGTCGCCGCGATGACGTCCCCGCGCTGCCGCCCGGCGCGGTCCACGTCTTCAGGGTCGGCGGCAACTACCGCCAGTTCCCCGAGGGCATGGTGTTCGACCCGTCCCACGCAGATGTACTCGACGCCTCGTCGGTCAGCCTGGTGGACACCCGGGCACGCATGGTCGAGGTCGAGCGCACCGTCCCGTCGGTGAGCGAGGCCGACCACTTCACGATCCGTGCCTCCTTCGCCTGCCAGGTCACCGACCCCACGGTCGTCGCCCGGCAGGGCATCATCGACGTGACCGTGCCGCTGCGGGCCTATCTGGCGGGCGACAGCGAGCTGCCGCGCGTGAGCGCCGGCCACCGCGTGGAAGAGGTCAACGCGGTGCGCCGCGAAGTGAGCCACCGCATGACCGCGTACAGCGCGATCGTGACGCCGCGGGTCGCGGGGCTGAGCGTCGAGTTCGTCAGCGCCGAGGTCCATGCCTCGGACGATCTGCGGAACTGGGAACAGAAGCTGCGCGACGAACGCCGCGCGCAGGAACTGCGCCGCGGCCAGCGTGACTTCGAGACGCAGGACACCCAGCGGATCGCCGAACTGCTGTCGCAGGGCTCCGACTACGCGGACGCCTTCGGGATCGCCAGGAACCGCATCGACGTGGCTCAGGCCGCGGCACGCATCCATCGCACCACGGACGAGGACTCGGCCCGCCGCAGCCGTGCCGCCGACGAGGACCGCGCGCACGCCCGCGCACGGGAGAACGCGGCGGCGCAGATGCGGCGCGACACCGTGCTCACCCTGCTGCGGCAGATGGGCGCCGCCGAGGATTACGTCGATTACCACCAAGTGCTCGACCAGGTGCTGAGTGACGGTGGCGGCCCGGCCGTGCCGGCGGTGGAGTCCGGTCCGGGGCGCCCGGCAGCCGACGGGCCCAGGCGTCTGAACAGTGGCACCTGCCGCCCGAACGACGGCTTCGTCAAGGACGAGGACGATCTCGTTGACTGACTCCCCGACCACCGACCGGACCGCGTTCGAGCGATTCGACCCTGCCCGGCGGCTGCGCACCCTGACCGGCGTCGACGAGCACCTCCTCGCCAAGGTCGGGTACGAACGGAGCAGGTACACGGCGCTCGGCGGTGTCGTGCTCGGCACCTCCGTCATCGCGGCGTTCTCCATGTGGAACTTCGCGACCGAGGCACTGGGCAGGACATCCTTCCTGGCCGTGATCCCGACCGTGATCTGGATGCTCTTCATCCTCAATCTGGACCGCTGGCTGGTCACTCCCCAGCCGAACGCACGGCGCCGCGCCGGGCCGCTGCTGCTGCGGCTGCTGATCGCCCTGGTGCTCGGCGCCGTGGTCGCCGAACCGCTGGTGCTGCGTATCTTCGCGACGGCCGTGGAGGAGCGCATCACGGACGAGCGGAACACGGACCTGGACCAGCTGCGCGGCAACCTGCTGCGCTGCAACCCCGTGCCGTCCGCGACCGAGGCTTCCTCGCCCACGGGCTGCGGCCGCTATGTGCTGTCCTTCGGTGCCACCCCCGGTGGGCAGTCCGACGAACTCTCGTCGCTGCGCGCCGAGTCCGCGGTCCTCCAGAAGCGGGTGGACCAGGACAACGACAAGTTGGAGGCCCTCGACACGGAGGTGCGCAACGAGTGCCGGCAGCTGATCCGCAACGCCTCCACAGGGCTGTATCAGCGGACGTCCGAGTGCCTGCGGATGCGCGAGAAGGCGAAGGACTACCGGTCCGTCCACCGCACCGAGGAGAACGAGCGGCGGCTGGCCGCCATGCACGGCCGCACCGCGGCGATGGAGGGCAAGGTGACCGCATCGCGCGGCACCTTCCTCCAGGCCCGTGCCGCCGGGATCGAGCGGCGCCTCGCCAAGGAGCGGGCGAAGCAGAAGGAGATCGGCGTACTGGAGCGGATGGGGGCGCTGGACGGCCTCGCGGGCGGGAACACCGTGCTCTTTGCCGGCATATGGCTGGTCCGGGCGCTCTTCGTGCTCCTCGACGCGCTTCCGGTGCTGGTGAAGTTCCTCAGTGGTGAGAGCGCCTACGACCGGATGCTCACCCACGAGAGCAACAGCGCCGTCAAGATCCACGGTGAGCAGGTACGGCTCACCGAGCGCCGGGCCATGGCGGACATCGAAATCGCCCAGGAAGCCATCGAGCAGGAGGTCCGGCGGAGCCGCGCCGAGTCCGAGGCGGCCCACCGCGAGCTCGTGGCGGCGATGAACATCCAGGCCCGGAACGCGGTGAACGGACTGGAGGAGGAACTCCGGCGCACCTCGGGAGTCTGAACACGATCCGAGTACGGACGGAGCACATGACGGCCGCCCCGGCCTCGCCCGGGGCGGCCTCCTGGGCGTCCACGGAGGGAGAGGGCATGACCACCCGCAGAAGAGACGCAACGGCCGGCCACGGCGGAGAACTCGTCCGCACCCTGATCACCGAGACCCGCGAGGAACTGCAGAAGGCGGACAGCAAGGCGGGAATGATGCTGACGGCCCTGGGAGTGGCGCTGAGCGCACTGCTAGGCGCGATCAGCGCCGGCGGCATCACACCGCAGCGCTACGCCCCGGTGCCGCAGGCACTCTTCTGGACGGGCTGCGCGGCATGGGTACCGGCTCTCGTGATGCTCGGACTGGCCGTGGCACCACGAGCCGGAAAGCCACAGCGGCTGCGTGCGCACTACTTCGGGGACGCCGCCGTGACGGCCTCCGTCCGGCTGCTGGCGGCCGTCGTACGACGGACCGACCCGCAGGACCGGGACCTGAACCAGTTCGTGACGCTGTCGCGAACGGTATGGGTCAAGTACCGCTGCATACGCCACGGCATGGCCTGGGGCGCCGTCTTCGTCGTGTTCACGTCCCTGGGACTGCTGACGGGGGCGACGGCCTGAGGGGGTGGCGCATGGTGTGGGGCCTGGCCCCCCGTGACGGTCGGCCGAACGCGACCGTTCACGGCCGTTCAGAGGGGACCGGGCCGGTCTGTCCCACTACGGTAACGGCATGTCTGAGGTCCGGGTCGGCTGCTGGGGGACCGTCACCTGCATAGCCGACTACTCCCTGTGCGGCTATGAACGCAACCTCCTGGAGCAGACCAGCTCGCTGGCCGCCCGCTACCCCGACGCCGTCATCGTCGGCACCTGTGAGGTCGACAGTCCTCCTTCGGCAAGCTCGTTCTCGGCCCCTACGCCGCCTGGGGGTTCGCCAACCTGGTCACCTCCCGCTTCCATGTCCGCTACACCGCCCGCCAGCCTCCTCCATGGAAGAGGTCTGGTTCCTCTACGAGTAACGGTCCGGACGCCAGGGCGAGTCAGGGTCTGCGACACGACAAATCGGTGTGGATCGCGAACAACACGCCCATGGGGCGGGGTAATTGGCGGCACCACCAGTCCGGCAGATCTCGGGAACCCACAGCAGCTCGACGAATCAGGGGCCCGGCGAGACGTACGCCGCGGTCAGCCGCACGCGTTCCTGGGCGGACTCCAGCATGGCGCGGATAACGGTCGTACCGTCAGGTCGAGCGCCGACCCGACCCAGTTGTCTCACCCCGCAGGAGCGGTCAGGATGCAGAGCGAATGACTGTCGTCGGGGTCACCGACGTACGTCCAGAGCTTCAGTTTCTTGCCGTCCCGCAGGGCCTCGTAGCTGGAGCTCACGCCCTTGGCCTTGAACGACACCGTGAGGCTGGTCTGTCCCTCCTGTGCGTCCTCAGCGCTCCAGGTCTTCCGGTGAGGGACGACGAACGAACGGTGCGCCGCCGGAGAGTTCGGCGACGGGGCGGGCTTCAACTCGCCTGGCGAGCCCGCTTGCCGATGATCCCCGCCGGCGAGGCCATGGTCGTCCGTGGAGGCTGCCGGAGGTCGCGGTCAGGGTGGAGCACGTTGCGCCCCACGGCCCGCACCAGGGCGCCGAGAGCGAAGCCGTAGAACGCCACCAGCCCGTGCCCGTTGGACTGCGCGAACCACAGCACCAGCCCGAGCACGGGCACGCCGAGGGCGAGCAGCCTTTCTGTGGACTGCTCCTTGCCGTCGCCACCTCGCAGCAGGAGGCCGGCTGCCAGGGTCGCCGCGAGGAAGTAGGTCGCTCCCGAACTCCCGGCGAAGTTACGAGGGTCGGTGCTGACGCCGGTCTCGCCGAAGAGCGCGTCGATGCGCTGCGGCAGGAGGATGCCCGCGGCGAAAAGGGCCACCATCAGGGAGCCACCCCAGAACCACTCCGCCAGAGCTGCCATGACGGCGAGGGTGGCGATGTTCCACACCGCCCCGAAAACCCCTCCGTTCTGCAGGAAGACGGAGGTGACGACGCGCCACCAGCCTGACTTGCTCGGGTCGCTGTCGAACGCGTCCATCGCTCCCGACCAGCACAGCTGCGCCAGCACGCCGGCGAGGGCGACCGCGGTCAGCCCGGCCGCGGCCCAGGGGATGCGGCGCTGCCCCACCGTCTCCTGCCCGATCAGGGCCACGCCGCCTTTGAACATCAGAACCATCAGCGCCGCTGTGGTCACGTTGAACAGCAGAGTGCCCATCGCCACCAGCCCCCTTCGAACCCCGTTTGAATTGTCCATGCCGAGACTAGCTGTCTCGGAGGTAGGATTCAAACGTCGTTTGAAAGTTCGTGTGAGGGTTTCTTCATGAAGTTGACCGCAGACCGCATCATCGACGCGGGCATGGCCGTGTTCGCACAAGCCGGATACCACGGGCTGTCCATGCGGCGGGTGGCCGAACAGCTGGATGCACACGCCGGAAGCCTCTACTACCACGTGCCCAACAAGGCCGCGTTGCTCCAGCTGATGGCGGACCGAGTGGCCCGGCAGGCCTACGACGCGGGCAGCGCCGCACTGGCCGCGCTGCCCGGTCGCGCCGGCTGGCAGCAGCGGGTCGAGGCCCAGGCCATCACCCTTCGGCAGGGCATCCGGCAGCACCCGGGCGGAGCCGTCATGTTCGCCGACAGCCCGAAAGTACTCAGCACCGGAGCCCTGTCACTCATGGAGCGGCTGCTGCAGACCCTGAACGACGCCGGCGTACCCGATGAACAGGCCGGCATCGCCGCCGACGCACTGTTCAGCCACCTCACCGGATTTGTGCTGCAGGAACAGAGCGAGTCGACCGCCCCCACCATCAGCGCCGAGGACATCACCGATCTCCACGAGCGCTTCCCGAGGACCGTGACCACCGCGGCCGCCCACGACCAGGACGAGAAGTTCATCCGCAGCGTGCGGCTCCTCTGCGCCGGCATCGAGACCCTCGTTGAGCACTCCTGAGGGCCCCGCCCCGCCCTGGCGGACCGCCGACACCCGCCCAGCCGACGTGCCTTCCAGGCCCTGCCGACCGAGCCCCCCACGGCCCACCAGCTCATGGCCATCCCCCTCATGCCCCGCCGCCTCACCCGCCAACGGCCCCGCACCGATGCCGCGGAGGGGACGCCGCCCGCAAGGCGTCGAGGAACGTCGCGCATGATCACGGCCGGTCCGGCAACGACGCGCGTCCCCGTCCTCGGATGCGCGCTCGGGACAGGCACATCACGCGGCCGGTGCTCCGGAAGGTCGCGCGGCAGATCGGTGACGCGCTCCGGGTGCCGCTCGAGGCCGGCTGAGACGAGAGCCGGCTGAGACGAGAACTGAGAGGGACAACGTCGAAGGGCCCCACCGCGACCGGTGGGGCCCTTCAACGTATTGCCCGGTGAGAGCAATGGCGGAGGATACGAGATTCGAACTCGTGAGGGGTTGCCCCCAACACGCTTTCCAAGCGTGCGCCCTAGGCCACTAGGCGAATCCTCCGCCGCAAACAATACAAGACGTTGGGGAGTGCTCGCGAACATGATCCGGGGGCGGGAGCCGGTGAGGGGGTGGAGTGGGTCGGGGGCGGGGGTCCGGGTCGTTTCTTGGGCGGGGGATCCGCTACTGTGGTGCGCAGCCCCTCACGTGGCGCTATCTGACTGAACTCCCCCAGGGCCGGAAGGCAGCAAGGGTAGGTCGGCTCTGGCGGGTGCGTGGGGGGCCCTTGCGTTTGTGGGGCCCGTCGGTTGTCAGTGCGGCCCGATATCGTCGTATGCGTGTCGTCCCTTGCGCTGTACCGCCGCTACCGGCCCGAGACCTTCGCCGAGGTCATCGGGCAAGAGCACGTGACCGATCCGCTGCAGCAGGCATTGCGGAACAACCGGGTCAACCACGCCTATTTGTTCAGCGGCCCGCGCGGCTGTGGCAAGACGACGAGTGCGCGGATCCTGGCGCGCTGCCTCAACTGTGAGGAAGGTCCCACTCCCACGCCCTGCGGGAAGTGCCAGTCGTGCCAGGACCTGGCCAGGAACGGCCGCGGCTCGATCGATGTGATCGAGATCGACGCGGCGTCGCACGGTGGCGTGGACGACGCCCGTGAGCTGCGGGAGAAGGCCTTCTTCGGGCCGGCCGGCAGTCGCTACAAGATCTACATCATCGACGAGGCGCACATGGTGACCTCGGCGGGCTTCAACGCCCTGCTGAAGGTCGTCGAGGAGCCGCCGGAGCATCTGAAGTTCATCTTCGCGACGACCGAGCCCGAGAAGGTCATCGGGACGATCCGGTCGCGTACCCATCACTACCCGTTCCGGCTGGTGCCGCCGGGGACGCTGCGCGAGTACCTCGGAGAGGTCTGCGGGCGGGAGGACATCCCCGTCGAGGACGGGGTGCTGCCGCTGGTGGTGCGCGCCGGAGCCGGGTCGGTGCGTGACTCGATGTCCGTGATGGACCAGCTGCTCGCCGGTGCGGGTGCCGACGGTGTGACATACGCCATGGCGACGGCCCTGCTGGGGTACACCGACGGGTCGCTGCTGGACTCGATCGTGGAGGCGTTCGCCTCGGGGGACGGCGCGGCGGCCTACGAGGTCGTGGACCGGGTCATCGAGGGCGGCAACGACCCGCGGCGCTTCGTCGCGGATCTCCTGGAGCGGCTGCGGGATCTGGTGATCCTGGCGGCCGTGCCGGACGCGGGGGAGACGGGGCTGATCGACGCTCCCGTGGATGTGGTGGAGCGGATGACGGCGCAGGCGTCCGTCTTCGGGGCGGCGGAGCTGAGCCGGGCCGCCGACCTGGTCAACACGGGCCTGACGGAGATGCGTGGAGCGACCTCGCCGCGACTGCAGCTGGAGCTGATCTGTGCGCGGGTGCTGCTGCCCGCTGCGTACGACGACGAGCGGTCGGTGCAGGCGCGGCTCGACCGGCTGGAGCGTGGCGCGGGCGCGGCGCTCCAGGGCGGTGCCGGTGGTGTGAGCGGCGGTGCGGGCCCCGGCGGAGACCTCGGGCCCGGGGCGCCCGTCGTGGCGTCCGGTGGCGGGCCAGCGGCCGGCTATGTACCGGGTCCTGAGGCTCATCCGGCGATGCCGGCGGCGGGACCGTCGGGGCCGGCCGCTGCGCGTGCCGCCGTGCGGGGAGCGGTGAGCGGCGGTCCGGGTGGCGGTGCGGGGGCTCCGGCCGCCCCGGCTCCCGCTGCCCCGGCGGCTCCCGCTCCGGACGCGCCGACTGCCGGCGCGTCCGGCGGGCCGGTGGCCGAGCCCGGCGGGGAGCAGCAGCGGGGCGACGGCGGGGGCGCGGAGGCGCCGCAGGGCGGTCCGGCCCGGGCTCCGCAGAGCGAAGCGCAGGGCGGTGGCCGTGAAGGTGCGGTCGCGCGGCCCGGAGCCTGGCCCGGCAGCACGGGCAGGGGCAACGGCGCCGGCGCCAGCGGCAATGCGGGCGGCAACGGCCCCGGTGCCGGACGGCAGCCCGGTGGCTGGCCCACGGCCGTGGCGCCGGGACAGGGCGGCCAGGCGCCGCAGGGCGGGGCGCCCGCCCCTTCGCCCGAGCCGTCGGCCGGCCCGCCCGCGCCCGTGTCCCCGCAGCCGCAGGCCGGGGCGGCCCCGGCGGCGGCGCAGGGTGCCGCCCAGGTGCGGCAGATGTGGCCGGACATCCTGGAGGCGGTGAAGGACCGCCGGCGTTTCACCTGGATCCTGCTGAGCCAGAACGCCCAGGTCTCCGGCTTCGACGGCACGACGCTGCAGATCGGCTTCCCCAATGCCGGTGCCCGCGACAGCTTCGCCAACGGCGGAAGCGAGGACGTCCTCAAGGACGTGCTGGCCGAGCGGTTCCAGGTGCAGTGGCGGGTCGAGGCGATCGTCGATCCGTCGGGCGGCGCCAATCCGCCGGCCGGTGGCGCTCCCCGTAGTGGTGGCGGTGGCGGTGGCTTCGGTGGCGGGGCGCCCGCCGCGCCGCAACAGGGCGGGCCGCAGTCCCCGCCGCAGCAGAGCGGCCCGTCGGCGCCCCAGTCGTCGGGCGGCCAGTACGGGCAGGGCGGTGGCGGAGCCGGCAGCGGCAGCGCCGGCGGCAGCCAGGGTGCGCGGATGGCGCGGGAGGCCGTTTCCCCCTCGGGGTCCGCGGGCGGCGGGCAGTCAGGGGCCGCGGCGGAGGCCTCGTATGCGCCGCCGGAGCCCCCGCCGATGTCGATCGAGTACGACATGCCGGCCGAGGACGACCCCGACCTCGTCGACTCCGCGCTCAGCGGCCACGACCTGATCGTGCGCGAACTCGGCGCGACGGTGGTGGAAGAGTTCAACAACGAGTAGCTGACGGATCAGCACCGCGTAGGCAGCGCAGGGCAGCGCGCGGTGGTCCAGGACCGGGCAGGGGGCGGCAAGCGAGTAAGCGGGCGTACACCAGGCGTACACCCGTGCTCCTCCCTACGGCGTAGGGCGCCGGGGCCGTGAAACACGTAGGCTCGGGCTACCGCACAAACGTTGTCGTATGGCAGGAGTCACGTCGTGATCCCCGGTGGTCAGCCCAATATGCAGCAGCTGCTTCAGCAGGCCCAGAAGATGCAGCAGGACCTCGCGGCCGCCCAGCAGGAACTCGCGGAGACACCCGTCGAAGGTTCCGCGGGCGGCGGTCTGGTCAAGGCGACGGTGACCGGCTCCGGTGAGCTGCAGAGCCTGGTCATCGACCCCAAGGCGGTCGACACCGACTCCGCCGAGGAGACGGCCGAGACGATCGCCGACCTCGTGCTGGCGGCGGTCCGGGACGCCAACGCCAGTGCCCAGCAGCTGCAGCAGCAGAAGCTCGGTCCGCTCGCCCAGGGTCTGGGCGGTGGCGGAATCCCGGGTCTCCCCTTCTGAGGAGTAGCCAACTAGCGTACGCACCACGGCAGAAGAGAAAGAAGACGTTCCGTGTATGAAGGCGTGGTCCAGGACCTCATCGACGAGTTGGGCAGGCTGCCCGGCGTCGGTCCCAAGAGCGCGCAGCGGATCGCCTTCCACATTCTTCAGGCCGAGCCGACCGATGTCCGCCGGCTCGCGAACGCGTTGATGGAGGTCAAGGCGAAGGTCCGGTTCTGCGGCACCTGCGGCAACGTGGCGCAGGAGGAGCAGTGCCGGGTCTGTCTGGACCCGAGGCGTGACCGGGCGGTCATCTGCGTCGTGGAGGAGCCCAAGGACGTCGTGGCGATCGAGCGGACGCGCGAGTTCCGCGGTCGCTACCACGTCCTCGGTGGGGCGATCAGCCCGATCGAGGGTGTGGGCCCGGACGACCTGCGGATCAGGGAACTGCTGGCCAGGCTCGCGGACGGCACCGTCACCGAGCTGATTCTCGCCACCGACCCGAATCTGGAGGGCGAGGCCACGGCCACGTACCTGGCCCGCATGATCAAACCCATGGGCCTGAGAGTGACGCGACTGGCGAGCGGACTGCCGGTCGGAGGCGATCTGGAGTACGCGGACGAGGTCACGCTCGGGCGGGCCTTCGAAGGGAGGAGACTTCTCGATGTCTGATGCCACGCTGCACAACGCGACCCAGGACCCGGACGACTTCGCCGTATCGATCTCCGACTCGATCGAGAGTTTCATCGTCGCGGTGACGGAAGTGGCCAAGGGCGACGAGCCGGACAGCGCGGTTCCCTTCCTGCTGCTGGAGATCTCCCAGCTGCTGCTCACCGGCGGCCGTCTGGGCGCCCACGAGGACTTCGTCCCCGACGAGCGGTACGAGCCGGACACCGGCCCCGAGCCGGACGTCGACGATCTGCGCGAGCGCTTCGCGGTCCTGCTCGAGCCGGTGGACGTCTACTCCGAGGTCTTCGACCCGTATGTGCCGCGCAGCGAGCCGGTCGCCAGCCGGATCTCCGACGACCTGGCCGACATCGTCACCGACCTGCGGCACGGCCTGGCGCACTACCGGGCGGGCCGGGTCAGTGAGGCCCTGTGGTGGTGGCAGTTCTCCTACCTGTCCAACTGGGGCCCGACCTCCTCGGCCGCCCTGCGCGCGCTGCAGTCGCTGGTCGCCCACGTACGGCTCGACCAGCCACTGGTCGAGCTGGACGGCCTGGACACCGACAGCGACGTCACCGGCGACGAGGAGCGGCTCGCCGAGGAGGCCGGAAAGGTCATGGCGGCGGAGATCGCCGGGCCGCTGGGACTGCGCGGGGTGTGAGCCGGGGGACGGCCGCACGGGGCGTGTGAGCGGCTCCTGCGCCCCCACTGCCCATGTGCGCGAGGCGCCCGCGCGGTCCGCCCCGTGGGTCTCTCCGCGCGCCCGGACCTTGTGACCTGGGTTACGTTTTCGTGTGTACCGGCCAGAAGCGGGCATGTGCTCGCCGAGCGGGCGCGACGGTGCGCCTTGCGGAGCCGCCTCGGGACGTGAAACTCACGGGACAGGTGATCACGGTGAAAATCAGTGATCAACCAGTGAGTCTCATGTCTCACGATGTGGTATCAGCAGGGCGGACTCCGCCTGCTCGTTAGACTGAGCCGACCGCAGTACCCCCATTTCCGGGGGTCCGGGGGGAAACTCCCGAAGAGACAGTTGCGAGGAGCGCACGTGGGCCTTGTCGTGCAGAAGTACGGCGGCTCATCCGTTGCGGATGCCGAGGGCATCAAGCGCGTTGCCAAGCGAGTCGTCGAAGCCAAGAAGAACGGCAACCAGGTTGTCGTAGTGGTTTCGGCGATGGGCGACACGACGGACGAGCTGATCGATCTCGCGCAGGAAGTGTCCCCGATTCCGTCGGGGCGCGAGTTCGACATGCTGCTGACCGCCGGAGAGCGGATCTCCATGGCCCTGCTGGCGATGGCGATCAAAAACCTCGGCCATGAGGCGCAGTCCTTCACAGGCAGCCAGGCAGGTGTCATCACCGATTCCGTGCACAACAAGGCACGGATCATCGACGTCACGCCGGGCCGCATCAAGACCTCCGTCGACGAGGGCAATATCGCCATCGTCGCCGGATTCCAGGGCGTGTCCCAGGACAAGAAGGACATCACGACGCTGGGGCGCGGTGGGTCGGACACGACCGCCGTCGCGTTGGCGGCCGCCCTGGACGCCGACGTCTGTGAGATCTACACCGATGTGGACGGTGTCTTCACCGCCGACCCCCGGGTCGTGAAGAAGGCCCGGAAGATCGACTGGATCTCCTTCGAGGACATGCTGGAGCTGGCCAGCTCCGGATCCAAGGTGCTGCTGCACCGTTGCGTCGAGTACGCACGCCGTTACAACATCCCGATCCACGTCCGCTCCTCGTTCTCGGGGCTGAAGGGCACATGGGTCAGCAACGAACCGCAAGGGGACCAGCCGATGGAGCAGGCAATCATCTCGGGCGTCGCACATGACACCTCCGAGGCGAAGGTCACGGTCGTCGGAGTCCCGGACAAGCCGGGCGAGGCCGCGCGCATCTTCCGTGCGATCGCGGACTCCGAGGTCAACATCGACATGGTCGTGCAGAACGTGTCCGCCGCGTCGACCGGTCTGACCGACATCTCCTTCACGCTGCCCAAGGCGGAGGGCCGCAAGGCCGTCGCGGCACTGGAGAAGACCCGTGCGGCGGTCGGCTTCGACTCGCTGCGCTACGACGACCAGATCGCCAAGATCTCGCTGGTCGGCGCGGGCATGAAGACCAACCCCGGCGTCACGGCGACGTTCTTCGAGGCGCTGTCGAACGCGGGCGTGAACATCGAGCTCATCTCGACCTCCGAGATCCGCATCTCGGTCGTCACCCGTGCCGATGACGTCAACGAGGCCGTGCGCGCCGTGCACACCGCCTTCGGTCTCGACACCGACAGTGACGAGGCCGTGGTCTATGGCGGCACCGGCCGATGATTCCGGCCGAGGCGGGCCGTCCGTCCCTCGCTGATACGGCGTGGGCGGACGCCCGCACGGCCGCCAAGCCGCATCTTGCCGTCGTCGGCGCCACCGGCGCCGTCGGCTCGGTCCTGCTCGGCATCCTGTCCGAGCGGGCCGACATCTGGGGCGAGATCCGGCTGATCGCCTCGCCCCGTTCGGCCGGCCGCAAGCTGACCGTGCGGGGTGCGGAGGTCGAGGTCGTCGCGCTGAGTGAGGATGCCTTCGACGGCATCGATGTCGCGATGTTCGACGTCCCCGACGAGGTCTCCGCGCGGTGGGCACCGATCGCGGTGTCCAAGGGCGCGGTGGTCGTGGACAATTCCGGCGCGTTCCGGATGGACCCGGACGTGCCGCTGGTCGTGCCCGAGGTCAATGCGCACACCGCACGGGTGCGCCCGCGCGGCATCATCGCCAACCCGAACTGCACGACACTCTCGATGATCGTCGCGCTGGGTGCGCTGCATGCCGAGTACGGGCTGAGCGAGCTGATCGTCTCCTCGTACCAAGCCGTTTCCGGGTCGGGCAAGGCCGGCGTCGACACCCTGCGGGCACAGCTGTCCGCGGTGTCCGGTACGGAGCTGGGGACCGCGCCGGGCGATGTGCGGCGGGCCGTCGGCGACACGCTGGGGCCGTTCCCGGCGCCGATCGCCCTCAATGTCGTGCCCTGGGCCGGCTCGCTCCAGGAGGACGGCTGGTCCTCCGAGGAGCTCAAGATCCGTAACGAGTCCCGCAAGATCCTGGGGCTGCCGGACCTGCCGGTCACCGCGACCTGTGTGCGGGTGCCGGTGATCACCACCCACTCGCTGACCGTGCACGCCCGGTTCGAGAACGAGGTCTCGGTCGGCGGTGCGCACGAGATCCTGGCCGCCGCTCCCGGGGTCGTCCTCACTGACGACCCGGCCGAGGGCGAGTACCCGACCCCCGCCGATGTCGTCGGTACCGATCCGACCTGGGTCGGGCGGGTGCGGCGCTCGCTGGACGATCCGCGGGCGCTGGAGCTGTTCGTGTGCGGGGACAATCTGCGCAAGGGGGCGGCCTTGAACACGGCGCAGGTGGGCGAGTTGGTGGCGGGGGAGCTTCGGGGCTAGGTCCGGGCTCCTTCAGGGGTTCCGGGGGCGGCCCCGTGCGGGTCCGGCCGGAGATGCCTGCGGGCTCCGGCAGGGGTTCGGGTGGAGATGCCGATGCGGGGTCCGGTACGGGTTCGGGTAGGGATGCCGATGTGGGCTCCCGTAAGGGTTGTGATGGGGATGTCCGGGGGCTCCGGCCATGGCGTGGGGGCGACTTGGCGGGATCGGCCGTCGTGCGCCGACCGTCTGGGAGATACTTTGTGGGGCGTGTGAAGATTCCGTGAGCGAATTGCTGGTCCCAACCCCTTGATCTGGGCTGACGACCTGTTCGACCATTCGCTCCCCGCCAGACTGCAACCGGCAGTTGGGCGGGGAGCGTCTTTGTGGCCGTCCTCAGGGGTGGCCCGGGATGTCCGCGGGCCACAGGGTGAGGCCCCGGTATCGGGGTATTCGCGTCGGGGTAATTAGGGCATTCAGGAAGAGCTGGTACGCATGAGGGCATTTGATGCATCGTCAAAAGCGGTGCCTTACGCGTACAACCCTTACAGGGGGAAGCGTGTCCAACAAGCGTGGCAGAGGTACTCGGATTCACCATCGCCCCAGCGGGGGCAGCAGGCGCAACAGTGCGCCCGCCGCGTCCCCTTGCGTCCGGCGGCATGCCAGTGATCGCTCCCTGGCCCACCACGCGTCCCGCGCAGATTCCTCCTCAGCATGGGGACACTGACGACGCGATGGCAGTGGGCACCACAGTCGACCACCTCACCGAGACCTACCGGGCGCACTACCGCTCCCTGCTCGGTCTCGCCGCGCTGCTCCTCGACGACACCGCCTCCTGCGAGGACGTCGTCCAGGAAGCCTTCATCCGCGTGCACTCCGCGCGCGGACGGGTGCGCGAACCCGAGAAGACCCTCGCCTATCTCCGGCAGACGGTCGTCAACCTCTCGCGCTCCGCGCTGCGCCGCCGCATCCTCGGGCTCAAGCTGCTCTCCAAGCCGATGCCCGACATGGCGAGCGCCGAAGAGGGCGCCTACGACCTGCTGGAGCGGGACCAGCTGATCCAGGCGATGCGCGGTCTGCAGCGCCGGCAGCGCGAGGTGCTGGTGCTGCGCTATTTCGCCGATATGACCGAGGCGCAGGTGGCCCAGACGCTGGGCATATCGCTCGGCTCCGTCAAGGCCTACGGGTCGCGGGGCATCGCGGCGCTCCGCGTCGCGATGGAGGCTCCGGCATGAGTGGCACAGCGTTTGGCCGGTACGACCCGTTCGACTCGTGTGGCTCGCCCGACGCGACCCACCCGAGCCACCCGATGACGTCGAGCGGACCGCTCCATCCGATCACTCCGAGCAGGCCGGTCACCCCGGCCGGTTCCAGCAGTCCGAGCACTGCGCTCGACCCGATGAACCGGCGCGGCACACGCGGCAACGGGCCCGGCCCGCTCAACTCGCAGCGTGCGGGCGCTCCGTACGGCCGTCTCTGCGAGGTGACCGGAGCCCGTGGTGCGCCCGGCGAGGCGGCGCGCGGGCCGTATGCGGCGCGCGAGGCGCAGGGCCACCCGGGCGGCGAGCCGGGCGAGGGCCGCCGGCGGGCAGAGGCGTCCGGGCCGGGCGCGAAAGCCTGCCAGGAATCCGGCAATGGCGATGACATCGGTGTCGCGGACGCGGCACCGGCGGACACGCAGGCAGCACCGGCCGGCAGGGACGCAGCACCGGCCGGCACGGGCGGAGCGGCGGCCGACGCCGAGGGAACACCCGCCGGCATGGCGGGAACATCGCTCGGCGGCCCGGACGGAGCGGACGCCGGTGGCGCAGACGCCGATGACGGGGCCGACCACCATGCGTACGGCAGCGAGGCGCACACCGACAGCGCCTTCGGCGGCGGCATGGGCGACGGCCACGGCCGGAGCCACCCCACCGGCGGCTTCGGCGGCGAGGACGACCTGAGGCGGCTGCTGCAGTCCCGCGCGGGCGCCCTCGAACCCGCGCCGGACGCGCTGGATCAGCTGCGCCGCGCGGTGCCCGCCCGCCGTCAGCGCCGTCGGCATGTCGTCCTCGGCGCGGCCGCCGCGCTGCTGCTCGGCGGTACGTCCATCCCCGCCATGGTCCACGTGGTGAACCTCAACGACAGCTCCGAGGAGCGGGCCGCCAACGCGGGAAGCAACCAGCGTGCCCAGGGCCTGAGCGGCGGCACCCACGGCGAAGGCACCGAGCAGGCCGGCCCGCAGCCGACCGAGCGGGGCGGCGAGACGCCCGGCGCGGGCAAGCCGGAGGGCACGGGCAAGGCCAAGGGCAAGAACGGCGCGGGCCCCGGCGAGGGCGCAGGCACCCCCGCCCCGGACGAGACCATGGACGTCACCTCGCCGGCCTGCGGGCGCAACCAGCTCGGGAAGGGCAGCAGCACGGTCGGCGCGGCGGACTCCACGGGCCGCATCTACGGCACGTTCCGGGTGGTCAACACCTCCGGCGCCGCCTGCTCCGTCGAGGGCGGCGGCACCGTCGGCCTGGTCGCCCAGGGCTCCACCAACCCCGACCACATCCATGTCGTCGACCACACATCGGGCGACGAGGCCACCGGCCTGCCCGACCCGGCCACCACCCCTGACCAGCTGGTTCTCAAGCCGGGCGAGGCGTACGAGGTCAAGTTCGCCTGGATCCCGCAGTCCGGCGGCGGCGCCACCGGATGCGTCAATCCCGGCCCGTCGCCGACCCCCGACCCCTCCAAGGACCCGGGGCAGTCCCCGGATGCCGGGGCCACGGCAACGGGCGACGGCGGCGGCCAGGCGGGCGGCGATGAGGGGGCCGGCGGCGGCGCGGCGTCCGGTGGAATCGTTCTCAGCCATACGCCGGAGGCCGGTGAGCCCGCCGCGGCCGACGCGAAGATCACGGAGGCCTGTGCCGGAACGGTGTACCGCACCGAGGCACTGGCGACCCCGTAGCAGCCGCAGCCCAGGTCCTGACGACAGGGCGTGGCCGGGGAGGGGGCGGTGCGGCCCCGCCGCACGGGCCCCGTACCGTTGGTGGTGTGTACCGGTTCCTGCTGACCCCGCGGTGGTGGGGAATCAACGTGTTCGCCGTACTGGCGATTCCGCTCTGCATCTTCATGGGCAGCTGGCAGCTGGGCCGCTTCGAGGACCGCGTCAACACCCACCAGCAGCAGGAGCACCGCTCCGCCCGGGCCAAGACCGCCGCGGCCCGTCCGCTGGCCGACCTGCTGCCCGTCGACACGGTCACCTCCGGACGGCAGGCCAGCGCCCGCGGGCACTACGACACCGGGCACCAACTGCTCGTACCGGCCCGCACCTTGAAGGACAAGCACGGCGAGCGGCAGGGCTTCTACGTCCTCAATCTGCTGCGCACGGACGGCGGCAAGGCGCTACCGGTCGTACGGGGCTGGCTGCCCGGCGACGCCGGCGCGAAGGCCGACATGGCACAGGTGCCCCCGCCGCCCAAGGGCGAGGTGACGGTCACCGGAGCGCTGCAGGCCTCCGAGAACCAGGGCACCGACGGCGTACAGGCCGGCGGCGGGCTGCCGCAGGGACAGCTCGGCATGATCAGCGCGGCCTCGCTGGTCAACATCGTGCCGTACGAGGTCTACGACGCCTGGATCACGGTCACCGACGCCCAGGCGCCGCTGCACGCCGTGCCCCCGGCCGCCGTCGAGGGCAGCGGCCTGGACCTCAAGGCCTTCCAGAACCTCGGCTACACCGGCGAGTGGTTCGTCTTCGCCGGCTTCGTGGTCTTCATGTGGTTCCGCCTCTTCCGCCGCGACGCAGAAGCCGCGAAGGACGCGGCGCTGGGGATCGTGCCGGAGGGGGACGAGGGCGCGCCTCAGGCCGGGGAGCGGCAGTCTCAGGCCGAGGAGCAGGGCGCAGGCCAGGGTGAGGCGGCGCGGGCCGGGCGGGCCTGAACCCCGCCGCGACCCCCTCGCTTCTGCAACGAGATTGCAGCTGGTCAGAGGCCGTACGACGGCAGTAGCTGCAATCGGTTCGGCGTGCCACCGTAGGCCATATGGCAGGCAAACGGACCCACCGGCACGGCCATGATCACAGCCACCGCGACCAGCAGCATGGGCAGCAGCGGGCAGCTGCGGAGGAGGGCCGTGCTGCGGGGGTGGATCGCGCCGCGGACGTGAGCCATGCCGGTCACGTGGACCATGCCGGTCACGTGGACCATGCCGGTCACGTGGACCATGCCGGACACGGCCAGGTGGGCACCGGCCGTCCTCGTCACGAGCACGAGCACGCGCACGGCCCCCGCGATTCCGGCCGCTGGTCGCGGATCCGGCACCGGCTCGCCCACCTCGTCACCCCGCACAGCCATGCCGCCATGGACAAGGTCGATGCCGCGATGGAGACCTCCCGCGAGGGCCTGCGCACTCTGTGGCTCTCGCTCGGCATACTTGGCCTGACCAGCGTGATCCAGCTGGTGGTTGTCGCGCTGTCGGGGTCGGTGGCCCTGCTCGGCGACACCATCCACAACGCCGCCGACGCGCTGACCGCCGTACCGCTGGGCATCGCCTTCGTCCTCGGGCGCCGGGCCGCCAACCGCCGCTACACCTACGGCTACGGGCGGGCCGAGGACCTCGCGGGTATCGCCATCGTGCTGACGATCGCCGCCTCCTCGGCCCTGGCCGCATACGAGGCCGTGGACCGTCTGCTGAACCCCCGCGACATCACCCACCTGTGGGCCGTGGCCGCGGCCGCCGTGATCGGGTTCGTCGGCAACGAATGGGTGGCCCGCTACCGCATCCGCACCGGCCGCAAGATCGGCTCGGCGGCGCTCGTAGCCGACGGGCTGCACGCCCGTACCGACGGCTTCACCTCCCTCGCCGTCCTCCTCGGCGCGGGCGGCGCAGCCCTCGGCTGGCGGGCCGCCGACCCGCTCATCGGCCTGCTGATCACCGCCGCGATCCTCATGGTGCTGCGCGACGCCGCGAGGGAGGTCTACCGGCGGCTGATGGACTGCGTCGACCCCGCACTCATCGACGCCGCCGAGCTGGCACTGCGCGCGGTGGACGGTGTCCGCGGCGTCGGGCAGGTCCGCATGCGCTGGATCGGCCATACCCTGCGCGCCGAGGCCGACATCGTCGTCGACTCCCGTCTGACCGTGGTGCAGGCCCATGCACTCGCCGTCGCCGCAGAACACGCCCTGATCCACGCCGTCCCCCGGCTCACCGCCGCGACCGTGCACACCGATCACACCAGCGAGGGCACTGACCCACATGCCGCGCTGGCACATCACGCCACGGCTTGACCGGGCCCCGCCCCCCGCCCTCCCCGCCCCTCCCCACCACCCCCACCTGCAGCCCGTGCCGGCGGCCGACGCAGGGCACGCCTCCCATGAGCACGCCTCCCATGAGCACGCCTCCCACGAGCACGCCTCCCGTGGCGCCACCCCCCCCGTCCTGGGGGGGCATGTGGCAGCCTCCAGCCGTGGGGCACCCCCGCCCGTGGGAGCCCCACCCACCGGCACCAGGCAGCGTCCGGCCGTGGCGAACCGCTCCCGCGGGCGCCTTGCCATGCCGCGCCCGGGCCGTGGGGTTCCCCCGTAGCGTCCCCCCCACGGGGAGCGCCGCCCGTGGGCAACCCAGTAGCGTCCCGTGGCGGCGGACCGCTCCCTGAGGTTCCCGGCGCCTCCCGTGGCCCCGCTCACGGACCCCGGTAGCGTCACGCGGCGGCGCACTGCTCGCTGGGATTCCCGGCTCCCCATGGCGATCCCCGCCCACGGCCTACCCGGTAGCGACCCGCGGCGGCGCACTGCTCGCTGGGGTTCCCGGCGCCCCCTTGGCCCTGCTCACGGGCCACCAGGCAGCGTCCGGCCGTGGCGAACCGCTCCCACAGGCACGCAGCCGTGCCGCGCCCGAGCCACAGGGCACCCCGCCGTGCCGCACCCAGGCCAGAGAGCACCCAGCCGTGCCACGCCCGAGCCAGGCGGCACCCCGCCGTGCCGCGCCCGAGCCGACGGGAACCCCGTCGTGCCCCGCCCGGTCCACGGGGCGCCCCATCGGCCCCGAACGCTTCTCGGGCTCTAGCTCTTCTCGATCACATGCCGCTGGGCGAAGTCGAGCTCCAGGCGGACCTGCTTGATGCGCTCCTCCACGACCAGGGAGCCGTGTCCGGCGTCGTAGCGGTAGACCTCGTGCGGATGACTGCGTCCCGCCAGCCGCTGGACGTAGTTCTCCACCTGCTGGATCGGGCAGCGTGGGTCGTTGACGCCCGCGGAGATGTAGACCGGGGCCCGCACCGCATCCACATACGTCAGCGGCGACGACGCCTCGAAGCGCTCCGGGACCTCCTCGGGGGTGCCGCCCAGCAGGGTCCGGTCCATCGCCTTGAGGGCTTCCATCTCGTCGTTGTACGCCGTGACGTAGTCCGCGACCGGGACCGCCGCCAGGCCCACCGCCCAGGCCTCCGGCTGCGCACCGAGCCCCAGCAGCGTCAGATAGCCGCCCCATGAGCCGCCCGCCAGCACCAGCCGCTCCGGATCCGCCAGCCCGGACGAGACCGCCCACTCGCGCACCGCGGCGATGTCCTCCAGCTCGATCAGCCCGACGCGATGCTTGAGCGCATCCGTCCAGGCGCGGCCGTAGCCGGTCGAGCCGCGGTAGTTGACGCGTACGACCGCGAAGCCGTGGTCCACCCAGGCCGCGGGGGACGAGGCGAATGCATCGCTGTCGTGCCAGGTCGGTCCGCCGTGTATGTCGAAG
Organism: Streptomyces sp. NPDC048434; assembly: GCF_043200375.1. Lineage (NCBI taxonomy): Bacteria > Bacillati > Actinomycetota > Actinomycetes > Kitasatosporales > Streptomycetaceae > Streptomyces > Streptomyces sp. NPDC048434. Next base: position 90,158 of record NZ_JBICXQ010000002.1, on the reverse strand, counting down.
ACCGTCGGGAAGGGACCGTCACCCGCCGGCTGCTGCACCAGCGCGTGGATACGGCCGCCGGGTCCCTCCACCCATACGTCCCGCACCGGCACCGACCCGGGCGCCTTCATGCCGGGCGGGTCCAGTACGACCTCGCCGCTCGTCGACCGCACCTCCGGGGGCTGCGCCGCCGACGACCACAGGAATTCCACCGTTCCGTCCGGCCGCGCCGTCGCACCGGAGACCGTGCCGGCCGGGGTCTCGACCCGGGTCAGCCGCGGGCGGCCGGTCGCAGCAGCCGCGTCGGTGGCACCGGCCGGAACGTCGGCGACGCCCGGCTCGCCCAGCTCGTAGCGCCACAGCTCGCTCCGTGCCTGGTACTCGTGCTCCACCAGCAGCGCCGACCCGTCGGGATACCAGTCGGCACCCACGTCTCCGGGCAGGTCTATCTCCAGGGCCGTCTCCGTCCCGGTCAGCGGATCCCAGATCATCGGCTCCCAGCGGCCCCGCCGCTGGTGCCCCACCAGCAGCCGGGCGTCCCCGTCCACCGGTGCGAAACCCATCACCGACAGGCCCAGCTCCTCGGTCCCGCCGTTGGTGTCGTCCAGCTCCGCGACCGTGGAGCCGTCGGGCCGTACGACACGGATCGCGGAGTGCATCGCATCGCCGTGCTCGGTGTGCTCCAGGGCGATCAGCGAGCCGTCGTGCGAGAGATCGCCGACGCCCGCCGACTCGCGGTGCCGGTAGATCTCCACCGGCGCTTCTCCCGGCCGTACGACATGGACCGTCGAGCCCTCCTCGTCCGTGGAGCACCCGACGACCGCGGTCCCGTCCCGGCCGATCGCCAGTCCGCCCGGATACGAGGCGGCGAGCCCCGGGGTGGCCGGCTCATCCGGGCCGCCGGCGAACGGCTGCCGCATCCAGACGCCGAACTCGTCCCCGTCGGTGTCCGAGAACCACCAGACCCACTGGCCGTCCGGCGACAGCGTCCCGTCCGTCGTGCCGTTCGGCCGGTCCGTGGCCTGCCGCTGACTGCCGGTCTCCCGGTCCCAGGCGTACAGCTCGAAAGTGCCGGTGGCGTTCGAGACGAACAAGGAACGGCCCGGGGCGTCCTCGGCCCAGTCCGGCAGCCCGATCCGCGGCGCACGGAAGCGCTTCTCCCAGTCCGGCATCGCGGTGTCCGCGACGCTGGAGTCTGCCGAGCCTGTCGAGCGCGCCGAGCCTGTCGAGTCCTTCGTCGCCCCGCCCGTCACCGCTGTCGGATCGGCCGCGGCCGCGCCCGTCCCGGACGTGTCGTGGGTGTCGGTCGTCGAAGGGGTCGGAGCGCTGGCGTGGCCTGGGTCTGCGGTCGTCTCGTCAGTCATGGGCCCATTCTGCGCCCGGCGCAAGAATTCCGTTGGCGAGGGTCACCGGGCTGTGGATAACTTCGCCATATGCGAAGACACACCGGCCCGGATGACTGGCGGGACAGCAATCGCGCGAAGTGGGACGAGCGGGTCGCCATCCACACTGCGAGCGATTATTACGACCAGGACGGATTCCGGCGGGTCCGCGACGTACTCCGTGACTTCGTGGTCGCGGAGGTCGGGGAAGTCACCGGCCGGTCCCTCCTTCACCTCCAGTGCCACTTCGGCCAGGAGACCCTCTCCTGGGCCCATCGCGGCGCGGCCCGCGTGGTCGGCCTGGACTTCTCCGAACCCGCCATCGACGCCGCCCGCGAGCTGGCCGCCGAGTTCGGCTACGGCCCGGACCGCGCGGCGTTCGTCGCCGCCGACGTCTATGACGCCGCCGAAGCCGTCCCGGACACCGCGTACGACATCGTCTACACCGGCATCGGCGCCCTGAACTGGCTCCCGGACCTGGAGCGCTGGGCCGACACCGCCGCCTCCCTCGTCGCTCCCGGCGGCTTCCTCTACCTCGCCGAATTCCACCCGCTGTGCGACGCCCTGGACGACGAGACCGGATCGCGCGTCGTCCACGACTACTTCAGCCGCGACGCGTGGGTGGACGAAAGCCCCGGTACCTACACGGACTTCGGCGCACCGACGGTCAACAACCGAAGCGTCGAATGGCAGCACCCGCTCGGCGATGTCGTCTCCGCCCTGGCAGGTGCCGGCCTGCGCATCGACTTCCTGCACGAGCACGACATGACGATGTTCCAGCGCTTCACCGCACTGCGCCGCGACGATGACGGCTTCCACCGCTTCCCCGGCGACCGCCCCCGTATCCCCCTCATGTACTCGCTGAGGGCGAGCCGTACCTGCTGACGACAGCCGTATCCGCTGATGGCAGCCGTACCTGCTTGCGGACGAGGCCCGGTACCTGTCCAGGTCCGGCTGGGGTGTGGAGGTCCGCCCGGCCCCGTCATCCGCCCGCTCCCCGGGGCGGCTAATCTGTCGCACCGGCCCGTCCAGAGGGCGCCGGCGCGAGCCCGCCAGGCCGGACCGGAACCCGGCCGACCGGACGGGAAACCGCCCGGCGGGACCGGAACCCGGCCGACCGGTCCGCACCCGGACCGACCCGGACCCCACCCGGACCCACCCGGACCGACCGGGACCGGACCCCGACCGGCCAAGGCTTTCCCAACAGCCCCGGACCGACCGTCGGGCGTCGGGCAACGGGCGACGAGCGACAACATCGCGTGGTAGGCACCACGCGACACACATCAACGGGGGTTATTCATGCGCGTTCCCATACGTATTGCCGGTGCCGCGAGTGTCAGTGCGCTCATGTTGCTGGCCGTCGGGTGCGCCGGCGGACCCGGCGCGGGCAAGGCGAAGCCGGGGGCGACGGAAGCCGTCACGCCCGCCGAGCCGCTGCCGATGAAGGCCACACCCCGCCCGGCCACCTGGACCGGCACCGACCACAAGGCGCACCAGCTGCGGATCACGCCCACGCGGCTGGCCCGCGGCTCCGACTCCGACCTGGCGCACATCCAACTGGACGACGAATTCAAGGGGATGGTGCCGTACTACCTCACCTTCTCCTACACCAACACCGGCAAGGACACGGTGAGCGACGTCTCCCCGGAGCGGAACTTCTCCGTCAACGGGGCCGACGGCCAGGCCGCCGAGCAGCTCTCGCTGTTCCGGAGCAATCCGATGGCCACCGACTCGGGCCTGCCGCCCGAGTGCCGCGAGAGCGGCAAGGCCAAGCTGGCGCCCGGCGCCTCGGCTGCGATCTGCGGGATCTTCATGCTGCCGAAGGACGGGCAGCCGGCGACCGTCTCGTACAAGGACGACGGCGGCGACACCCTCATCTGGCGGGTCGGCGGTGGCAAGGGCGGCGCGTCCGCCGGGGTGCTGCCCGCGGGCAAGCCCGCCGACGGCATCACCACGGACAGCCGTAGCCGCCCCGTATCGCTGCGCATCACGCCGAAGGGGGTGCGCACCGGCTCCCTCGCCGACCTGAGCCGCTTCGACCTGGACGCGGACGAGAAGAAGCTGGTCCCGTTCTACGTGACGATGCAGTACCGCAACAGCGGCAAGTACGACCTGCTGCCGAGCATGAGCGACGGAGTGGCGCTGCGGACCGTGGGCGGCCGGACCGTGAAGAAGCTGACCCTGATCGACATCGGCGGCCCCGGGGTCAGCCAGTGCCCCGAAGCCGTCCCGCACAAGATGGTGAAGCCGAACGGCACGGTGACCGAGTGCTCCATCCACCTGCTGCCGAAGGGCGACGCCCCGGCTGCCGTCCTCTTCGACGGCGAGGGGGAGGGCAGCGAACCGGTCACCTGGCAGGCGTCGGCGGGCAGCGGCAAGTAGCGACAACAGGCGAGGTCCCCAACCGGACCCGTACGGGACGGCCGTCGCGCACGGGTCCCGGTAGGGAGTACCGGCGTCCCGCACGGGTCCGGTAGGTGGTACCGGTCCGCCGTACGGGCACCACGGGACCCCTTACCTCCTGGGGGCGTGACCGCCACCTTCTGGGGCATGACCCACTACCTCCTGAGGCCGTGACCCCCTACCTCCTGGGCCCGTGACCCGCTCTCACCCCAGCCGCACCGGCAGCGAGTTCAGCCGCCAGTTGCCCGGCAGCGGCGTCCGCTCCAGACGTTCCGGTGCGATGCCCAGCGACAGCTTCGGGTAGTGCGCGAGCAGTTTGCCGAAGGCGACTTCGCCCTCCTGCTTGGCGAGTGTGGCGCCCAGGCAGTAGTGCGCCCCGTGGCCGAAACCCACATGGTTTTCGGCATGGCCCGCGGGATGGCGGGTCAGGTCGAGACGGTCGGGGTTGGTGTAGTGGCGGGGGTCGAAGTTCGCCGACACCAGGACGAGTTGGACGGCATCGCCCTTGCGGACCGGTGTGCCGGCGAGGTCGACGTCGGCGCCGGCGTAGCGCAGCTGCGTCATGTGCACCGGCCCGCACCAGCGCATCAGCTCGTGGACGGCACGGGGGAACAGGGCCGGGTCCTCCTGGAGCAGGCGCAGCTGGTCGGGGTGGGTGAGCAGCGCCGCCGTGCCGTTGCTGATGAGGTGGGCGGTGGTCTCGTGACCGGCGAGGACGAGCGTGAGGATCATGGTGACCATCTCGACGTCGCTCAGCCGGCCCCCGTCGTCGTCATGGGTACGGATCAGCTCGCTGAGCAGATCGTCGGTGAGCGCGCCGCGCCGCTCCCGGACCATCCGGTGGATGTGCTCGATCATCGCCGGGAACGTGGTGCCGAGCCGGTCCGGCTCCATCGAGATGAGGTCGGCGCCCCACTCCCGCCACTGCGGGCGATCCGCTTCGGGTATGCCGACCAGTTCGCAGATGACGGTGATCGGCAGGGGGTAGGCGAAGTGCCGGATGAGATCGACGACGCCGTCCTCGGCGTGCTCGGGGAGCCGGGCCAGCAGTGTGTCGGCGATCTGCTCGACACGCGGCCGCAGGTTGGTGATCTTGCGTGCCGTGAAGGCCCGCGACACCAGACGGCGCAGCCGGGTGTGATCGGGGGCGTCGTAATTGAGAATCGAGCCGAGCAGATAGACGCGGAACTGCTCGGGGAGGCCGAGCATGTCCATCAGCCTGGTCAGCGGGTTGTCCTCGGCCGAGTAGTCCAGGGGCGGCGACGCCGGATTGTTCACGAACCGCTGGTCGCGCAGGACTTGGCGGACTTCCTCGAACCGCGTCACCAGCCAGACCGGTGAGTCGTCCATGAACCGGCCCCGTACGACCGGGCCCTGCTCACGCAGCGCGCCGTAGCCGGTGAAGGGGTCGGTGAGCAGCGCCGGGTCCATCACGTTCGGCTCGCCCGGGTGTTTCCCGACGTGTGCAGCGAACGGAGAGGTGGGTAATGCCGACATCTTTCGTTCTCCTCCGGGTTGGGAGTCGTTCCGGGAGTCGGGGAAAGCGGCTGCGGAGCGGGGCTCGAAACGGACTTGCGGTGCCGGGACCGGCCGCCGCCGTGGCGCGTGGATCAGTCACGTACCTGCCGGCGTATCTCGCGCGCGGTGAGCTCCCCGAACTGTTCGTAGAGCGCGATGACCTCCGGCGCCGCGGCGGCTGCGGCCCCCTGCCCGGGGGACGTTTCCAGTGCGCTGCGGACCGTTCGGGCGAGTATGTCGGCGCGTACCTCCGGGGCGGCCGGGGCGCGGCCGACGAGCAGGGCCTCGCCCGTGAAGAAGCCGGTGGCCATGGCCATCAGGGCGTATCGCTGGTGGTGTACGTCGAGGTCGTCGCGCACCAGACCGTGCCGGCGCAGCACTTCGAGATGGCCGAGCACCATCCGGTCGCCTTCCACGATCAGCTCGGTGAACTCCTTCTTCGCGGTGTCGTTGAGCCGGCCGAGGACATCGGCGTCGTCGGTGTACACGGCGCGCAGCACCGGCTCGTCCAGGAAGTCGCAGAAGTGCCCGCGCAGCATCCGGCTCGGCAGGATCTCCAGCGGGTCGGCGCGCATCCGCGCCAAATGCCGCTGATGACTGCGGAATTGCGTCTCCAGCACGACGGCCAGAAACAGCGCGTCCTTGGTCTTCCAGTGGAGGTACACCGTGCCCTTGCCGACCTTCGCGCGCCGGGCGATCTCGTCGATCGTCACACGGCGGTAGCCCCAGGCGAGCAGCAACTCCCCGGCCACCTCAAGGATGCGTTCGCGACGCTCCACCCGATCCACGGCCGTCCCCCTCTGACTCTGTGACCAGATTTCTCATCCGGTCACACAGTCAAAATTAGGTCCGGCGGAACCGGCGGATAAGAGCTTTTCCGGCCAGGAGTCGTGGCGGCGCGATCCGCCGCGCCCGCGCCGCGATGAGGCGGCGTCAGGTGTTAGAACACTCTCAGGGCGGGGTGGCGGAACCCGTCGAGGCGGAGGCCGCAATACCGGGCAAGACGCCCGAAGGCACGCCTCTGACCTGGTCATACGTAAGCGGGGCGCAGTGCCGGGAGCGTTGCGCCGGAGCCTTGTCACACCGGCGAGAGATCTTGGAAGTACTCCCCTGCCCCGGATAACTGATGAGTACACTCGCCGACCATGTGTGAGGCCAGTCGGAACCCAAAACGCCAAAAAATACGCGTTTCTCAGCCATGTGCCGATGCTTCGGGCCGGCACGGAAAGGGCCTGCGGAACCCGGCCGCCGTTGTCGGATGCGCTCCCCAGCGGGCGTCCGCCGCTGACGACGGACGGGTCCCGTACGGGCGGGAGGCTCCGACGAAGAGTGCGGCGGAGGCCTCGGCCGCCGACGCGCTCCCGTGGTCCCCCGCCCGCGTCGCGGCGGCCTCGGCGACAGCCACCGTCCCCACCACCCCCGCCCCGAGACACCCCACACCGGCCGTGGCCGGGCCCACCTCGGCCACGACGTGAGGCGCCGGACCAACCGGGGCAGGCATGCGCAGTCCCGTGACCCGCGCGGCCATTGGCTGCTGCTGAGCCTCTTACTTCCGCTGGCGTTCGGCGCCCTGCTCTTCGAGGGCTGGACCAACCACGAGGTCGACGCCGCCAAGACCCGGCGCGACTGCACCGAACCCGTGCCGACGGCGGTGAGCCAGGGCGGGCCGGTGGTGCGCCTCAACGGTGACACCGTGAAGTCCGCCGGGATGCCCGCCCGTACCGTGGCACTCACCTACGACGGCGGCCCCGACCCCGTGTGGACGCCACGCCTGCTCGATCTGCTGCGCAAGCACCATGCGCACGCGACCTTCTTCCTGTACGGCGCCCAGGCCGCCCAACACCCGGACCTCGTACGGCGCATCCGGGCTGAGGGCCATGAGGTCGGCTCGAACACCTACACCGGCGCGGACATGGGCACGGCATCGCCCCTCCGGGCCCGGCTGGAACTCTCGCTCACGCAGAAGGCGCTGGCGGGCACGGCGGGCATCCACACGAATCTGCTGAGACTGCCGCAGACCACCGCGGTGGACACGATGTGCGGCGCGGAGTGGAAGGCGGCCCGGCAGGCCGGCGCGGAGGGCTACACCCTGGTCGCCGCCGACCGGTGGTTCCGTAAGCCGTCGCAGGGCGTGATCCGGCAGTTCAGCCAGACCGACACCGCCTACAAGGACACCGAGAGACTGCTCAACAACCCGAACGTCCAGAAGTTCACCACCGTGACGTACGGAACCGGGCTGGCCGCGGCCGAGCAGCCGGTCTCCGCCGTCGAACGAGGGCTGGGCACGGCCCTGGTCTGGGCCAAGGCCGCCGGGTACGCCTTCGTGAACGGGATGACCTGGGTGCTGGGCATCGCCGGGGCGCTGGGAGTGCTGCGACTGGCGTCCCTCGTCTTCTTCGCCCGGACCCATGTCCGGCGGCTGACGCGCTTCCGCCCCGGCTCCCCCTGGCTGCGGGAGGTCATGGAACCGGTGACGGTCCTCGTGCCCGCCTACAACGAAGAGGCGGGCATCGAGTCCACCGTCCGTTCGCTGCTCGCCTCCACCCATGCGCAGCTGCAGGTCATCGTGATCGACGACGGGTCGACGGACGCCACGGCGGACCTCGCCGCCCGGATCGCCGACCCCCGCGTGGAGGTGATCCGCCAGGTCAACGCGGGCAAGGCGGCCGCTCTCAACACCGGCCTGAGCCGTGCGCGGTACGACATCGTGGTCATGGTCGATGCCGACACCGTCTTCGAGCCGGATGCCGTCTACCGGCTCATCCAGCCGCTCGCCCACCCGGCCGTGGGCGCGGTCAGCGGCAATACCAAGGTCGGTAACCGGCGCCGTCTGCTGGGCAGATGGCAGCACCTGGAGTATGTCTTCGGGTTCAATCTCGACCGGCGGATGTTCGAGGTGCTGGAGTGCATGCCGACGGTCCCCGGTGCCATCGGGGCCTTCCGCCGGGACGCGCTGATGGGCGTCGGCGGGGTCAGTGAAGAGACGCTCGCCGAGGACACCGACCTCACCATGGCCCTGTGGCAGGCGGGCTGGCGGGTGGTCTACGAGGAAGCCGCGATCGCCTGGACGGAGGTGCCCACCTCGCTGAGCCAGCTGTGGCGGCAGCGCTACCGCTGGTGCTACGGCACCCTGCAGGCCATGTGGAAGCACCGCCGGGCCGTCATCGAAGTGGGCCCGGCCGGACGCTTCGGACGGCGCGGGCTGAGCTACCTGGCCCTCTTCCAGGTCGCCCTGCCACTGTTCGCGCCGATCGTCGATGTCTTCGCCCTGTACGGGGCGCTGTTCCGCGGTCCGGTGCTCTCGGCCGCCGTGTGGGTCGGCTTTCTCGCACTCCAACTGGCCTGCGCCGGATACGCCTTGCGGCTCGACGGCGAGCCGGTGAAGTCGCTGTGGGCGATGCCGTTCCAGCTCTTCGTCTACCGACAGCTGATGTATCTGGTGATCATCCAGTCCGTGGTGGCCTTCCTGCTCGGCACCAGACTGAAGTGGCAGCGCATGCACCGCTCCGGCACCGCCGCCCAGCACATCGGCCAACCGGTCGCGTACCAGAGCCTGTCGTCGAGATGACCGGCACCCGAGCCCCTGGGGGTGCCCGCCCGGCTCGGCGCCGTGCGGGCCCCGGGCACGGACCGGGGCCCGGGGCGCGGCCGGCGCACCCGGGGCGGGCCGCCCCTCGCGCCCCGCAACCGGCCCGCACCCGCGCCCCGTTCGCTTGTGCAGAACTGAGCACTATTTGGTGAAGAGGACATGACAGTGCAGACTTCCGCGCATGACTGATTGGCTGGACGGGCCGCCTGATCACCGGCATGGCGGCGAAGCGGACACGGCGCACCTCAGTGCCGGACAGGCGTGGCGCCAGGGCGAACACCCGCCCCAGATGCATCCGGCACGGTCGATGAACAGCCCCCCGCGCACCGCCCGTTCGCCCGCGCCGGCGCCGCCGGACCGGTTCGGCGGGCCCACCGGCAACACGGGGCGCGCGGTCCGCACCGGCCGCCGTACGGGCCCCGACAACGGCCGCACCGGCCGCCGCCGGCGCGCCGCCGGCCGTTCCCCCCGGCGCCGCCGGATCACGCGGACGGCGATCGTCCTGGCCACCGTGCTGGCCGTCGGGTTCCTCGGCACCTACGTCTGGGCCGACACCCAGCTCAACGACGAGGTCGACCTCGGCAAGATCGCGGACCGGATGCCGCAGGGCCGGGGGACCAACTACCTGATCGTGGGCTCCGACAGCCGTGTGGGCCTCTCCGAGCAGGCCAAGAAGGATCTGCACACCGGCGGCTCGGCCGACGCGGGCCGCCGCACCGACTCGATGATCCTGCTGCACACCGGCGCCAACGGAACCACGATGGTGAGTCTGCCGCGCGACTCGTGGGTGACCATCCCGCCGTACATCCGCCCCGACACCGGCAGGCACTACCGCGCGTCACAGAACAAGCTCAACGCGGCGTTCTCGTTCGGCGGCCCCGACCTGCTCGTCCGGACCATCGAGCACAACACGGGCATGCACGTCGACCACTACACGGAGATCGGCTTCGCCGGCTTCGTGGGCATCGTGAACGCGATCGGCGGCGTACCGATCTGCCTGGACAGGGACGTCAGGGACGAGAAATCGGGCGCGAACCTGAAGAAGGGCTGCCACACCCTCGACGGCCGCACGGCGCTGGCCTTCGTCCGCCAGCGCCACCAGGAGGCCAAGGGCGATCTGGGCCGGAGCCAGAACCAGCAGAAGTTCCTGGCCGCACTCGCCCGCAAGGCCGCCACCCCCGGCATCCTGCTCGACCCGACCAAGGTCTACCCGACCGTGAGCGCGGGCCTCGGCACGCTCATCGTGGACAAGGACACCGGCCTGCCCAGCCTCACCTCGCTGTTCAAGGCGATGAAGGGCGTCACGGCGGGCGACGGCAGGCGGCTCAACGTCCCCGTGTCGAACCTCGCCTTCCGCACGCCGAAGGGCAGCGCCGTGAAGTGGAACGCGCCGAAGGCCAGGCAGCTCTTCACCGAGCTGAGCAACGACCGTCCGGTGACCGTCGACGACAAGAACTGACCGCCCGCCCGCCACCCGGCGTTGCCCGACAGCTCCCTTCGACGCACAAGGCGCCCTGGCACCGGCAACGTCCGGCGCCCCGGCCGCCCCGTCCCAGGGGCGCGGACCGACGCACGGCCCGCTCGCGAACCGAGCGCCGTCGGCCGCCCGCGGAAGCCGCCGGCCGGCCGGCGGCCGCCTGCCGCCGTCCGGAGCCGCCGACCCCGACTACAGAAACAGCCCCCAGGCGCTGTCGAGCGACCAGCTCTGCCAGCTCATGGCGAGCAGCCCCGTCATCGAGATCAACGCCATCATCAGGTTCTGCCCCTGCTCCGCCCAGTCGTGGATCATCAGCACGAGGTAGATCAGGTTGAGCACCGTCCCGGCGACCAGGGCTATCGGCGTCAGGAACCCCACGATCAGGCCGAGGCCGAGAGCGAGTTCCGCGTAGGCGACGAGGTACGCCATCAGGCGGGGGTGGGGCTTCACGAGGTGGTCGAAGCCTGTGCGGACCGCAGGCCAGCGGTGTTCGGCCGCGATGCCGGCCGCCCACCGGATGCCGCCGCCGGTGAACCAGGTCTTCTTGTCCTTGTGGCGCCAGCTCTCCAGCCACCACAGCCCGAGGCCTATGCGGAGGACGGCGCACCACTCGGCACCGCTGAGCCAGATCGTCTGCATGCTGCCCCTCGTCTCATCAAGCTGAACTGACGATGTGTCAGTTCAACGGACGCCGTGCGATACCGCAAGGGGTGGAGTTCCCGGCCTTGCCTTGCCGTCGCAAGGGCGAGCCCATAGCCTCGAAACTGATGGGTCGTCAGATTCCGTTCCCGGCGTGACACACCGGCGGGCAGTTGGGGGTACAGCGTGATCAGCAGCGAGAGCGGCACGGCAGAGCTACCCAAGATCATCAGCGTGGACGATCACGTGATCGAGCCCGCGCACCTCTTCGAGACCTGGCTCCCGAAGAAGCACCGCGACAAGGGGCCGAAGCCCTTCACCGCCGGCATCGGTGAGCTGGCGTACGTCGGCGGGAAGTACCGGTTCACCACGGACCCGGACGGCCAGATCACGGACTGGTGGGAGTACGAGGGCCTGATCTTCCCGTACAAGCGCATCATCGCCGCCGTCGGCTTCTCCCGCGACGAGATGACGCTGGACGGGATCACCCGGGAGCAGATGCGACGCGGGTGCTGGGACCCCAAGGCCCGGCTGGCGGACATGGACCTCAACCATGTGGAGGCCTCGCTCTGCTTCCCGACGTTCCCGCGCTTTTGCGGGCAGACCTTCGCCGAGGCCGAGGACAAGGAGGTCGGGCTCGCGTGCGTGCGGGCGTACAACGACTGGATGGTGGAGGAGTGGTGCGGGGACAGCGGCGGCCGGCTGATTCCGCTGTGCCTCATCCCGCTGTGGGACATCGACCTGGCGGTCGCCGAGATCCGGCGTAACGCCGCCCGCGGGGTACGGGCGGTGACCTTCAGCGAGATCCCCACGTACCTGGGGCTGCCGTCCATCCACTCCGGCTACTGGGACCCGTTCTTCGCGGCATGCGAGGAGACCGGGACCGTCGTGAACATGCACATCGGCTCGTCGTCGCAGATGCCGGCGGCGTCCCCGGACGCGCCGCCCGCCGTGCAGGCGTCCCTGAGCTTCAACAACGCGATGGCCTCGATGATGGACTTCCTCTTCAGCGGCGTGCTGGTGAAGTTCCCGCGGCTGAAGCTCGCCTACAGCGAAGGCCAGATGGGCTGGATCCCGTACGCCCTGGAGCGCGCCGACGACGTCTGGGAGGAGCACCGGGCCTGGGGCGGGGTGAAGGACCTGATCCCCGAGCCGCCGTCGTCGTACTATTACCGGCAGATCTTCTGCTGCTTCTTCCGCGACAAGCACGGCGTCGCCTCGATCGACACCGTCGGGGTCGACAACGCCACCTTCGAGACCGACTACCCGCACGTCGACTCGACCTGGCCGCACACGAAGCAGGTGGCGGCCGAGCATGTGGCGGGACTCCCCGAGGACGTGACGTACAAGATCCTGCGCGGCAACGCCATCCGGATGCTGGACCTTCCCTTCGACCGGGACTGACCGGCCGCACCACGCGCAGCCGCCCTGTCCGGCACCGTGCCACGCCGTGGTGTGGCGGTGCCGGACAGCGGCGGTGAGCGGCTACATCCAGCCCGCGGCCCCGGCGGCGGCGACGGCGGCCGCCTCGGTTGCCTCCGCCTCGGTATTCAATGCCTCTTTCCTGCCCAGTCCCTCCCTCCCCGCGGCTTCCCCGGCAGCTTGGGATGCCTTGAGGGCAGCGCCGTACGCGGCCTCGGAGAGCTCGCCGGCATCGTGGGACCGGGCTATCCGGGCAGCGAGCACGGCAGCAGCAGAGACGTTCCTCGCGTGGCGGGCGTCCGCGGCGGGATCCGGGGCACTCCCGGCGAACGCGGTGAGGGCCTCGGCGGACAGGCGGAGGGCGTTGGCGGCCTTCGCGGCAGCCTCGGTGGGTACGGGTACGACGTGGGCCCGGTCCTCCTCGACGCCGGCATAGCGGCAGGCCGCCCGGACGCGGTCGCAGGCGCTTCGGGCGCGAGCGGCGTGCCTCTTCCTGAGGGCCTCCTCGGCGCTGCTCACCGGCGTTTCCCGGGGTGAGGCGACGTGGTCCCGCGACATGCCCTGTTGCTCACCTTTGGTCTCGCTCATTGCCGTCCCCTTGTCTGTAAGAGCGACAGTGCTGCGTGATGGGCCTTTGCTGTGGGCCTCGGGGCTGAGTGTGCGAGGGCCACGCAGAAGGTGCCGCGAAGGGTGGCACGTTGGGCAGCAACAGACCAGAGCGGTGCTCAATGCATCGCACGGACGGTGGGTCCCACGCCATGTTCGCGAGGGAATGCCTCGCAGCCGGAGGCAGGGGCGGAAGACCCACGAGGATCTCCTGATACCCGTCGATCGACAGTGCTGATCAATCGGCCGTGCCGTGCCGGTCAATCGGCAGCCGGATAGCGCCACTTGAAGTGTGCGAGCTGCCGCGCCCTGGCCTCCACGACGGCCATGCGGGCATCCCGCTCGGCGGCGTCGGTGTGGGAGGCCTGACTGGTCGCCTGGCCGGGCCACTTGCGGTAGTGGAGGCCTACTTCGGCGGAGAACCAGCCGCGGCTCGTGGCGTTCAGCGCGAGGAGCAGCCCGGTGTCCTCCGACGCCGGGAGGGCCATCCAGCCGCCGAGCGCGAGGACCAGGTCGCGGCGCATGAAGAGCGTCGCCGGGTGCACCGGGGCGCGAAACCCGTTCGCCTTCCAGCGGTCGAGCACGGCTCCGCGCTCGACCGGCCCGGGCTCCGGGTCTCCGGGGAAGCCGGCCGTGGAACCGTCGGGAAGCAGATCGAGGGCGCGCGACGTCGCCCAGCCGATGCTGCTGTCGCCTTCGAGGGCGGCCAGGTCACGCGCCAGCGCGCCGGGCGTCAACTGGTCGTCGGCGTCCAGGACCTTGATGTACTCGCCGTCCGCCTGCGACAGGGCGATGGTGCGGGCGACACCGGGGCCGCCGGGCCGTCCCTGCCGGAACGTCACCCGCTCGTCATCGGGAAGGTGGGGAGCGACCTCGTCGCTCTTCCCGTCCTCCTGGACGACCCAGTGCCATTCCCACCCCTCGGGCAGTTCCTGCCGGCAGATCGACCGGTACGCATCCGGAAGGAAGTGCGCGGACGGCGCATGAACGGCGGTGACGATGATGATGCGCCGGCGCACGGCACTCACCACCTTTCCAGGGGAGTGGTGAACAGCATTTCCGTGCGGTCGCCAGGCAGGATGACATGGGAGACGTCGACGACCCGGTCGTTGATGTCGATCGAGGTCTTCCGGAGCACGAGTACCGACGTCCCGGGCGGCAGCTCCAGTTCCTCCGCTTCCTCGGGCGTCGGCGGACGGGCGGTGACGCGCTCCTCGACGCGGTCCAGCTCGATTCCGACGGTGTAGAGCTGGCTCTGTGAGCCCCCTGGCCACGGTTCCTTGGCCGTGTCCAGCAGGTCCGGGTTCGTCGCGATCAGGTCGTGGACGAGGTAGGACGTCACCAGGCTGAAGGGGGCGCTTTCGGCCGCGTACCGGGTTCTGTAGCTGCGTTCGAGGAGGGTGGTGCCCTCCGGGAGCCCGAAGGCCTCTGCGAGGCCCTGGTCCGCCGTGGTCTCGCGGTACGACACACGAAAGACGAGGTCGTCGACCTCCAGTCCGGTCTCGTGCTCGGTGGCGCCGGTCTGGGCCCGCTCCGCCAGAGGCTGACGCGCCCGACCCTTCTCCCACTGATGGCGGAGGTTTGTACGCAGCGTGGAGGTGCGTTGTCGGCGGACGAAATTGCCGCGCCCGTGGTGCTTCTCGATGAGGCCTTCGTCGCGGAGCGAGCGGAGCGCCTCGCGGATGGTCGGCACGCTGCGCCTGAACCGTTCGGCGAGCTTCGACTCCGCCGGCAACTTGTCCCCGGGTCTCAGCTCACCTGCACGGATGGCTTCGCGGAGCTCGTCCGCGATCCGCTCGTATGCCACTGCCATGGGTGCTCACTGTTCCGTTCTTCGGCGCCCTGGCCGGCTGGCCGGCCGGACGGCTCCACCTTACGACTCCTCAAGAGGTGTTGATGAGTGGGGCCCGTCTTGGACACCCGGGCCGAACTCCATACCGGGCATTGTTTCTTCAGTAGGGGTGACGGCGGCCGCACCACGACCATTTCGCCCCGGCCGAGTCCCGACGGGATCGGCACCCTGGCGGACCGGAGACAGTCGGCTGACCCTGTGGTGCCCAAGAAGGCGAAGAGGCCGATTGCCTCCATACGGGCCCCTTGCCCCGCCGTATCGAAAGCGCCTGGCAATTGCCGGTCCAGGGGTGGACGGGCGGACGGCAGCAGTCACCGGCGGCGAGGCCTTGTCACGCACGCCAGGGAGTGTGATGAGCGCTTTCGCGCGGCGCCCCTCTTTGCGTTGTTCGCGTTCTCCACGATGTTCACGAAGTTCACGTAGTTCATGTTCTGCGCAGGGCATGGCATGAAAGAGCCCGACCGCTGGCGACGGGGGATGCACCAGCGATCGGGCTGCAGCCAAGACTAGCAAGGCTGCCTGCGAGACGGGGAGTCAACTGCAGAATTCTTGTGCCGGGTTGTGATCGGAGTCACCTGGCGCGGGTCCGGCAAGGGGAAACGGAGAACCAAGGGCGCGGCCGAGCCGACCGGCGGCATCCCGCCCGATGCGCGGACGCATGCCGCTGGTTGATCCCGGCTTCGTTACTTGCCGCACGGCGGCGCGTACGAGAGGTGGGGCAGATATTCGCGCCATTTCTCCGGTGTCAGAACGCCTCGAGTGGTCGAGCAAATGCGTTGAATTGCCTCGTCGGCATCCAGGTTCCACAGCCGGACGGTACCGGCCCCGCTCGATACACCGAGCATGTGGTTCTTGGGACTGAACGACAAAAAATTGCCCGTCTTGGCGTTGGGGCTCGTCGATTGACCGATGGGAGCGGCCTTGGAAGGGTCCGCGACGCGCCAGAACCGGACCGTGGTGTCACTGCCGCCGCTCGCCAGGGTGCGGCCGTCCTTGCTGAACGTCAGCGAGACGACCGCTTCGGTGTGGCCCGTGAGAGGGGATCCCAGCCGGGTTGCCTTGCGGGGATCGGCCGTGTTCCAGAGCCGGACGGTGTCGTCGTCGCTGCCGCTGGCCAACGTACGGCCGTCCGGACTGTAGACGAGCGCGTTGACGGGTCCCAGGTGCCCCGTGAGGGGCGCGCCGAGCGGGCTGACATGACGGGGGTCGGCCGTCTTCCAGAGCCGGACGGTGGAGTCCGCGCTGCCGCTGGCGAGCGTGCGTCCGTCCGGGCTGAAGACCAGGGAGTTGATGTAGCCCTTGTGTCCGGTGAGCGGTGCGCCGAGCCGGGCGACATGGGACGGGTCGCCGACGTTCCACAGCTGGATGGTGCGGTCGCTGTAAGCGGTCGCGAGCGTGCGCCCGTCCGGGCTGAAGGCCAGCGCGCGCGGGCCCATGAACCGCGTCCGCAGGGTGACGGGCCGGCCGTAGGGGACCGGCCGGGCCGGGTCGGTGACGTTCCACAGATACACCGCCCGGTTCGCCGTCAGCACCGCGAGGGTGCGGCCGTCGGGGGAGAACGCCAGCGAACGATCGCCGGCGTCCGCGTGCATGAACGGTTTGCTCAGCGACCTGGGCCGGTCGGAATGCTGCACGTTCCACAGCCGGATCCGCCCATCGCGCGCGGCCGTGGCGAGCACCCGCCCGTCCGGGCGGAACGCTCCGCTTCGGCCGATCATGTCTGCCGTCGGAATCGACCACAGCCGGACCTTGCTGTCGCCGCTCCCCGTGGCGAGGGTCCGACCGTCCGGGCTGAAGCCCACGGCGTACATCTCACCGCTGCCGCCCGCGAGGGGCTCGCCGACCTGCGACGGATATGCCGGATCACTGACGTTCCACAGGCTCGCCGTGCTGTCGGCGCTGCCGGCGGCGAGCATGTTTCCGTCGGGGCTGAAGGCCACGGACCACAGAGGACCGGTGTGGCCGGTCAGTGGTGCGCCGAGCGGTGCCGCGTGACGTGGGGCGGCCACGTCCCAGAGCCGGATGGTGTTGTCCGCGCTGCCGCTGGCGAGCGTGTGGCCGTCCGGGCTGAAGGCCACCGAGTGCACCGTGCCCGAGTGGCCGGTCAGCACCCTGTCGATCCGCTTCGGATGACGCCGGTCGGCCAGGTCCCACAGCCTGATCTTGTTGTCGTCGCCACCGGCTGCCAGCGTCCGTCCGTCGGGGCTGAGCGCCACGGAGCGCACGGCGGCCGTGGGGCCGGTCAGGGCACCGCGCTCCTTCGGCCGGTGCGGGTCGCGGATGTCCCACAGACGGACGGTGTGATCCTCGTCGGCGGAGGCCAGCGTGTGTCCGTCGGGGCTGAAGGCGAGCAGGTAGACCGTGCCGGCATGGCCGGTCAAGGGCGCCCCGAGCAGGTGTGGGTGGCTCGGATCCCGCACGTCCCACAGCCGGATCGTGCCGTCGTCCGAAGCGCTGGCAAGAGTGTGTCCGTCCGGGCTGAAGACAGCGGTGCTCACCCAGCTCGAGTGGCCGGTGAGGGGCTTGCCCAGGGGTTTGGGGCGCTTCGGATCCCGCACGTCCCACAGGCGAACGGTCCGGTCGTAGCTGGCGGTGGCCAGGATCCGCCCGTTCGGGCTGAACGAGGTGAGGTAGACGGCGCCGGTGTGGCCCAGCAGCGGCGTGGCCAGCGGCGCGTTCACGATCGAGATCAACCGGTTGTTCGCGCCCTCGTCGTCGGGCCGCAAGCCGTGCGCCACCAGGTCGAGTTGAGCCGACAAGGACGGATCCGTGTACTGGGCGCGATCGGTTTCGGCCAGCACCTGCTCGAAAACGGTGTCGTCCCGCTGCTGCCACGCGACCACCGCCGAACCGACAGCCAGCATCGCCATGACGACCAGAGCCGCCACCGCACCACGGCTGATCCAGACCGTGCGCCGGCGCAGTCTGACCGAAGCGGCCAGGAATTCCACCGCGCTACGGGTCAGAAAGGTGTCACCGGCGGATTGCGCCCAGGTGCGGGCTTGTTCCAGACGGGAACCCCGGTAGAGCAGCGACGTGTCGCGGTGTGAGCCCTCCCAGGCCCTGCCGTCCTCCTCCAGCCGCTGGCGCAGCAGGTTGCCGTTCCTGTCCTCGTCGATCCAGTCGCGCAGGCGTGGCCAGGCGTGGAGCAGCGCTTCATGGGTGATCTCCACCGCGTCCGCGTCGAGTGTCACCAATCGGGCGTGTACCAGCGCTTCGAGCGATTCCTCCGTCTTGCCGGGGTCCGTCGACTCCTCCGCCAGTTGGCGCCTCGTCCCCCGTCTACGGGTGGCCTGGGTGTCCTCGCCCAGCCGGACCAGCCGGAGGAGCAGCAGCCTCGCGGCCGTGCGCGCTGTCGGGTCGAGGCCGGTCCAGGCCCGCTCGGCGGTCGCCGCCACCGCTCCCTGGATTCCGCCCGCCGCGCGGTAGCCGGCCAGCGTCAGCCTTCCCGCCTTCCGCCGCTGCCAGGTCGCGAGCAGGGCGTGGGAGAGGAGCGGCAGCACCCCCGCGTCGTGCGTCCCGCCGGGACCGTCGGCGCTCACCTCCCGGACGATCAGCTCCGCCAGCCCCGGTTCGAGTTCCAGGCCCACGGCCTTGGCCGGGCCGGTCACCGCTTCGCGCAGCTCGGTGGCGGTCAGCGGCCCGAGCACCATGTGCCGGTGCTGCAGCGCGTCGGCCAGTTCGGGATACCCGAGGCATTGCTCGTAGAAGTCGGCGCGTATGCCGAGGATGACGCTCACCGGGGGCGGGCCGCCCGAGTCGGCGGGCGTACACGCGGCGTGGAGGAGCTGGATGAAAGCGCGCCGGTCCGCGTCGTGGGAGCAGAGGGTGAAGGCCTCCTCGAACTGGTCCACGATGACGACCGGACGGGCGGCGGACGATGTCCCGCGCCCCGCCCATGCCGCGGCGGCCTCCCTCGCCGCCTGCGCGAATTGCGGAGTACCGGGTTCCGTCGCCGCCTGTTCCTCCGCGGCGGAGACGACAGGCGCAAACTCGGGGATCCGGCGGGTCAGCTCCGCGAGCGGATCGCCTCCCGGCACGAGCTGCACCACTTCCCTCTCCGGGCTGTTCCCGTCGCCCGGTGCGCCGTTCTGCAATGCGGGCATCAGGCCGGCGTTCAGCAGGGAGGATTTTCCTGCCCCGGAGGCGCCCACCAGCATGACCAAGCCACCCGCGGCCTCCGTCGCGCGAAGCTGAGCTGCGAGGGCGTCCGTACACCGCTCCCGGCCGAAGAACCACCGGGCGTCCTGCTCACGGTACGAAGCCAGCCCTCGGTACGGGCACACACCGGGGACGGCCGGGGCTTCGGCCCGGGAGCCTTCCTCCTCTTCCGCGGGTGCCGCGGCGCGGTCGCCGACCGCGCGCTCCCACAGGCGCTGCCACTGGGCCAGGTCGTACAGGCCCGTGGACACCGGCGCGGGCCGCAACCGCCGTGCCTGGGGGATCAGGATGTGCAGCACCGCGGTGAGGGCGGTGAACTGGGCAGGCACGTTCTTGGCCCGTCGCCAGTCGCTGATCCGCTGTACGGACACCCGCACGGGCCGCCCTCGTTCGTCGACCCGCTGCAGCCGGACGACCGCCTCGGCCACCTTCTTGAGGGGAGGGTTGCCGGCCTCCTTGTACAGCAGCGCGAGACGTTCCGCGAAGGCTGTGCGTGCCCCTGAGTCGGAACTCAAGGCCTCCACCCCTTACTCCCCCCGCACCTGGACATCCGGACCGGAAAACTCACCTTATCTGGCTGACCTGCGGTTAAGCCCTGTCCCCGAGGCCGGAATCTCCTCGGCGGGAGCCTCAGCTGGCAGGATCACGTCGCAGCAGCGCATCAACCGGGCACCACCCGGACAGGCCACCAGCTCAGCGCTCGGAGGCACAACTCTTGACGCACGTTCCCGGTCATCTTCCACCACAGTTACAGGTCGGTGTCGACGGTCTCGGCGCATGAATCCGAGAGGACCGCCACCCGGTCCCGTCGGACTCCCGTCGCATCGACCACGAGTCCGGCCTTTCCTCGATCCGCGCCGGCACGGCGGCGGATCGACCCAGCCCGCGCCGTCGGTACCGGTCCCCACGAGGGGAGGGACCGGCACCGAATGGCGCGACGCCCGGACGAGCTCGCTGAATTGGGAACCTTGCACCAGGCAACCCAAGACCAAACACAGTGCTTCTCGGCCTTGCCGTGTGACCACTGTGCGGTGCGGCCTTGCCTGTTCTGACATCCCGATTCACCAGGGGGAGCTTCCCCCCACGGGGGGGGCTTCCCCCACAATGAAGCGATCACGGACATTTCGGGTGCTGGCCGTTGCCGGCGCCGTCGTTCTGAGCGGCGCGGCCACCACTCCCGCCGCGCACGGCGAAGCCTCCGCGCCCACAGCCACGACTGGTCGGGCCCGCGGAACTGCCTTTCGACCAGCGGAGAGTCCGGCTCTCCGAACCCCGGCGAAGTGACCACCTCTTGAACGAACCCGCCCAAGAACCGGAAGACGGCCACCGTCCACATCTCGGCACCGGACGATCACTACACCATCAAGGCGAAGTGCTCCGACGGCCAGATCTTCGGAGGTGCCGGGTCGTCGCTGTCTGTCCCGCAGCACATGAGCGCCAGGACGATGCGATATAGCCCGGTTTGCGCGGACGTTGACGTGCACAACGGTGGACGACCTGCCCGGTGAACCGGTCGAGCGGACGCGTCGTCAGTCCCTTCTCCGGTCGGACCGCACCCGTGCTCGACGTCGCAGCCCCCGCGGCCTTCCGGGCCGTCGCACCCTCGCTGCCACCGACGCCGACGGAATGACGTCGGACACCGCCGGCCTTCCCGCCGCGACGGCCCTGACCACTCGTGGGTTGAGGCATACGCACAAGGCCGGCATGGAGAGATACGGACTGTGCGGACCCCGGCCGGCCGATGACGAGCGCATGGGGCACATGGGCGGCTCGGTGCAGGCTCGCTGCACCACCTCACGCGACGGATGCGTGCGGAGCTGATGGCAGGTCTGACGCGGGAGCGGCGGAGGTGTCGGATGCTTGCCTCGTGATGTGTCCTACGTCACCCGCCGCCGTGCTCGGTGAGTTGCTGCAGGCTCGCTTCGCGGAGCGGCGGCAGGCGCCGCGCGCGGGACCCAAGTTCCGAGATCTTCTCCCAGACCCCTCCCAAGAGGGCAGGGAGAAACAGCAACGGCCTGATCCTCAGTGAGGATCAGGTCGTTGACCTGTGTTTCTTCAGTCGGGGTGGCGGGATTTGAACCCACGACCTCTTCGTCCCGAAGCAATTCGACCGTCGGTTCGACCTGTGAAGGGCACGCCATTGACCTGGACTAGCTGTCCCTGAGCGTCCGTGGTTGTACGCGGTGGTACACCCTGGTTGTAGCGCAGTTAGACACTCGGATAGAGCTTGATGACCAAGGTGAAGTCGCCTTCGGCTCCTACGGCCTATCAGGGTCGGCTTCGCCGCCGGGCTGCAACACGTGTTCATGTTGCAGCCGTCTGTAACCGGACAGCCCGGACAGCTCCTGTTTCTGCTGTCCGGGTCATTTCCCCTGGTCATCGCTCTAACCGGACAGTCGGACAGCTGGGACACCTCCCCCGGATGTTCCGTCGTGGGCTTCCCTCGCTGCTGCCGGTTCAGGAATCCTGCGGCGTCATCTGCTCCGGTGCCGCCACACACCGAAAACCCGTGTCATCGTCCTGCATAAAGTCGTCAGCGTCGTTGGAGGCGGACGGCACCCCGCGGAACAAGGGGCTGGTGAAGGCGCTGCCCTTCAGCTCGTATCGCCCCGGTTGGGTCGGGGTGGAACACCACTCCCATACATTGCCCACCATGTCGTAGACGCCGTATGGCGATACGCCACTGTGGTAGCGGGAGACTGAAGTGGTGCCTTCGATGCCGGTCTCGCGCACGTTGCATTTGGCGGCGGTCTTCTGGTCACCCCACGGGTAGATCGTGCCTGTTGTGCCACGAGCCGCCTTCTCCCACTGCTCAACGGTGGGCAATGACTTGCCAGCCCATTCCGCGTACGCGGAGGCGTCCTTCCACGACACCTCGATCACCGGGTGGTCGTACAGGCGGCGTGGGCAGCGACCCCCGTCCCAGTGCCGGGGAGTGCGGTGTCCGACGGCCGCACAGAATCTCGCGTAGTCAGCGTTGGTCGTCGGGAACGTGTCGATGTGGAACTCATCCACCCATACTGGTTCGTCAGTTTCCCCGGCCAGGTAGATCCCCTCGGGTACCCGTGCCATCAGCTTCCCGTCACGCGGGTGTTTGACGTACTGCCCGCTCATGACCGCGCTCTCTGCTGGGTCGATCAACTGACGCGGAACGGGTTCGTTGACTGATAGGAGTCCGATGAAGCGTCCGTGAACATCGGGGCTGGCCTCGGCCAACAAAGTATCGAGCGCAGCTTGGTTCACCATGCGAGGAATGCTCTCCGATCCGCCTCTCTCCCATTTGGAGATGATCCGGTCGGAGACGCCCAGCTTGTCGGCGAGATCCATCAGGCTCATCCGGGCAGCTTCTCGAAGCGCTTTGACCTCTCGGCCCGTCCACTGAGTAACGAGTGGCATGATCGCTCCCCTTCGGATTGGCGGTCCGCCGCCGGCGTCGGGCGCGGACCGCCAGGTCCAGTTACAGATGCTCCCCAGGAATGTCGGCGTAAACGTTGCGGAGAGCGCTAAGGACGGGGTCTTCAGCAGCGAACTGGACGTCATCCAAGGCGCTGATGGTGCGTACTCCGATGGAGGTGTTGGTGGCGAAGGCAGCACGCATCCTCGGCACGTCGGCGAGGGTTACGGGAGCTGTGGTCATCTTCTCGTCGTAGGCAGCTTGGAGGAGCTGCATAGTGACGCCGGGCAGGACAGGTGCGTCAGGCCACACGACCATGCCGGATTCGTCGATGAAGCCCAAATTCCAGGTCCCGCCCTCGGAGATGCGCCCGTCGGCTTCAACGAAGACAGCGTCATCAAAGCCCGCGCGCTGGGCTTCACGCCGCAGGCGGAGCTGAGGGAAGAGGCCGATGTGCTTCACCGCTGCTGTGTCGCGGCTGAAGGTGAAGGTCTTCGCCTTGAGCGACGGTGGAGGCATGGCGCCGGCGGGACGGGTGGTTACCAGGACGTGAGGGTCGGCATCGGCTCCGGGGTGCCCCATTTCCAGCGCGGGGTCAAAGATCGTGACCCTGATGTTGAATGAGCCCGTGCGCTGGCCAACTGCCTTACGGACATACCCGAGCACCCGCTCCGGGGCAAGGTCGGCATCGAAGACCAGTCGGCAGTCCCGTACGAGTCGTTCCATGTGCAGCGTGAGCCCACGAATGGCACCGTCGTCCATGCGCATCGACGTGAAGTGCCCGTAGTTTGTGAGGGCGAGGATCTGAAGATCTTCGAGCGATACTGATGCTCCGTTGAGTTCGGCCATGCGAGCCAGTCTGGCACCCGCTCCGGAGCCGAATCAGGTGGTCAGCCAAGAAAGTTCGGATTAGTTCGGTGCAGGGGCGGTGAGAGTGCGTTCCGAGATGACGCTTGCGCCGACAGGCTTGTCACATGACGCCAAAGACACCGAACACGCAGGTCAGCACCTCACTCGCTGCCGCTCGATGCGCTGGAGGTGCGCTCTTCCTCCAGCTTCTCGACCCTCTCCGCGAGATCCGTGAGTCGGGAAGTGACTCGCACCAGCTCAGCCTGAATGTCACGGATGCTTACAGCGGTCTGCTGTGCGGTGGGCTCGCCCTGCACAGGGTCGATCACGTACGTACCGCTCCCCGGACGCCCCTCGACAAGCCCGTCTTCGGCGAGCTGCCCGTACGCGCTCTGCACGGTCATGAGCGCTACGCCGAGCTTCTTCGCGTATCCCTTGGCGCCCGGCAGCCGGGCCCCTGGGCCGTACGTCCCGTCGGCGATGTCGTCACGGATCTGGGCGGCGATCTCCCGGGCGTTCGGCGTCTTCGGGGGCTTCGAGTCCATCAGTAGAGCGTACCTGACCTAGGTCATTTGGGGTTTTTGAGCGCGACTCCTTGACACCTCGAAAGCAACCTAGGTAGCTTCATCTCATCGCAACGACCTAGGTTACCTAGGCGGTGAAGGCCCGTCTAAACCGGCGGAGCCCAGCGACCCGCAATGCCCCGCACCAGCCGGAAGACCCGGGAAGGCGACGTTGTCGCACGCCGACGGGCTGGGAGCGGACCTTCCTTGAGAACTGAACAGAGCGCTGAGAACGAGTGATTTTGGCTGCTGGTGCCTCCAACCGGGGCGCCAGCAGCAATGACCACTCGTCTTCGACGAGCGGTCGCCTGAGCCCGAGCACCCGAAGTGCGCGGCTCGCTTGGCCCGTTTCTGCGGGGCGGTCGTCTCTCGCCAAGGACCGCGACCGCCCCGCCCTTCCTTCTCTCTCGAAACAGGAGATCAGCAATGACTAAGCGCCCCTTTGGCTTCCAGTCCACCGGCCCGGTCGTCCTCGGGCTCGACCTGCCGATGGGCAGCGTCCACGTTCAGGTCCTCGCCAGCATCACGACCGCTCGTGTGGTGCTGCGGACGGACGACTCGTCCGGTCCGGCCGCCGACGCGGTCAACCGGGCCCGCGCCAGCCAGGACGGCCAGACCCTGGCTGTGGAGGTCCCGAAGATCCCCGGCAACGTGATGATGCAGAACATCCGAGGCAACCGGGTCGCGCAGAGCGTGGGCACCGTGTACGGGTCGGTCACCGGCGTCACGATCGTCAACGGCCGAATCATCACCGGTGGTGGTACCGGCGTGATGGACACGGTCAGCCCGATCGAGGCCATCGTCAGCCTGCCGGTTGGCTCCTCCCTCGCGGTCGTCTCCCAGTCCGCGAGTGCCCATGTCCACGGAGCCATCGAGCGCATGGAGTTCCGCTCCATCTCCGGAGACTTGGAGATCGACGGAGCCCGCCACCTGAGCGCGTCCACCACCTCCGGCGACGTAATCGTCGGCTGTCTGTCCGACCATCTCACCGCCCGCTCTGTGTCGGGCGATATCACCGTGGACCTCTACAGCGGCTCCGACGCGGACCTGAACACCACCTCCGGTGACGTGGACATATGCGCCACCGCCCAGGCTGCCGGCGCCCTCCGGGCCAACACCGTCTCCGGTGACGTCCGCGTGAGCGGGGGTCGCGATCTGCGGGTGAGCGCCCACAGCGTTAGCGGTCGCGTCCGCACCCGTTGACCACAGACCCTCGTCCTCGCCCGTCCGGGCGGGGTGGGTGAGTCGGAACATCCCTTCGCTTCCTTCAAGGAGCCCTCATGGCTGCTGTCGAGATCATTTCGTTCGGTTACCTGCACGACGCGCCGCCCGCCGCGCACTTGACCATCGACCTGCGCGAGCACTTTCGTGACCCGCACGTCAGCCGGGAACTGCGGTACATGACCGCCGAGGACGAGGCGGTGCGCGCCGCTGTGCTGGGCACCGCTGGCGTCCCGGAGTTGGTCGCGGCCACCGCGACGGCCATCGGCGCGTTCGCTGCCGGCCCGAGTGCCGGGGTCGTGACCGTCGCCGACGGATGCGCCGGCGGCCGTCACAGGGCCCCGACCTTCGCTCTTGTGCTGGCCGATCTGCTGCGGCTGGCGGGTCACCAGGTCACGGTCACGCACCGGGACCTGCACCGCCCCGTAGTCCAGCGCTGACTGCCCTCACCTGCGCATTCGCCCCGATGGTCGTAAGGCCGGGTTCGACTCCTGGTCGGGGCACGCACGACCCACATCACTCACTCGAAGACGGAGAAATCAACCATGTTCCGAAAGACCCCTTCCACGGCATCCGAGCACAACCAGAACCGTTCCACCGATGACCTGCGGCGCGAGTACGAGCTGATCGACCGGGAGCGGGCCGGCGGCGGGACCTCCGTCGGTCCGGTGGCCGACCAGAACGACATCGCCCGCGAGCTGGAGCGGCGCGGCGAGCTGTAGCAGCGCGCCGCTATCAGCCCCGGACCCGCCGTGTGCGGGAGCCGCGAGAGCGCTTCACCTACATCTCCGAGAGGACAGTTCATGAACCGCCTGAAGAAGGCTGCTGCCGAGAACCGCAATGCTGCTGCCGTACAGCGCGAACACGGTCATGACGGCGCGGCGGAGGGCTACGAAACCCGCGCGGAGGAGCTGGAGTCCGGCCGGGTCGTTGACCGCACCGACGACGTGATCGGCCTCTTCCGTGCGGCGTTCCGTCGCTGACCGCGAAAGCCACCTTCCATACGGCCCGTGCTCCCGGAGTTGCAGCGCCGGGGGCACGGGCTTGATCAGCACTTCTAGCCGCACATGAAGCAGGGCGCGCCCTCCGCCTGGCAGCTTGCGGGCGCGCCCTGTGATCCCAGAAAGGATCGATGGTGAGCCTATTCCGCTCCCGCAGCGATGCCCAGTCCAGCGAGGTTGACCGGCTGCACGCCGAGGCCGGCGAGGACTACCGCGTCCACAGCAGCCCGGAGAGCCAGGCTGCGGCCCGTGAGCAGTCCGGGCAGGCCCGCACGAACGGCAATGCCGCGGCCGGCGCCTGGCGCGGACGCAAGTAGCCACATCCACACACCCGCCGGGGCGGTCGCCTCTCGCCAAAGACCGCGACCGCCCCGGCCTCCCTTCGACTCAAGGAGAGCTCCACATGCGTACGTACATCGGCAACCAACGGGTCGTGAACGGCACCGAGTTCAAAGAGCTGGCCTTCGGCTTCGACGAGTTCCCGCTCGGCATCGACCGCGACCTGTTCCGCGGCCCGCTGACCAAGGAAGACGAGGAAGAGCAGGAGCTCCGGCTGGATGTGGCCCGCGAGGTTCTGCGGGACCTGCGGGAACTGGGCGAGAGCGGCGATGAGATCGCCGCGTGGGACGCCCTGTACGCCGACGCCCTTACCGCCGTCGTGCCGCTGTCCAGCCCGGCCAAGGCCAGGGCCAAGGGCCGGAAGTCCCGGAAGGCGGCAGCCTGATGAGCGAGCTGCTGACCCTCGCTGCGGCCTCCGGACCGCTGGCCGGTGCCTGGAGCGCACACACCGTGTGGATGCGGCGCCAACTGCGTGCCGCCCGACGCGATCCGCTCACCGGTCTGCTGCGGCGGGACGGATTCGAGCCTCGGGCCTGTCGTCTGCTGCGCCAGGGGACCACCGCCGTCGTGGTTATCGACCTGGACGGCCTGAAGGGATTGAACGACACCTTCGGCCATGCGGCCGGGGATGCGGCGATCCGTGCCACGGGCGAGCGACTGGCGCTGTGGGCCCATGCACGTGGGCCCGCGGGGCGGCTGGGTGGCGATGAGTTCGCCGCCGTGATCGGCCGTCCGCCCGCCGGGCAGCCAGAGGGCCTTAAGACCCTGGATTTCCACCTCTGGTACCTGCATGCGCAGCTGAGCGAGCCGGTCACCATCGACGGCCGCGAGGTGTCGTTGGGCGCCTCCATCGGCGCTGTCGTCGCTCCGCGCGGCTGCGCTGACCTGTCCACGTGGATGCGGCGGGCGGACGAGGCCATGTACGAGGCCAAGCAGGACGGTGGTGGCTGGCGCATCGCCGACGGCTCCCACCCCGTCCACGACACCGTCAACGGCCGCCGCGCCGGTCGCCGAGGCACCGCCAGCGAAGCGGAGGCGGCCGGGTGAAGCGCTTCGCGACCATGAGCCCGTCGCAGATCCGCACGGCTGAGCGGACGCTGTCCGTCGGCACGTGGGCGATCACCTTCGGCGCGGTGGTCTTCTCGGTCCTGACCGTCACCCCGCTCGTGGAGCGGGTCACTCCCGACGGCTGGGGCTGGACGGCGCCGATCCTGCCCATCGTGGTGGACGCCGCCGTCGTCATCGTTGTCCGCCTGGATTCGACCGTTGCCCGCCTCGGTGGGGACAGCGGTCGGTGGCCGGCCGTCCTGCGCTGGATGACCGGGCTGATGACCATCGGCCTGAACATCGGCGACTCCGCCCTCAACGCCGATCTCGTCGGCGTCGCTGTTCATTGCGTCGCCCCGCTCCTGCTCATCGTGACCGCCGAAGCGGGGCTCGCCTACCGCCGAGCGATCACACAAGCCCTGGCCCGCATCGACCGTGAACAGCAAGAGCACGCCGAGCGTGAACGCCGGGAACGACAGGTCCGTGAACAGCGTCAGCGCGAGGAGCGTGAACAGCAGCGGCTCGCTCGTGAACGGTCCGAGCGGGAAGCGCGTGAACAGGCTGAGCGGCTGGAGCGTGAACGCCTCGAACGTGAGGCGGAAGACCGCCGGGAAGCCCGTGAGCACGCCGAACGCATGGAGCGTGAGCGCCTGGACCATGAGGGCCGCCAGCGTCGTGAGGAGCGTGAGGAGCGCGAGCGTATCCGCAGGGAGGCGCAGGAGCGGGCCGACCGTGAACAGGCGAAGAAGGAGGAGCGAGAGGCTGCTGACAGGGCAGAACGCCTGGCCCGTGAAGAGCAGGCCCGCGCCGCTCGTAAACACCGCGAGGCCACTGTTCGTGAACGGCGCCCGCGTCCGCAGCGGGCACCCCGTGAACAGTCCGCGCCGCAGCCCGTGAACGCCAAAACCGAGGCCGACAAGATCCCCGAGGACGCTGCCCGAGAGGCCGTGCGCGTCGGGTTTGCGGCTGGCCGGTCGGTGCGTGAGACCGCCGATCTGACGGGCTGGTCGGTGGGTTGGGTCGCCGCCCGCTATCAGGAACTCAAGCTTGCCGAGGACGGCGTGGATGAGGCCGAGGCCGCCTGATGGCCGGCCGTTTCTACGACCCCGACGGCGCCCGCTACGGCATCCCCACCTTCCCGTTCCGGCTGGCCCCGGACGGACTGGCGACCCGTCGCCAACTCCGCGCCAAGGGCCTGCGGCCGGGCGGTCAGGACATCGCCGCTCAGATCCTGTGGCGCTCACGCCGCTACGGCCGCCGCGTACGCGTCGCCTACCTCTACCGGCTCGACCTGGCCAAGCCGGCCCGGCCGATGACCCCGGCCAAGTGGGCAGCGCTCGCCAAGGCGAACACTGCCCGCCGCACGTGCCCCGACTGCCGACGCGATGCCGGATACGTCATCGCCGCATCCCTCGGCATCTGCACCACCTGCGCGGATACACCCGCGCTCGCCGCCTGACCGCGACACCACGTATCAGCGCGGGGCCCGGTCCAACCGACCAAAGCGACACCGGGCCCCGCTCTCTTCACTCCCGAAGGAGCACACACACCGTGTCTGACGTGCACGTCACTGGCCAGCCCGAAGAGCCCGAGCGCCCTGACGCCGAGGTCTTCGACATCACCACCAAACGCCCCGCCACCCCCGCCCCTGAGCCTGCCGAAGCGCCCGTTCCCGCCCCGCCGGCCGAACCGGATGCCGAGGACGAAGAGACGCCCAAGCTGCGGCCGGTCGACTCACCCGACCTGCCCTCCCCGGGCATCACCACCTACAAGCGCAAGCCGATCCTGCCGAGTTGGCTCTTGTCGAAGCCCGGGTTCGTCTCCACCGTGCAACGGGCTGCCAGCAACGCCTTTTATTCCACCGTCTTCCATGGCATCCGCACCCCCTGGTACGCGCTCCAGCTTGGGCTGATGGCGCCACGCGGCGTGGCCCGCAAGGTGGGGGAGGCCAACCGGTGGGTGTGGGATGCCGAATCCGCCCCGCTGCGTGCCTACGAGGTGGAGCACGAAAACACGGCCGAGTACCTGAAGCTGTCGCGCCAGCGGGATCGGCGCGTGCGGCTGCGAGTGCTGGTGACGGTCGTCGGCGCCATCTTCGGCGCCGCGTTCGCGCTGACCATGTACGTCATGGCCCCGGGCTGGCTGGCGGTCCTGGCTTCGGCTGCCGTGCTGGTCGCAGGGTTCTGGGGTGCTCCGCAGGACAAGCCCGTCATTGGGCCGGCGGTGCTGAAGACCGAGATCCAGAAGCTGACCGGGCCGATCGTGCTGCGGGCGCTGGACAACATCGGCAACGCGAAGCTGTCGGCCGCCATTAAGAAGGGCGGCGACATGAACGGGCTGCGCTTCACCTCCGAGATCACCCGGGACGGGCCCGGATACCGCGCCGACCTCGACCTTCCCTGGGGCGTCACCCCCGAGGACATCATGGAGGCCCGCAAGCCACTCGCCTCCGGGCTACGCCGCAAGGTCGGCTGCGTGTGGCCGACCGCCGACCCTGAAGAGCACGAAGGGCGGCTGGTCCTCTGGGTGGGCGACAAGCCCATGAACGAGACCAAGAAACCCGCCTGGCCACTGCTGAAGTCCGGGCAGGTGGACCTGTTCAAGCCGGTCGTCTTCGGCAACGACCAGCGCATGCGGGACGTGTCCGTCACGCTCATGTTCGCCTCGGTCGTGGTCGGCTCCATCCCGCGCATGGGCAAGACGTTCCTGATGCGCCTGTTCCTGCTCATCGCCGCCCTCGACCCGCGCGCTGAGCTGTATGCGTTCGACTTCAAGGGAACCGGCGACTTCGGCGCCCTGGAGCCGGTCTGCCACCGCTACCGCGCGGGGGACGAGGACGAAGACATCCTCTACGTCCTGGAATCGCTACGGGAGCTGCGCAAGGAGCTGCGGCGACGGGCGAAGGTCATCAAGTCCCTGCCCCGTTCGCGCTGCCCGGAGTCGAAGGTGACCCCGGAGCTGGCGAACGACAAGTCCCTTGGCCTGCACCCGATCGTGGTCGCGTCCGATGAGTGCCAAGTCCCCTTCGAGCACGAGAAGTACGGCGCGGAGCTGGAAGAGATTTGCGTCGACATCACCAAGCGCGGCCCCGCGCTGGGCATCGTGGGCATGTTCGGCACCCAGCGCCCGGACGCCAAGTCCCTGCCGCCCGGCATCTCCGCCAACGCGGTCCTGCGGTTCTGCCTGAAGGTCATGGGCGACACCGCCAACAACATGGTGCTGGGCGCGGGCATGTACAAGGCGGGCTACCGGGCCACGATGTTTTCCCGCTCCGACCGCGGCATCTGCTGGATGGCTGGTGAGGGCGATGACCCGCGCATCGTCGCCTCGGCGTTCGTGGACGCGCTCGGCGCCGAACAAGTCGTCGCCCGCGCCCGCAAGATGCGCGAGGAGTACGGCAACGTCACCGGCCACGCCATCGGCCAACAGCCCGACAGCAGCGAAGCCGCCTTCGACCTGCTCGCCGACGTCCTCAAGGTCGTCCCCGCCGACGAAGACAAGGTCTGGAACGAGAAGATCGCCGCTCGCCTGGCGACGCTTCGGCCGGAGATCTACGGGGGCTGGAAGGCCGAGACCGTGACCACCAACCTGCGCCCGCACGGCATCACTGCCCAGGACGTCTGGGGCACTACCGACAAGGGCAAGGGCACCACCCGCCGAGGAATCGTCCGCGCCGACATCGCCACTAAAGTCACTCAACGTGACGGGAAACGGCCCGGGAGCTGACGCGCATCGCTACTAGACCTAGCAGCCGCCGCTGCTAGGTCTAGCACCCCCGCTAGCAGTCCATACCGGCTCTGATCAGCAACCTCGCACCTAGCACCCCGCCTGCGAAAACACCGGAAAAACCGCCTGGAAGGCACCCCATGACCCTCTCCCTCCTTGCTAGCGCCTGCCTACTCATCGTCACTCTTGGTTACGTGAGTCTGTGTGCGGGATCGCCGTTCGGCAACTGCCGCAAGTGCAAGGGCTTCGGCTTCGCGATGAAGACCGACCGCAAGGGACGGCCCAAGCGCGGCAAGCACTGCCGCCGCTGCGACGGCCACGGCAAGCGCATACGCGTCGGCCGCCACCTGTTCAACGTCGCCATGCGCCTGCACCGCGACGGCACCCGATGAGAGGACCCGCCATGCGCCTGCGCCTGTGCCTTTGTCTCCTGGCCCCCGCCGCGCTGCTCGCCCTGGCCGCCTGCACCCCGCCGCCTGGTCCCGCCGGCCGAGTCATCGACAAGGCCACCACCTACCGGCCGGCCACCAAGACACGTGACTGGACCCTGACCGTCCGCACCGCCGACGGACACACGGCCCGCTTCACGGTCAGCCCCGCCGCCTACGACGCCTGCCGCCGGGGCTCGTCCTATCCCGCCTGCACCCGCTGACCACTGACCAAGGAGGCCCCCGTGGCCATCACCCTCTCCCTCGTCGCCCTCTTCGGCCTGGTCCTGTTCTTCCTGCTCCGCTCGAAGACCCTCGGCTACGGCTCCGCCTTCGTCGCCATCATGTTCGGCTTCTTCCTCGCCTCCACCGGCGCCTCCGGCCCCATCAACCAGCTCACCCACGCGGTCCTCGACGCCGCCGCAAAGCTGTAGGGCTCGGTCGTGAACCAACAGCTCACCTCCCGGCACTGGATCGCCGCGGCGGCCCCCAAAGCCGCCCCGGCCATCGCCACCTCCACCGTGCTGATCCTCGCCAGGATCTGGAACGCCAACGGCGCCGAACACTCCGTCGGCGACGCCGTGCTGATGACCACGCTCTCCCTCGGCGCGGCTGCGGCCGGCGCCCTGGCCTCCGTTGGCCGCGCCGGAGATGGCGTCATCGCGGGAACCGCGTTCGCCACCTCCGGGGCCCTGGCCCTGGCTGGGGTAGCGGGATACGCCGATGGCCTCTCCCTGCCCCTGCTGCTGTGGGCCCTGTCCACCGCAGTGACCTACGGCCTGGCAGCGCGGCACTGGCGCACAGACCGCCGCGAAGCCACCGCCCACAACCGGCACATCGGCGAGCGCCGCGAAGAGCACGCCCACATGGAACGCGTCGAAGCGCTGCGGGCCGGGGCGCAGATCGAGGTAGCCCGCGAGGGCGCCGCCTACGCCACCGCCCTGGCCCAGGCCATCACCGCACGTTCCGCCCTGCCCGGCTTCAACGCCGCCGAACTCACCCGCACGGGACTGCCCGAACTCCCCACCATCGAGATCACCAAGGAGCACTGACATGGACATCGACCCCGACGAGATCGTCACCGTGGCACTCGACACCTACGACTGGGAGAGCTCCTACTCCCGACTTCTCACCCGCCGCCAGCTCGGCGAACTCCTCCTCCGCTTCGACGACATGGCCGACGAGACCGAAACGGCCTACGAGGAGAGCACGGCATGAGTCGCCGCCTCTTCCTCCGGCTGCGCATCCAGCGCGCCACCTGGCCGCGCCCGGCCCTCATGCTGACCGACACCCCGGACCCCGCCTGCCGCTACTGCGAGGGCATCGGCGGCATCGAGCACGAATACGGCCACCCCGAGACCGGCGAGTACGACGGCTCCCGCTGGGAGCCCTGCGAGTGCTGGAACCAAGACCGCCGCTGGGTCCTGCTGCCCCTGCCGCGCCTGCCCCGGCGCTGGCACCGCACCGGCCGCGACCCGTGGGCCGCCCACGGCTTCAGCGACGAACCCCCCTTCTGACCCGCACCAGAAAGGCACGACCCATGAGCGCTACCCGCAAGCCCCAGGACAGCGCGGACACCGCTGCCGAATCGGTCCGCACGTTCAACCACGCCACCCTGCCCACCCCACGCTCCCGCTCGGGCAGCCTGCACCACCCCGGGCAGGCGTACTCCAGCGTCGCCGCGTTCAAGCGCATGGCGCAGTACCTGCCGCAGTCCTTCGACCAGACCAGCGGATTCCTCACGTGCCTGCACCTGGAAGGCACCCTCACCGCCGACTACGGCCTGGTGGCTGATCACGTGAGCGCGGCCACGACCGCGCTTGCAGATGCGTCCCGCTGCGCGGACATGCTCGCCGACGCCCTCAACCGCGCCCACAGCGCCCTGTCGCCCCTCGGCTACAGCGGCGAAATCGAGGACTGAATACGCCCGGGGCGGTCGCCTCTCGCCAAAGACCGCGACCGCCCCGGCCGGCGCCCTGGCCTCTCGGCCAGTGCACCGGTTCTCCGTCCCTTCGACAGAAACAGGAGACCTCCAGCATGACGCATGACCGCAAGACCACGTTGCTGACCGCAGCTCTGGACGCCGCCGCCCGGGACTGGAACGTTTTCCCGGTCATCCCCGACGACAAGCGCCCGGCGGTAAGCGACTGGGCCGAGCGTGCCACTACCGATCGGCAGCGCATCACCCGCTGCTGGACGCACGCCCCGTACAACATCGGCGTTGCCACCGGGCCCTCCGCGCTGGTGGTCATTGACCTCGACAGGCCCAAGCACCCGCAGGACACCCCGCCGGCGGACTGGGCGGAGCACGGCGTCTCTGACGGCGCTGACGTGCTCGCCGTGCTCTGCGAGCGTCATGGCCAGCCCTTCCCGGCACAGACCTACACGGTGCGTACCTGGAGCGGAGGCACCCACCTCTACTTCGCCGCACCTGGCGGCGAGCCCCTGCGCAACACCACCGGAGACAGTGGCCGGGGACTGGGCTGGAAGGTCGACACCCGCGCGGTTGGCGGACTTGTGGTCAGCGCGGGCAGCACCTTCGCAGGACGCCCCTACGAGATCGTTCACAGCGGCCCCGTGGCGCCGCTGCCGGACTGGCTCGCCGAGCTGCTGCGCCCGGCGCCGCTGCCCCCGCAGAAGCCCATCACGGTCGCACTCGCCGCCCACGACCGGCGCAGCGCGTTCCTGCGGTCCGCGGTTGATGGGGAGTTGAAGCGCGTCACCGCCTCCGGCGAAGACCAGCACAACAACGCGCTCTACATCGCCTCCGTCGCCCTCGGACAGCTCGTCGCCGGGGGAGAGCTGACCGACACCGACGTCACCGGCTGGCTCCTGACCGCCGCCCTCCAGGTGGGCCAGGGCGACCGCGAAGCACGCCGGACCATCGCCTCCGGCCTGCGGGCCGGAGCAGCGCGCCCGAGGACGGTAGCCGCGTGAGCACCAACCCGATTCCCCCGCTCCACCTCTACTCCGTCCCCCGCGACCCCCAGGCCACACCCGAGGCACCACCGGCGCGGGAACGGCCCCGGACCGCATGGACCGCCGATCAGCTCATGGCCGCGGAATTCCCCGAGCCGAAATGGGCCGTTCCCGGCCTCCTCGCCGAAGGCGTCAGCTTGCTCGCCGGACCGCCCAAGGTCGGAAAGTCCTGGCTCTCCCTCGGACTTGGCCTCTCGGTCGCGGCCGGTGGCACGGCGTTCGACTCCGTCCCGGTCAAAGGCGGCCCGGTTCTCTACCTTGCGCTGGAGGACACCCCGCGTCGCCTCCAGACCCGTATGGGCAAGCTCCTGGGCGGACAGAAGGCGCCGGCCGGTCTGACGCTGGTCACCGAATGCCCGCCCTTCCCACAGGGCGGCAGCGACGCCATCGCGCAGTGGCTGGACCGCAACCCGGACGCCCGCATGGTCGTCATTGACGTGTTCGCCAAGATGCGCGGACAGGCGCCCCAGGGCGTATCGGCGTACGACGCGGACTATGTCGCCGTCGGCTACGCGAAACGCATCGCGGACCACTACGGCATCGCCGTAGTCCTCGTTCACCACGTCCGCAAAGCCGGATCTGAGGACTTCCTGACGGAGGTCTCCGGGACCAACGGCATCGCCGGAGCCGCTGACGCCACGCTCGTGCTGAAGCGCGCCCGAGGGCAAGCGGACGGCATTCTGCACGTCACTGGCCGCGACGTGAACGAAGCCGAATACGCGCTCTCCTTCCAGGAAGCCTCCGGCGCCTGGCACTTGCTCGACGGGCCCGCCTCCGACCACACCGTCGGCGACACCCGCGCCGCCATCCTCCGCTACGTCCGCGCCAACCCCGGGGCAAAGCCCAAGGACATCGCGGAAGCCCTCCCGCAGGCCGGCGCAGACACAGTACGCCGGACCTGCTCTCGGATGGCGGAGGACGGCCAGCTCACCAAGGACGGCAGCGGCCGCTACTACTCGGACACCGAGACCCGGACACAGGGCACACCAGAGGTGTCCCAGCTGTCCGACTGTCCGGTTGGCGCATCTGACCTGCAAGAACTACCCGGACAGCAGGAATGGGAGCTGTCCCACCTGTCCGACTCTGGCGTATCGCACAACGTAGGGAGGACCCCGTGACCCTGACCGTTCCCGAGCGGGAAATATCCACTGAACCCCTTCTCTACCGAGTGAAGGACGCCGTGCGTGTCCTGAACATGAGCCGGACCGTCATCTACGAGCTGATCCGCGTGGGCCGTCTCCGGACGGTCAAGGAGGGGCGAACGAGGTTCGTCCCTGCATCCGCCATTTCTGAGTACCTCGCGGTGCTGGAGCGTGAAGCCGGAGGGAAGCAGTGACCAAACGCCGCAGCAGAGGAGACGGCGGACTCCACTGGGACGAGAGGCGGCAGCGCTGGATTGCCACTGCCAGCCTGGGCTACGACCCCAGCGGCAAACGCATCGTGAAGCGCGGCAGCGGCAAGACCAAGACCGAAGCCAAGAACAAGCTGAAGGAAGTCCTCCGGGACCACGAGGACGGGCTTGCCATCGCGCCCACCGGTTACACGGTGGAGAACGCGGTCAATGACTGGCTCATGTACGGGTTGGCCGGTCGGGACAAGGGCACACTCGACAACTGCACGATCCTCAGCCGGACGCACGTGATCCCATCGCTCGGTGCTCGGAAGCTGCGCGACCTGAGCGCGGAGGACGTGGACAAGTGGCTTGCCCAGAAAGCGAAGTCGCTCAGCACGCGAACCTTGCAGAGCATCCACTCATGCCTGAACCGCTCGGTGAAACGGGCGATGGCGCGAGACAAGGTGAAGCGCAACGTGGTGGA
The DNA here is from genome assembly GCF_043200375.1 of Streptomyces sp. NPDC048434. Taxonomy (NCBI): domain Bacteria; kingdom Bacillati; phylum Actinomycetota; class Actinomycetes; order Kitasatosporales; family Streptomycetaceae; genus Streptomyces; species Streptomyces sp. NPDC048434. Next base: position 53,766 of record NZ_JBICXQ010000002.1, on the reverse strand, counting down.
GCTGTGCTCCGTTCCTACGGGCCAGGCGGGACGCCCGTCCAAAGCCCTGACACTGGCACAGGCCGAGGCGGTCCTGAAAGCCGCTGAGCGCACATCCATGCACGCGTACATCGTGCTGGCCTTGCTCACCGGAGCACGTACCGAAGAGCTGCGTGCGCTCACGTGGGACCACGTCTTCCTCAAGGGAGACCCGGCCGCGACGCCACCCGTCCCGCCGTACATCGCGGTATGGCGGTCGGTCCGCACTGGAGGCGACACCAAGACACGGAAGTCCCGGCGGACGCTTGCCCTCCCGGCCCGCTGCATCGACGTGCTCTGGCAGCACTGGGAGGACCAAGGCTGGGACCGTCTGGCTGCCGGCGATGCCTGGGAGGAGAACGGACTTGTCTTCTCGTCGGCCGTCGGCAAGGAACTCGACTCGACCAACGTCCGGAGAGCCTTCCGCCAAGCGATCAACAAGGCGGAGGGGGTCAACGCCGCAGAATGGACGCCACGTGAGCTACGCCATAGCTTCGTCTCGCTGCTCTCGGACCGCGGTGTACCGCTCGAAGAGATCTCGCGCCTGGTTGGGCACTCCGGGACGGCGGTCACTGAGGAGGTCTATCGCAAACAGATCCGCCCCGTGATCCAGACGGGAGCGGTCGCCATGGACGGCATCTTCAAGGCGAATCCGAAGCACTAGTCACGCAGTTAGTCACGCACAATGCAGGAGAGGCACCTACCAAGATTGGTAGGTGCCTCTGACCTGTGTTCCTTCAGTCGGGGTGGCGGGATTTGAACCCACGACCTCTTCGTCCCGAACGAAGCGCGCTGCCAAGCTGCGCTACACCCCGAAGCAACGAGCTCTACTTTAGCGGACCGATCCCCGTAGGTGAAATCCGGTTGTTGTGGAGCCGGGGAGCGGGCCTGACCTGGTCGATCCCGATGGTGATCAAGGGGAGGGCGCAGAGAGCCAGGCCGAGGGTGAGGGCGGTGGTGACGGTGGGGGAGGGGGCTCCGGTGGTGGCGGGGAAGGCAACGGTGAAGGCGAGGTAGAGCAGGGGATAGGCGGGCCACTGCCAGGCGTACGACAGGCGGAAGCCGCGGGGGGTGGTGAGCAGGAGCCAGTCGGCCAGGGTGGCGAGGGGGGTGAGGGTGTAGAGGAGCTGGTGGGAGAGGGCTTGGGTGATGCCGGGGGCGGTGGCGGCCGGCAGGGTGAAGGCGGTGGAGTCGGCGGCCGGCAGGACGTAGTGGAGGAGGGCGGGGAGGGAGAGGAAGGGGAGGAGCGCGCCGGAGAGGCGGGGGCTCACGGGGCGGCGGCCCGTCCAGGCGCGGTGGGCGGAGCAGGCGGAGACCAGCGCTGCGGCGATGTTGGCCTGCACGGTGAAGCGGGTGAGGAGCTGGGCCGGGCCGGCGGTGCCGAGGGCCGCGAGAAGCAGGCCGGTCAGGGCGGCCACGGTGATGAGGGTGCGGAAGGCGGCCGCCAGGGGGTGGCGGCTCGTGGGGGCGACGGCTGCTGCCGGGGTGCGGGCGGCAGCGCCGGCCGGGCCGGTGGCGTGGCGCGTGGACTGCGAGGTCCGGGTGGGATCGGACATCCCTCCACGTTAAGGGGATGATCAACGGGTGCGGGAGACCCCATCCGGCCCGCGTCGGGGAATACCCGTCCGGGAGACCGCGTCCGGGAGACCGCGTCCGGGAGACCGCGTCCGGGAGACCCCGTCCGGGGGCCCGGAAGGGCGGAGCCCCGGGGTGAGGGAGCTCCGGTCCGGGGAAGCCGCAGTCCGCGCGGTCCGAAGCCGGGGGCGCAGTCCGCACGAGCCGGAAGCCGGCAAGGCCGCGCGGGGTCCGGAGCCGGGGAGGGACACAGCCCGCGGGATCCGGAACCCGGCAAGGCCGCGCGGAATCCGGGCCGGGGCCGGGGCCGGAGTCGGATACGGCCGCAGTCCCATACAGCCGGATTCCGGGAACGCCGGACTCCGGAAACGCCCCCTCCGCCCCTCGGCCGACGGCCGCCCCTCAGCCGACGGCCGCCCCCTCGACCGCCGGCCCCGGGCGCCTCAGTCCCGTGCCGTCAGGGTCAGCAGCGTCGCCTCCGGGGGGCAGGCGAAGCGGACCGGGGTGTAGCGGTTGGTGCCGCAGCCGGCGGAGACGTGGAGGTAGGAGGTGTGGCCGTCGGCGGTGTGGGTGGACAGGCCCTTCACACGGTCGGTGTCGATGTCGCAGTTGGTGACCAGGGCGCCGTAGAAGGGGATGCAGAGCTGGCCGCCGTGGGTGTGGCCGGCCAGGATCAGCGGATAGCCGTCGGCGGTGAAGGCGTCCAGGGAGCGCAGGTAGGGGGCGTGAACGACGGCCAGCGAGAGATCGGCGCCGGATTCCGGGCCGCCGGCGACCTCGGCGTAGCGGTCACGCTTGATGTGCGGGTCGTCCAGGCCGGTCAGGGCGATCTCGATGCCCTCCAGCTTGAGGCGGCCGCGGGAATTGGACAGACCGACCCAGCCGGCGGCGTCGAAGGCGTCGCGCAGCTCTTCCCATGGGTTGTGGACGACGCCCACGGCGGGTGCGTTGCCGTTGAGGCCGTGGCGGCCCTGGGCCCGCTCAAGGAGGTAGCGGGCGGGATTGCGCAGCTTGGGGCCGTAGTAGTCGTTGGAGCCGAAGACGTAGGCGCCGGGGAACTCCATCAGCGGGCCGAGCGCGTCCAGTGTCTCGGGGACGCCTTCGGGGTCGGAGAGGTTGTCGCCCGTGTTGATGACGAAGTCGGGGCGCAGCCCGGCGAGCGACTGCAGCCAGCGCTGCTTCTTGCGCTGTCCGCTGACCATGTGGACGTCGGAGACCTGCAGGACGCGCAACGGCCGCATGCCGCGGGGCAGTACGGGCACGGTGACGCGTCGGAGACGGAAGGAGCGGACTTCGAAGCCGGCGGCGTAGGCCAGGCCGGCCGCGCCGACTGCGGTCAGGGTCAGGGGTACTCCGTATCGCGCGCGCATGGTCCCCATCGTTGCAGAGTGCGGGGGGTGGATGCAGCGGGATGCAGCCGCCCCGCCGGGCGGTGGGTGCGGCGGGGCCGGGAGGAAAAGGCTCGGCGGTTGTCGGTGGGTGGGGGCATACTCAACGTCATGACCACGCTCAAGTCCAAGCTGCAGGACGACCTCACCACCGCGATCAAGGCGCGCGACGAGCTGCGTTCCTCCACCCTCCGTCTCACGCTGACCGCGATCCAGAAGGAGGAGGTCGCGGGCACCGAGGCGCGTGAGCTGTCCGACGGCGAGGTCGAGAAGATCATCGCGCGGGAGGCGAAGAAGCGCCGGGAGGCCGCGGAGGCCTTCGACAAGGGCGGCCGGGCGGAGTCGGCCGAGCGGGAGCGCGCCGAGGGCGAGCTGCTCGCCGACTATCTGCCCAAGCAGCTGACCGACGACGAGCTGGAGCAGCTGGTCGCGGCGGCCGTGGCGGAGGCCAAGGGCGCCGGTGCCGAGGGGCCGCGGGCGATGGGCGCCGTCATGAAGATCGTCAACCCGCAGGTGGCGGGCCGTGCCGAGGGCGGCCGGGTGGCCGCGGTGGTGAAGAAGCTGCTGGCCGGCTGAGCGGCCGGACGGAGTTTTCAGGGAAAGATGAGGGGCGCCCCCATGGTGTGGGGCGCCCCTCATCTCTCGTCATACCGCCCGGCATCCTTCGTCGTAGGGGTCGGCAACCTTCGCCGTACGGGCCAAGCGGCCGTTCACCAGCCGCCGTTGCCGCCGCCCAGGATGTCGGGGAAGCCGGGAATGCTCCAGCCGCCGCCCGGCTTGTTGCCGCCGCCGTGGCCGCGGCCGGGCTTGTGCTTGCCGCGGCCCTTGTCGCCCTCGTCGCCCTGGTTCTTGTCCTTGGCGGGGTCGTCGATCGGGACGGTGGGCAGGGTGGGTGCGGGCCGGTCGGCCAGCGCGCCGGACATGGCGTCGCGCCAGATGGGGCCGGGGGTGTCGGCGCCGTAGACCTTGTCGTGGGGGACGCCGCCGATGGTGATGTTGTACATCTTGCGCTTGTGCTGCGGGTCGCCGACCCAGACCGCACCGGCCGCGTTGGGGGTGTAGCCGACGAACCAGGCGGCGTAGCGGCTGTCGGTGGTGCCGGTCTTGCCGGCGCTGTCGCGGCCCTTGAGCCCGGCCTCCTTGCCGGTGCCGTCCTCGACCACGCCCTTGAGCAGGGTGTTGATCGTGTCCGCGGTCTTCTTGGACATGGCGGTACGGCAGCTGGTCTGCGGGACCTTCAACGCCCGGCCGCGCGCGTCGGTGATCGACTCGATGGCCACCGGTGAGCAGTACTGGCCGCCACTGGCGAAAGCGGCGTACCCGGCCGCCATCGTGAGCGGCGACATCTCCTGTGTGCCGAGCGTCATCGACGGAACCTGCTGCAGCGGCTTGCCGTCCGCCCGCTCGATGCCCATCTTCTGCGCCATCCTGACCGCGGGACAGACGCCGATATCGCTGATCAGCTGCACGTAGTAGGTGTTGACCGACTTCGCGGTCGCCTCCTTCATGGCGTACGGGCCGACCTCTTCCTTGTTCTCGTTCTCGACGTTCTCGGAGCCGCTGCCCCGCCATTCGCCCTCGCAGGTCTGCACCGGACTGGGATACGGCATCCGGTACGGCGCCGGGTACTCCTGCTCCGGATCCGTCCCCTGCTCCAGCGCGGCCGCCGCGACCACCGGCTTGAACGTCGATCCGGGCAGATAGCCGGCGCCCCCGCCCATGTCGTGGTTCACCGAAAGGTTGATCACGGTCTCGTTCTCACGGAATCCGTACGGGCGCGACTGGCCCATGCCGAGGATCTTGCCGGTGCCCGGTTCGACGATGGTGGCGGCGGAGGCGACCGGGTCGTCGTCGTAGACGTGGTCCTTGATCGACGCCTGTACCGACGTCTGGGTCTGCGGATCGAGGGTGGTGCGGATGGTCATGCCGCCCTCGTTCCAGCGCTGCGCCCGGACCTTCCGGCTCTTGCCGAACGACTTGTCGCGGAGAAAGACCGTGCGGATGTAGTCACAGAAGAAGCCGGCGCCATGGGTGGCGGTGATACAGCCGTTCTTGGGGCGGCTGACCGCCAGCTTGATCGGCTTCTTGGCGGCCGCGTCGGCCTGCTCCTGGGTGACGTCCTTCACGTCGGCCATCCGCTGCAGCACGGTGTTGCGCCGCCGGGTGGCCTCCTGCGGGTCATTCACCGGGTCGTAGCGGCTGGGGGACTGGACGATGCCCGCCAGCAGCGCCGACTCCTCGAGGTTCAGATCCCTGGCGTGCTTGCTGAAGTAGCGCTGGGCGGCCGCCTCGATGCCATAGGCCTGCTGCCCGAAGAACGTGATGTTGAGGTAGTTCTGCAAGATCTTGCGCTTGCCGAGCTCTTTCTCGACCTGGATCGCGTACTTGAGCTCCTTGACCTTGCGGCCGAGGGTCTGCTGGGTGGCTTGGGCGACCTTGTCCGGGTCGTTGCCCGCCTCCTCGATGAAGACGTTCTTCACATACTGCTGGGTCAGCGTCGAGGCGCCCTGGGAGACGCCGCCCGACTGGGCGTTCTTGTTGAGCGCCCGCAGGATGCCCTTCATGTCGACGGCACCGTGCTGGTAGAAGCGCGCGTCCTCGATCGCGACGATCGCCTTCTGGATGTACGGCGACATGTCGTGGAGGCCGATGACCGTGCGGTCACGGGAGTAGACCTTGGCGATCTCGCCGCCCTTGGCGTCCAGAATCCTGGTCCGCTGGCTGAGCGGCGGCGTCTTGAGGTTCGCCGGGATGTCGTCGAAGCCCTCGACCGATCCCTTGGCGGTGAGGCCGAGCGCCCCGGCCGCCGGGAGCGCGAGGCCGGCGAGCACCGCTCCGGCCAGGACGCTGACACCGAGGAACTTGGCGGCCTGCTGCGTCTTGGACAGACCCCCGCCATCGCGCTTCTTAGGCATGGGGGCAGCCTACGTTCTCAATCGCCGGACAGGGGCGCACCTGTTCGCCTAGCCTGTTCTCAGCTACCACAGCTGAACGGTTACGCCTGAGTTCGTCAACCCCCTACTCCCGCGGGCCGCGCCCCCACTTGTCTGTGTCTGTCGAGAGAAATCCCGTGTCAGGGCGGTGAACTGTCCCGCCTTGTGCGCAAAGTGACGTATGCCGTTCGGTCACTCCGTTGGGTGATCTGCCGCGTACGCATAGTCCGTTCGGGCCATTCAAGATTGGGCCCGAAGGGGGTGTTGCGCCCTGCCTGCCTTCCGTAACGTCCTCAACTGGCAACGGTGAATATGCCGATTGCCGCCGTGGGGGAGCCTCGATTCGGGAGAGGACGGCGCCAGCATGAGCTGGGTAACCGACTGGAGTGCACAGGCTGCATGCCGCACTACCGATCCGGATGAACTGTTCGTACAAGGGGCGGCGCAGAACCGCGCCAAGGCGGTGTGCACCGGATGCCCGGTACGCACGGAATGCCTGGCCGATGCCCTGGACAACCGGGTGGAGTTCGGTGTGTGGGGAGGGATGACCGAACGCGAGCGGAGGGCGCTGCTGCGCCGCCGCCCGACCGTGACGTCATGGCGTCGACTGTTGGAGACGGCGCGCACGGAATATGAGCGCAGCACGGGCATCTTGCCGTTGGACTGCGAGGACGAGATCTTCGACGAGTACGCCGCGGTCGGGTAGCCGGGCAGCTACGGGCTCCGGCCCGTGGCCCCGCAGGCTCCGGCCGGCAGATTGGCCGAGAAGGTTCGGCCGGTGGCGCGTTCTGACGGCAGCTTCGTGATGTGTCGTCAGTGTCCGTGGTGTGCCCGCGAGTTGGGGCGTCCACGAGAGCCGGGCGTGCGCTGTGCGCGCGGTTCGTGCCTGTGTGTGAGAGGCGTTTCGTGAGTGGTGACGCGGGCGCTTTGTGGTGGGTGAGTGACTGAGTCGGCCGTGCGTACGGCTCAGTCGTCGGTGTCCGTGGGGTTCAGCGCCAGACGGTCGCCGATGGCACGCAGCCCTGCGAGGTCATGGACATCGCCGGGCAGCGCGGCAACCTCTGTCACCGGAACCTCGGGATGCAGCGCGGTGAAACGGTCTCGCGTGCGGCGTTCGCGCGCGAGGACCTGCATACGTTCCGCGTGCAGCCGTAGCAGCCCGGCGGCCAGTTGCTCCGCTGAGGCTGATGTGGGTGTCACATGCTCCGCCGCGGCAGCGGGGGAGAGGCCGCCGGCGGTACGTGATCCAGCTTTCCCGCCGTCGAGATCCACAATGCCGGTGGCTTCAAGATTATTTTCTGCGCGGCCGGGAGCCGGGTCGGCGTCCATGGCGGAGCCGGGGGCGGTTTCGGCCGCTGTGCCCGCGGCGACCCCGGTGTCCGAAGCGGTGTCCGTGTCCGCGTGGGTGTCCTCCGCCATGCGGTCCGTCAGGGCCTCCGCGGCGGCCAGGGCGCGCTCGGCGCTCAGTTGGGCGGCGCCGCTGCCGTGCACCCGGTTCAGCACCAGGCCGGCCAGCGGCATCTGCTCGGCGGCCAGCCGCTCGACGAAGTACGCCGCCTCGCGCAGCGCGTCCCGCTCCGGGGCGGCCACCACGAGGAACGCCGTACCGGGCGCCTGCAGCAGGCGGTAGGTGGCGTCGGCGCGGGTGCGGAAGCCGCCGAACATGGTGTCCATCGCGGCCGCGAACGTCTGTACATCGCGCAGCAGTTGGCCGCCCATGAGCTTGCTGAGGGTGCCGGTCATCATCGACATGCCGACATTGAGGAACTTCATGCCGGCCCGGCCGCCGACCTTCGCCGGCGCCATCAGCACCCGGATGAACTTGCCGTCCAGGAAGGAGCCGAGGCGCTTGGGCGCGTCCAGGAAGTCCAGCGCGGAGCGGCTCGGAGGGGTGTCGACGACGATCAGGTCCCAGTCGTCGTTCGCGCGGAGCTGGCCCAGCTTCTCCATGGCCATGTACTCCTGCGTGCCCGCGAAACCGGCCGACAGGGACTGGTAGAAGGGGTTCTCCAGGATCGCGCGGGCCCGGTCGGCATCCGCATGGCCCTCGACGATCTCGTCGAAGGTGCGCTTCATGTCCAGCATCATCGCGTGCAGTTCGCCGCCGGCGCTCTCGTCGACGTCCTTGACCTGGCGCGGGACGTTGTCGAGCTCGGAGATGCCCATGGACTGGGCCAGCCGCCTGGCCGGGTCGATGGTCAGTACGACGACCTTGCGGCCGCGCTCGGCGGCGCGTACGCCCAGGGCCGCGGCGGTCGTGGTCTTGCCGACGCCGCCCGAGCCGCAGCACACCACGATGCGGGTGTGCGGGTCGTCGATCAGCGCATCGACCTCCAGCCACGGGGCCGAGGCGTCCAGCGTCGTGTTGTCCGAGGTCATATGGGCCCCTGTTTCCGCAGGTCTCTCGCCAGGCGGTAGAGCCCGGCGAGGTCCACTCCCTCGGGGAGCAGCTCCAACTCGTAGGTGGGAAGGCCGATTGCGGTCAGTTCGGCGTACTCGGCGCGCTCCAGCTCGACCCGCTCGGCGTGTTCGCGCGCCTGCTCCAGCAGGGGGTCGATCAGGCGGTCCGCCAAGCCGCCGCGGCGGGCACCGCCCAGACCGGCCTCGGAGAGCGCCTTGGCGACGCCCGTACGCGCCCCGCGGGCGGCGATGTCGAGGTCTCCGTTGTCCAGCAGCGCCGGGCGGGTCATGTTGATGACGACGCCGCCCACGGGGATGCCGGCGGCGCGCAGCTCGGCGACGCCGTCCGCGGTCTCCTGGACCGGCATCTCCTCCAGGAGCGTCACCAGATGCACCGCGGTCTCGGGCGACTTGAGGACCCGCATCACGGCCTGCGCCTGATTGTGGATCGGGCCGATCTTCGCGAGGCCGGCGACCTCGTCGTTCACGTTCAGAAAGCGGGTGATCCGGCCGGTCGGCGGGGCGTCCATCACGACCGCGTCGTAGACGAACTTCCCGCTCTTGTCCTTGCGGCGCACCGCTTCGCACGCCTTGCCGGTCAGCAGGACGTCCCGCAGGCCCGGCGCGATGGTCGTGGCGAAGTCGATCGCGCCGAGCTTCTTCAGCGCCCGGCCCGCGCTGCCGAGTTTGTAGAACATCTGGAGGTAGTCCAGAAGGGCGCGTTCGGCGTCGATGGCCAGGGCGTGGACCTCACCGCCCGACCGTCTTCCGCCACCGCCCCGGGAGGGCTCTCCCGCGGACTCCGTCCGGGGGGAGCCCCACGGTGACGCACCTTCCGATGCCGGACCTACCGCGATCTTGCGTTCCTCGTAAGGAAGCGCTTCTGTTTCGAACAACTGGGCAATGCCCTGTCGGCCCTCGACCTCGACCAGGAGGGTACGGCGTCCCTCGGTGGCCAGGGCGAGGGCGAGGGCAGCGGCGACCGTGGTCTTGCCGGTGCCGCCCTTGCCGCTGACGACATGGAGCCTGCTCACGCAAAGGAGCCTAACCAGTCCGCGTCCCGGCTACGCACGGGATACGCCTGGGAAGCCCCGGAGAATCTTCCCGCGGGCCCTCCGGGACGGGTCAGGGATGTTCCGTAGGGGGCCGGTGACCGCGCTCCGGGGCGCCGCACGGGACGGGTGTGGGCGGCCCGTGGCGGACGGCGTCCACCGCTGTCGTGGACAGGCATTACGCTCGGCCCATGACCAAGTGGGAATACGCGACCGTGCCGCTGCTGGTGCACGCGACGAAGCAGATTCTGGACACCTGGGGCGAGGACGGCTGGGAGCTCGTCCAGGTCGTGCCCGGCCCGAACAACCCTGAGCAGTTGGTGGCCTACCTGAAGCGGGAGAAGGCGTGAGCGCGGCGGAGGACAAGATCGCGGCGCTTGGGCTGAAGCTGCCGCAGGTCGTGCCGCCGCTGGCCGCCTACCAGCCCGCGGTGCGCTCCGGCGCCTACGTGTACACCTCCGGCCAGCTGCCGATGGTGGACGGCGCGCTGCCGGTCACCGGCAAGGTCGGTGCCGAGGTCAGCGCGGAGCGGGCCCAGGAGCTCGCCGCGACCTGTGCGCTCAACGCGCTGGCTGCCGTGAAGTCCGTCATCGGTGACCTCGACAAGATCCAGCGGGTCGTGAAGGTCGTCGGTTTCGTGGCCTCCGCGCCGGACTTCACGGGCCAGCCGGGTGTCCTCAACGGCGCCAGCGAGCTGCTGGGCGAGATCCTCGGCGACAAGGGCGTGCACGCCCGGTCCGCGGTGGGTGTGGCGGTGCTGCCGCTCGACGCGCCGGTCGAGGTCGAGATCCAGGTCGAGATCCAGGTCGAGATCGCCGAATAGGCACCCCGTAAGGGCCCTGAGCCCCACCACGTGTGCCGTGCGCCGGAGGGCCCCTCGTCAGCAGGGGCCCTCCGGCGTGGAAGACGCCCTCGAACATCCGCCCGCGAGCGCATAGCATCCGGCCATGTCGTCCACGACCAATGGCCAGTGGTACCCGCCGGAGTGGCCGGACCGCATCCGGGCGCTCGCGAACGGCGAGCTGACCCCTGCCGAGCCCCGGCGGGCCGCCACCGTCCTGCTGCTGCGGGACTCCACCGCCGGCCCCACCGTCCACATGCTGCGCAGACGCGTCTCCATGGCCTTCGCGGGCGGCGCGTACGCCTACCCGGGCGGCTCCGTCGACCGACGCGACGAGCGCCCGGTGGCCTGGGCCGGCCCGTCGCGCGCCCAGTGGGCGGTCCGTATGGGCGTCGACCCGGCCACCGCGCAGACCATCGTCTGCGCGGCGGTCCGCGAGACGTTCGAGGAGGCGGGCGTGCTGCTCGCGGGCACCTCGGCCGAGACGGTCGTCGCGGACACCACCGGCGAGGAGTGGGAGGCCGACCGCGCCGCTCTGGTCGCCCACGAGGTGTCCTTCGCCGACTTCCTGGGCCGTCGTGGTCTGGTCCTGCGCTCCGATCTGCTCGGCGCCTGGGCCCGCTGGATCACTCCGGAGTTCGAGCCACGGCGCTATGACACCTGGTTCTTCGTGGCCGCGCTCCCCGAGGGCCAGCGCACCCGTAACGCCTCCACGGAGGCGGACCGTACGGTGTGGATCCGTCCGGAGGAGGCCGCGGCCGGCTACGACCGCGGTGAGCTGCTGATGATGCCGCCGACCATCGCGACGCTGCGCTCGCTCCAGCCGTACGCCACCGCCACGGACGCGCTGGCCGCGGCGGAGGCCCAGAACCTGACGCCGGTGCTGGCGCGGACCCGCCTCGTGGGCGGCGAGATCGAGCTGAGCTGGCCGGGGCACGACGAGTTCACCAAGCACATCGCGCAGGGCGACGCCGATACCGGTGCCCCATGGGACGGCGACGGCCCCCCGGAGCGCCCCAGCCCCTCGGGAGGGACCCCCGCATGACCGAAGCAGCCGCCCTCCCCGGTCAGCCCCGTGGCGGAGTGATCTCGGGGCCCGCCACCACGCGCGCGCAGTGCGTACTGGCCCCGAACCCGTCGCCGATGACGCTGGACGGCACCAACACCTGGATCGTCGCCGAGCCGGACTCCGATCTCGCCGTCGTCATCGACCCCGGGCCGCTCGACGAGAGCCACCTGCGGGCGGTCATCGACACCGCGGAGCGGGCCGGCAAGCGCATCGCGCTGACCCTGCTGACCCACGGTCACCCCGACCACTCCGATGGCGCCGCACGCTTCGCCGAGCTGACCCGGTCGGCCGTACGGGCGCTGGACCCGGCGCTGCGCCTGGGCGACGAGGGGCTCGACGCGGGCGATGTCATCACCACCGGAGGCCTGGAACTGCGGGTGGTGCCCACACCGGGCCACACCGCGGACTCGCTCTCCTTCCACCTGCCGGCCGACCGCGCGGTACTCACCGGCGACACGATCCTGGGGCGCGGCACCACCATGGTCGCGCACCCCGACGGGCGGCTGGGCGACTATCTGGACTCGCTGCGCCGGCTGCGCTCCCTGACGGTCGACGACGGGGTGGCGACGGTCCTGCCGGGCCACGGGCCGGTGCTGAACGACGCCCAGGGGGCGGTGGAGTTCTATCTGGCGCACCGCGCGCACCGGCTCGCCCAGGTGGAGACCGCGGTCGAGGCCGGCCACCACTCGCCCGCCGACGTCGTCGCGAGCGTCTATGCCGATGTGGACCGCTCGTTGTGGCCGGCCGCCGAACTGTCGGTGCGGGCGCAGCTGGACTACCTGGGCGAGCACGGGCTGATCGAGGACTGAGGGCGGGGCCGGTGACCAGGGCCGGCAGCGCGGGCCTTCTTGGAGGGGCCGTTGGCCGGGGCTGACGGCGAGGACCGCTCCCGGGGGCGGCCGAGAGGCGCCGTCAGTCCGCCTGCGGCTGGGGCGCCTTCGCCCCGTGGACGGCCAGGTACTCGGCGGCCAGCCAGGGGGCGAGGCGGGCGAGCAGCTCGTCCAGCAGCTCCGGATACGCGGCGGGCGTCCGGGCGGCGCGCGCCGCGGCGCGCATCTGCTCGGCGTACGCCGGGTAATAGTGCCCGAACACCTCGGCGGACTCGGTGAGATCACTCGTCCAGCCGCCCCAGCGCGGCATGACCAGGGTGAATCCGGTGCGGACGAGCCGGCGCGCCACGCCCCGGGTCAGCCGGGTGCGCGCTGCCTCCGTAGTGGCCGCCGCGGCCTTCTCGCGCAGACCGGGCAGGCTGCGGAAGAGGTCGCCGTTGGTCTCGCGGGCGAGGAGCGAGGTGGGGCGGTAGCGGGGCAGCCCGGTGGCGAGATCCGCGCCGCTGACGGGGGTGCACAGACAGGCCACGAACCATGCGAGGTCGTACCGCTCCCGCTCGCTGCGCAGGCGGTGCACGCCGAACAGCAGGATTCCCACGCCGCTGATCTGCGGAAACGCGGCATCCAGGCCGTACTCGACGGCATCGACGGCAGCGCGGTCGGCATCGGTGGGCTCGTCCCGCAGGGCGATCAGTGCGTCGAGGTCGGAGACTCCGGGGACGGCGGTGCCGCGCGGGATGCTGCCGAAGAGGTAGCTGCTGTGCAGGCGGCCGGGGCCGAAGCGCGCGCCGATCCGGGCGCCGAGCTCCGCCACGACGGGCGCGAACGGCGCGGACACGCGGTCCAGGGACCCTTCCCGCACGAAGTAGCCGTCCCGGTCCAGCCCCTTGCCGTTGGTCATGGCGCCACTATGGCGAGGGGGCGGTGGGTGCGGCGACCTGATTACGGGGGTGACGGGGGCCGTATACGGGGGTGACGGGGCCCGGTGGTCCGGTGGGGCACCAGGAGGCGGCCGGTGGTTCCACGGGCCCCTGACGAAGGAACCGCTGGCCCCGTGGCCCCGACGAACCGGCCGGCAGGATCCATGGCGAAGGGCCCCGCCGGAGCGGGGCCCTTCCAAGGCTGTGTACGAGCCGGGTCAGCGCGAGCGCTTGGCCAGCCGCTCGACGTCCAGCAGGATCACGGCGCGCGCCTCCAGACGCAGCCAGCCGCGGCCCGCGAAGTCCGCGAGCGCCTTGTTGACCGTCTCGCGGGAGGCGCCGACCAGCTGGGCCAGCTCCTCCTGCGTCAGGTCGTGGACGACGTGGATGCCCTCCTCGGACTGCACGCCGAAGCGGCGCGACAGGTCGAGCAGGGCGCGGGCCACACGGCCCGGTACGTCCGAGAAGACCAGGTCGGACATCTGGTCGTTGGTCTTGCGCAGTCGGCGGGCGACCGCACGCAGCAGGGCCGTGGCCACCTCGGGGCGGGCGTTCAGCCAGGGCTGAAGGTCGCCGTGGCCCAGGCCGAGGAGCTTGACCTCGGTGAGGGCGGAGGCCGTGGCCGTACGCGGGCCCGGGTCGAAGAGCGAGAGCTCACCGATCAGCTCTCCCGGGCCGAGGACGGCGAGCATGTTCTCCCGGCCGTCCGGGGAAGTGCGGTGCAGCTTCACCTTGCCCTCGGTGACCACGTACAGGCGGTCGCCGGGGTCCCCTTCGTGGAACAGGGCGTCGCCGCGGGCGAGCGTGACCTCTCCCATTGAGGCGCGCAGCTCGGCCGCCTGCTCATCATCGAGCGCCGCGAAGAGCGGTGCGCGCCGCAGAACGTCGTCCACGAGATCTCTCCTTGTCGACATGCTCCGGGGGACTGTGGTCCCCATCATGCCGGAATGCAAAACAGTGCGATCAATCACAAGTTTGCCGGACCGGTGCCCGGAGCCGTAAGGCAGGGGGCCGATTGGGGTCAGGAATCACAGTGATCAAGCCGGATGTCAGTGGCTGGCCTTAGTCTGGCCGAGTGTCCAATACGCCGGTGAGAGCAGAGGAGTGGGGGGCCGGAAGAGTGAGTACAGGGCGTGATTCCGCTGTGGGCGAACAGCCGTCCGGCCGCACCTCGAATTCCGGCAAAGGTAACAAATCGCCCTCCGGGGTGACGTCCGGCCAGAAGCCGGTCGTCCGCAGGACCGGCGCGTCGCGACCGGCGGCGCAGGACACCACCGCGCAGACCTCCGTGAAGAAAACCTCGGTAGGCAGGACCTCGGCAGGGAAGAAGGCCGCCGTGAACGACACTCCAGAGCAGCCGCCGGCGGCCACGAAGGCCGCAGCGCAGAAGGCCGTCACGAAGAAGGCCGCAGCGCAGAAGGCCGTCGCCAAGAAGGCCACCGCGAAGAAGCCCACCGCGGCCGCGGAAAAGACCACCGCCAAGAAGACGGCAGCCAAGAAGACGGCAGCCAAGAAGGCAACGGCCAAGAAGACGGCCCCCGCCAAGAAGACGGCGGCGAAGACGACCGCAAAGACGGCGGCGAAGGCGTCCGCGAAGACGACCGCCGCGAAGGCTCCGGCCAAGAAGGCCCCCGCGCGCAAGCCCGAGTCGCGCGTCGCCATGGTGCGGCGGGCCCGCCGGATCAACCGTGAGCTGGCCGAGCTGTATCCGTACGCCCACCCCGAGCTGGACTTCACCAACCCCTTCGAGCTGCTGGTCGCCACGGTCCTGTCCGCGCAGACCACCGACCTGAGGGTCAACCAGACCACCCCGCGTCTCTTCGCGGTCTGCCCGACGCCCGAGGACATGGCCGCGATGGATCCGGAGCGGCTGGAGGAGCTGATCCGGCCGACCGGCTTCTTCCGTGCCAAGGCGAAGTCGCTGCTCGGTCTGTCGGCCGCGCTGCGCGACCGCTTCGGCGGTGAGGTGCCGGGCCGTCTGGAGGATCTCGTCACCCTCCCCGGGGTCGGCCGCAAGACCGCCAATGTGGTGCTCGGCAACGCCTTCGGTGTCCCGGGCATCACCGTCGACACCCACTTCGGCCGTCTCGCGCGCCGTTTCGGCTGGACCACCGCGGAGGATGCCGAGAAGGTCGAGGCGGATGTCGCCGAGATCTTCCCCAAGAGCGAGTGGACGATGCTCTCGCACCGTGTGGTCTTCCACGGCCGCCGCGTCTGCCACTCCCGCAAGCCCGCCTGTGGAGCCTGCCCCATCGCCCCGCTGTGCCCCGCCTACGGAGAGGGCGAGACGGACCCGGAGAAGGCGAAGAAGCTGCTGAAGTACGAGCTCGGCGGCCAGCCGGGGCAGCGGTTGAAGCCGCCGGCCGACTACCCGGGGCAGCCCGCGCCCCCGATGGCGCCCCCGGTGGCCGCTTCATGACAGCACCCGCCCAGAGGTGACCGACGATCGACACCAGGCCTGAGGGGCGCGTATGAGGAGTGCACGGGAGCAGCGGTACGGCGAGGAGCCGGACGTCCGCGGCGCGGCGTCCGGCCGGGACGTCACGGTCACGACCGACGGCCTGCCCGAGTGGCTGGCCCCGGTGGCCCGCGCGGCCGCCACGGTCGAGCCGCGCCAGCTCAGCCGCTTTCTGCCGCCGGAGAGCGGCGGCCGGCAGTCCGCGGTGCTGATCCTCCTCGGTCACGGCGCCCGCGGCCCCGAGCTGCTCCTGATGGAGCGCGCCGGGACCCTGCGCTCACATGCCGGCCAGCCCTCCTTCCCCGGCGGCGCCCTTGACCCGGAGGACGGCGACCCCGACGGGCCCGGTCCGGTGCGGGCGGCGCTGCGGGAGGCTCAGGAGGAGACCGGCCTCGACCCGTCCGGTGTACAGGTCTTCGGCGTGCTGCCGCGGCTCTACATCCCCGTCAGCGGCTTCGTGGTGACGCCCGTCCTGGGCTGGTGGCGCCGGCCGAGCCCGGTCGGGGCGGTCGACCAGGCGGAGACCGCCCGGGTCTTCACGGTTCCCGTGGCGGATCTCACGGACCCGGCCCATCGTGTGACAACGCGCCATCCCAGTGGCCACGTCGGCCCCGCGTTCCTCGTCGAAAACGCCCTGGTCTGGGGCTTTACGGCCGGAGTTATCGACCGGATCCTGCACTACTCCGGCTGGGAGATTCCGTGGGACCGTGACAAGGCGGTCCCACTGGACTGGCGCTCATGAGACGGTGTCCGGCGTGAACGTCCTGGACATCCTTCTGCTGGTCGCGGCCGTGTGGTTCGCCATCATCGGCTATCGGCAAGGCTTTGTCGTCGGCATCCTGTCCGTGATCGGCTTCCTCGGGGGCGGTCTGATCGCGGTCTATCTGCTGCCCGTGATCTGGAACGAGATCACCGGAGATGCGACGCCCGGCACCTTCGCGGCCATCGCGGCCGTCGCCATCGTGATCGTGTGCGCATCCGTGGGCCAGGCGCTCACCACCCACCTGGGCAACAAGCTGCGCCGCTACATCACATGGTCACCGGCGAGAGCACTGGACGCGACCGGCGGTGCGCTGGTCAACGTCCTGGCGATGCTGCTGGTCGCCTGGCTGATCGGCTCGGCGCTGGCCGGTACGTCCCTGCCGACGCTCGGCAAGGAGGTCCGCAATTCCAAGGTGCTGCTCGGTGTGTCCCGGGTGATGCCCCAGCAGGCCGGCACCTGGTTCGCGGACTTCTCCTCGGTCCTCGCGCAGAACGGCTTCCCGCAGGTCTTCACGCCGTTCTCCAACGAACCGATCAACAATGTGCCGGCGCCCGACCCCCGGCTGGCCACCAGCCCGGTGGCGGCGCAGGCCAGGCGCAGCATCGTCAAGGTCGTCGGCACGGCCCCCGGTTGCGGCAAGGTACTCGAAGGCAGCGGCTTCGTCTTCGGCCGACATCGCGTGATGACCAACGCCCATGTGGTCGGCGGTGTGCGTGAGCCGACCGTCCAGGTGGGCGGCGAGGGCCGTACGTACGACGCCAAGGTCGTGATCTACGACTGGCGGCGCGATATCGCGGTCCTGGAAGTGCCCTCACTGGAGGCGCCGGCCCTGCAGTTCGCCCGCGCGGACGCGAGCAGCGGCAAAAACGCCATCGTCGCGGGCTTCCCGGAGAACGGCGGCTATGACGTCCGCTCCGCCCGTATCCGCGGTCGTATCCAGGCCAACGGCCCGGACATCTACCACCGCGGCACAGTCGCCCGCGATGTCTACTCCCTCTACGCCACGGTCCGGCAGGGCAACTCCGGCGGCCCGCTGCTCACCCCGCAGGGCAAGGTCTACGGCGTCGTCTTCGCGAAGTCGCTGGACGACTCGCACACCGGCTATGCGCTGACCGCCGACGAGGTCCGCCAGGACATCCTCAAGGGGCGTACGGCCCGGCAACAGGTCGACAGCCAGGGCTGCGCGATCTAGAACCCGTCCGCAAAGCCCTGAGGGCGTGTCCGGCGGTCATGGCCGGACAGACGGTGTGGGGCGCGCCAGGCGCGGGGAGACGTGCTTCCCGCGCCCTGTCGGCGTCCGTGGTCAGGTACGGGGATGGCGTAGCCGCGCGCTCATCCAGCGCGCTCTGCGGCGCAGGATGCGAGGGATGCCCATGGGGTGCGCCGGGTCGGGGGATTGGCCGGACCCGAGGTCCGGGGCTCCCCTGTCCTGAGTACCCACTGCAGCGGCACTGCTGCGGCGGTTGCGTGCCACGTCACGGTAGTCGTGCGTCCAGCCCATACCCTCGACTCTGCCCGTGGCCCAAGGTCCGTAACCGCCTCGGGGACCGCCAATTGGCCTATGCGCCAGGCAAGTGGCTGTTCGTCAGACGGGCGTTCGAGCCCCGGGTGGGCGTGCCCCGCTGAGCGGTTCGGCCCGCCCGCTCAGCGGGCGCGGGCGCACGGAAAAACCGGTATGCATGACTCCTGAACGGTCGGGCCCGGGGCCCTTGTTGTCGCCGGCCCGCTGTCGCGCGCGGCGTGTCAGCGATCGGGTTCCGGGTCCTTGAGCCAGTTGATCAGCTCCGTGGAGAACGCCACCGGGTCCTCCTCGTGCGGGAAGTGGCCCAGACCGTCGAACAGCCGCCAGCGGTACGGCGCCTCGACGTACTGGCCGGAGCCGGCCGCACTGCGGGTGCGCATCACCGGGTCGAGTGAGCCGTGCAGATGCAGCGTCGGGACCCGTACGGGCATCTTCATCCGGCGGTTGAACTGGATTCCGTCGGGGCGCGCCATCGACCGCACCATCCAGCGGTACGGCTCGATCGAGCAGTGCGCCGTCGAAGGGATGCTCATCGCCCGCTGGTAGACCGCGATCGCCTCGTCGTCCGGCAGCCGGGGCCCGGACCAGTCGCGGATCATCCGGCCCACCAGCGCCGCGTCGTCGGCCGTCAGCCGGCGCTCCGGGAGCCAGGGCCGCTGGAAGTTCCAGATGTGCGAACTCTGCGCGCTCTGCCGGGGGTCGGCGAGCATCGCCGAGCGCCAGCGCCGCGGGTGCGGCATCGAGGACACGGCCAGCCGGCGCACCAGCTTGGGCCGCATCACCGCCGCCGTCCAGGCGAGGTAGCCGCCCAGGTCGTGCCCGACGAGCGCGGCGTCCGGCTCGCCCAGGGACCGTATGACGCCGGTGACGTCCAGGGCGAGATTCGCCGGGTCGTAGCCGCGGGGGGTGCGGTCGCTGCCGCCGACGCCCCGCAGGTCCATCGCCACCGCGCGGAAGCCCGCCTCGGCCAGGGCCGGGAGCTGATGCCGCCAGGTCCACCAGAACTGCGGAAAGCCGTGCAGCAGCAGCACCAGCGGGCCGTCGCCCATCTCCGCGATGTGGAAGCGGGCGCCGTTGGCCGCGACGTCACGGTGCGAGACCGCTTTCCCGCCGGGGACATCGAGCCGTACGACCGAGGCGGTGCTGTCAGGGGCTGTCATACCGATGAGCGTGTCACAGACTCCAGCGCCGGGTGTTCCACCGGGGCCACGCGCGGATGCGGCTTGGCCTTCTGGAGCACGGCCGCGGTCTCCTTGGCCGAGGTGATGGACTTCTCCGGCTTCTTGATCTTCTTGACCTTGGCCATCGCGATGAGAGCCAGCAGGCCGGCGAGGACCAGGAAGGCACCGCCGACGATCAGGAACGACCAGGCGAGCCCGAGCCCGAGGTTATGGATGCCGTAGGCCGCCGCGAAGCTCAGCACCGGCAGTGCGAACAGTGCCAGCGCGCCCGCGACCATGAACGCGGCACTGCCGATGCCCGCCCGCTTGGCGTCCTGGCGGAACTCCGCCTTGGCCAGCGCGATCTCGTCGTGCACCAGCGCGGACATCTCGGCGGTGGCCGTGGCCACCAGCTGTCCGAGGCTGCGGTCCGTGCCGTCGTCGGCTGCGCTCATCGCCGTCTCCCTCTTTTCTTCACCCGGATGCAAAGCCTCTCAGATCATGCCGGACCATCGTCTCCGGCATGCCTGCTGGAGGCCACTTCGGCAAGCCGCCGGTGTTCCGCGGCCTTGGCTTCGTGGATTGCCGCCATCCGCAGGTGGTATTCCGGCTTGTCGAGTTCGTAGACGTCAGGGATGCCGTCCTGGTCCTCGTCCCGCTCCTCTTCCTCGCACAGCTTCCTGTACTTGGTGTTACGGAGCTTGAGGAGGATGCCGGCGAAGACGGCCGCCAGCAGCGAGCCGATCAGCACCGATGCCTTGATCTCGTCGGTCAGCACCGGGTTCTCGGAGAAGGCGAGTTCGCCGATGAGCAGCGAGACGGTGAAGCCGATGCCGGCCAGGGAGGCGAGGGCGAAGACATCCGGCCACTTGAGCTCGGGGTTGAGTTCGGCCTTGGTGAAGCGGGCGGTGAGCCAGGTGCCGCCGAAGATGCCGAGTGCCTTCCCCACCAACAGGCCGAGCACGACCCCCAGCGTCTCCGGCCGGGTGAAGACGTCATGGACCGCGCCGCCGGATATGAAGACGCCCGCGGAGAAGAGGGCGAACAGCGGCACGGCGAGGCCGGCCGAGAGCGGGCGGACCAGATGCTCGATGTGCTCACCGGGGGACCGGGTCTCCCCGTCGCGCCGGGTGCAGCGCAGCATCAGGCCCATGGCGACGCCGGCGATGGTGGCATGCACCCCGCTGTTCTCCATCAGGCCCCAGATGACCAGGGCGAGCGGGACATAGACGTACCAGCCCCGGACGCCCTTGCGCAGCAGCAGATAGAAGATCACCAGGCCGGCGACGGCCAGGCCGAGCGCCAGGAAATTGAGCGTCGAGGTGAAGAAGATCGCGATGATCAGGATGGCGAAGAGGTCGTCGACGACGGCGAGCGTGAGCAGGAAGGCGCGCAGCGAGGCGGGCAGGGACGTGCCGATGACGGCCAGTACGGCGAGCGCGAAGGCGATATCGGTGGCGGTGGGGACCGCCCAGCCCTGCAGTGAGCCGCCGCCGATGCTGTTGACGGCGAAGTAGACGAGGGCCGGCATCGCCATTCCGCAGAGCGCGGCGATCACCGGCAGCGCGGCGGCCTTCGGGTCGCGCAGCTCACCGGCCACCAGTTCGCGCTTGAGCTCGATGCCTGCGACGAAGAAGAAGACCGCGAGCAGCCCGTTGCCGGCCCAGTGCTGGATGGACAGGTCCAGGCCCAGCGCGGCCGGTCCCAGATGGAAGCCGCGGACCGCTTCATAGCTCCCGCCGAGGGTGTTTGCCCAGATCAGGGCCGCTACGGCGGCGGCGAGCAGCAGGACGCCGCCGACGGTTTCGGCGCGCAGCGCGTCCGCGATGAAATTCCGCTCGGGCAGCGGCATCCGCCCGAGGAAAGGGGGGCGGCGATTGGTGGGGGCGCTCACGCGGTGACCTCCGGGCCTCTCGGTAGCTGCGTACGGCTGTTGCAGTTGCCGACCAGACTTCCCGGCGCACCCTGAGTTTCTTAGCGTGTCATTGACGCGGCTCCCACTTTACCGGGCAGGTGCAGGCGGCTATCCGGTGGCCTCACTTTACGGGCAATTCGGGCCTCGGGCCGCTGGAGAGGCCGGCCGCAGCCGGGCCCTGGAGCGGGGCCGGGGTGCGCTCTTTGCGGAGCCGGTCCGACCGGAGGGGCGGACCGCCGGGGACGACGGAGGGGCACCCGGCCGCGTCGGCCGGGTGCCCCTCCTGTCGTCCGTTCCGCTCAGTCCTCGGAGGGTGCGCTCGGCAGCTTCGCCTGGATCAGGTCCATCACCGAGGAATCGGTGAGGGTGCTGACATCACCGAGGTCGCGGTTCTCGGCGACATCGCGCAGCAGCCGCCGCATGATCTTGCCGGAGCGGGTCTTGGGCAGCTCCGCGACCGGCATGACCCGCTTGGGCTTGGCGATCGGGCCGAGCTGCTGGGCGACATGGGCGCGCAGCTCCTCGACCAGGCCCTCGTCCTCCGCCGCACCGCCACGCAGGATGACAAAGGCGCAGATGGCCTGGGTGGTCTGCGGGTCGGTGGCGCCGACGACCGCGGCCTCGGCCACCTTCGGGTGCGAGACCAGCGCCGACTCGACCTCGGTCGTGGAGATGTTGTGGCCGGACACCAGCATCACGTCGTCCACCCGGCCGAGCAGCCAGATGTCGCCGTCGTCGTCCTTCTTGGCACCGTCGCCGGCGAAGTACTTGCCCTCGAAGCGGGACCAGTACGTGTCGAGATAGCGCTGGTCGTCGCCCCAGATCGTGCGGAGCATGGACGGCCAGGGCTCGGTCAGCACGAGATAGCCGCCGGCGCCGTCGGGCACCTCGCGGGCATCGTCGTCCACGACGGTCGCGGCGATACCGGGCAGCGCCACCTGGGCCGAGCCGGGCTTGGTGGCCGTGACGCCCGGCAGCGGGCTGAGCATCATCCCGCCGGTCTCGGTCTGCCACCAGGTGTCGACGATCGGCGTCGCATCGGCCCCGATGTGCTTGCGGTACCACATCCATGCCTCGGGGTTGATCGGTTCGCCCACCGATCCGAGGATCCGCAGCGACGACAGATCGAACTTCGCCGGGATGTCGTCGCCCCACTTCATGCAGGCGCGGATCGCGGTCGGCGCGGTGTAGAGGACCGTCACGCCGTACTTCTGCACGATCTCCCACCAGCGGCCCTGGTGCGGGGTGTCGGGCGTGCCCTCGTAGAGCACCTCCGTCGCGCCGTTGGAGAGCGGGCCGTAGGTGATGTACGAGTGGCCGGTCACCCAGCCGACGTCGGCGGTGCACCAGTAGACGTCGGTCTCCGGCTTGAGGTCGAAGACCGCGTGGTGGGTGTACGAGACCTGGGTGAGGTAGCCACCGGTGGTGTGCAGGATGCCCTTGGGCTTACCCGTGGTGCCGGAGGTGTAGAGGATGAACAGCGGGTGCTCGGCGTCGAAGGCCTCGGGCGTGTGCTGGTCGCTCTGCGGCTCGACGATCTCGTGCCACCACACGTCCCGGCCCTCGTGCCAGTCGACGTCCTCCTGGCCGGTACGGCGAACGACCAGGACGCTGCGGACGTTCTCCGTGCCGGGCCTGGTCAGCGCCTCGTCGACGGCGGGCTTGAGGGCCGACGGCTTGCCGCGGCGGTAGCCGCCGTCGGCGGTGATCACGACGCGGGCGTCGGCGTCGTTGATGCGGGTGGCCAGCGCGTCCGCGGAGAATCCGCCGAAGACGACGGAGTGCGGGGCGCCCAGGCGCGCGCAGGCCAGCATGGCGATGACCGTCTCCGGGATCATCGGCATGTAGATGGCGACCCGGTCGCCGCTGTGCACGCCCAGCTCGATCAGTGCATTGGCGGCCTTGGAGACCTCGCGCTGCAGCTCGGCGTACGTGATCGCGCGCGTGTCACCCGGCTCGCCCTCGAAGTGGATGGCGACCCGGTCGCCCAGCCCGTTCTCCACATGCCGGTCCACGCAGTTGTAGGCGACGTTGAGCTTGCCGTCGGCGAACCACTTCGCGAAGGGCGCGTTGGACCAGTCGAGGGTCTGGGTGGGTGCGGTCTCCCAGGACAGGCGTCCGGCCTGCTCGGCCCAGAATCCCAGCCGGTCCGCCGCGGCCTGTTCGTACGCGGCGGCCGTGACGTTGGCGTTCGCGGCCAGATCGGCGGGCGGCGCGAACCGCCGCTCCTCCTTGAGCAGGCTGGCCAGGCTTTCGTTGCTCACAACATCTCCCAATCCCAGGGCGTCCGATGTGTCCCCAGGTCATAGCTCATCAGCCCATGACCGGCCCTGACAAGGCCTGTGGAAAATTATTGGTGTAGACCTGTTGTTCCGAGGGCTGTTCCAGGGATGTTGAGGGCCGCCGCGCAGGTCAGACCGTCACAGGTGCCGGTTCGCCGCGGACCGCGCAGAACCGCCCGGTGGCCTCGTCGAGCACGTATGTCTGGGCCTCGCCGACATGGAAATACATGCCGTGCAGCGTGAGCGCGCCCTCGGCCTCCCGGTGGGCCACACAGGGGTGCGCCCTGAGGTGGTCGAGCTGCTGCATGACGTTGACGAGTGCCAGCCGCTCCTGGTCGTCGCTCACCGGTCGTCCACTCAGGGCGACTTCCCCCCGCCCCAGCCGCCCGATGCGCTGCATACGGGCCAGGCTCGGCCGGCCGTGCCGCAGCCAGCGGGTGAGCGGGGTCGGCTCGGCCTCTTCCGGTGCGGCGGCGCCCAGCAGCGCCCCCATGGCGCCGCAGCCCGAATGGCCGCACACCGTGATCGAACCGACCCGCAGCACCTCCACGGCGTATTCGATCGCTGCTCCCACGGAGTCGCAGGAGGTGTCCGAGCCGGGCGGCGGCATCAGGTTGCCGACATTGCGCACGGTGAACAGGTCGCCCGGCCCACTCGACGTGATCATGCTCGTGACCAGCCGGGAGTCGGCGCAGGTCAGAAACAGCTGACTGGGCCGCTGGCCCTCGCGCGCCAGTCGGGCCAGCTCCTCGCGTACGAGCGGGGCCGTATGGCGCTGGAACGCGCTGATCCCGCCCAGCAGTTGGCTGCCGCTGCTCTCCGGGGCCGCCGCCCGGCCGGGGGCGGGCCGGGTGCAGTGGTGGTTGCGCCACGGTGTCCACGGCCGGCAGGAGTGCGCACTGGCCGGCTCGGCGATCGGCCGGCCCGAGCGGCCCCCGAGGGTCACCCAGCCGCCGTGCGCCCGATGGGCGGTGGACCAGGACTGCAGCGCCTCGTAGGCGGCATGATCCATGAACGAGCCGCACAGCTCGACGACGACATCGGTGTGTGCCGGCACCTGCGCCAGCGCCCGGGTCAGCCGCGGCACCGCCAGAAACGTCAACTGCCCGCTGACGCGCACCCGGTAGCCGCCGGCCTCCTCCGTCACGGTGGTACGGGTGTGTGTCAGCCGGCGCAGCGCCAGGAAGAGCGCGACCGCGATGCCCGTCAGTACGCCCTGGAGCACCCCGAGGAGGACGACGCCGCCCAGGGTGGCGGCGTACACGGGGAATTCGCGGTGCCGCTGTACGTGCCGGATGTGCGCAAAGCTCACCATCCGTACGCCGACGACCATCACCAGCGCGGCGAGCGCCGCCAGCGGGATCAGCTCCAGCACCGCGGCCAGCAGGCCCGCACACAGCAGCACCCATACGCCGTGCAGCACGGTGGCGCGACGGGTGGCCGCACCGGCCCGCACATTGGCCGAGCCGCGGATCGCGCCTCCGGAGACCGGCAGCCCGCCCAGCAGCCCGGAGACGGCATTGGCCACCCCCTGACCGGCCAGTTCGCGGTTGAGCCGCGCACGCCCCGTGGGGGCGCCCGGCCGCTCGGCCGTCAGCCGGTCCACCGCCACCGCCGACAGCAGCGATTCCATACTGGCGACGAGGGTGACGGTCAGCACCGCGGCGGCGAGGGCCGGAAGGGAAGCGTCCGGCAGTGCGGGGGGCTCGGGCAGCCGCCAGGACGGCAGCTCCACCCGCGCCACCGCCGTCCCCGCACTGACCGCCGTCGCGGCGAGCACAGCGGCGAGCGGGGCCGGCAGCACCCGCGCCCACCGTCCGGCACGGCCCGGCAGCCGCCCCCAGCCGATGAGCACGGCGACGGTGACGGCGCCGATCAGCAGCGCGGCGGTGTGCGGATGCGCCAACTGGCCGGGCAGTGCAGTGGCGTTGTCGAGCGCCGAGCTGTCGGGGCTGCCGCCGAGCACCACATGGAGCTGGCCGAGGGCGATGGTGACCCCGATGCCCGCCAGCATGCCGTGCACGACCGCCGGGCTGACGGCCAGCGTCGCACGGGCCACGCGCAGTGCACCCAGGGCGAGTTGGGCGAGGCCGGCCAGGACCGTGATGGCGCAGGTGGCGCGCCAGCCGTAGCGCTGGACCAAGTCGGCGGTGACCACCAGGAGGCCGGTTGCCGCGCCGCTCACCTGGAGCGGGGCGCCGCCGAGCAGACCGGCGACGATGCCGCCGACGGCCGCGGCGACCAGGCCGGCCTGGAGCGGGGCGCCGGTGGCCAGGGCGATGCCCAGCGACAGCGGGACGGCGAGCAGGAAGACGACGACGGAGGCGGAGAGGTCCCGTCGGAAAGCGGCCCGGCCGGCCTTCTTCGTGCGGGGGCCGGGCCTGGAAGATGTGCGTGGCTCGGGAGGGATCTCGGCGTGGTGCGAGGTGCGCGGCGGCTGCGGCGGCGATTTCTCGATCTGCGGCATTCCCGTCTCCTCCGGGGCGACGCGGTCGCGCGGGGCGCGATCGTGGGCGGCGGTGTACTGCGGCGGGACGTGAGCCGGCCGGCGGGCGTCGCCGTTGGGCGACGGTCCGGTGACTCTCAAGCATCGGTAAATGAACCGTAATGACAGGTAAAGGAAAGGAGAAGGCTTTACCGGCATATGCCGCCATCCTTCCCCCTATCAGGTGAATGTGATGACGTTCGGCTTGCCGTTTCAAAGCCTCTTCTTGACGCATGAAGCCATCGCGCAATTATTCCGATTAATCGTCGGGAAGGTGCGTGCGGGCACCAGGAATGCGGTGGCTGATGGCGGCCGCGTCAAAGGCGACGGCGTCAAAGGTGACCGCATTCATTGGGGTGGTGGTCGCACCGGCGGTGGTGGCCGACTGCCCGGCGGCGACCCTCAACGGGCCGCCACCCAGCACGAAGGCAGGGGCGGGCGGCACCCGAGAGCCCGGCCCGTACGGGCCGACTGCTCGGTGACGGGCCGACCGCCTGCGCCGGAGGGCAGCACCAGCTCGGACCTCGCCGCCTCAAGCCGGGCAAACCGCCCCCCAACGGTTCGTGGTCTCCTCCCGGCACGGCACCATCCGTGCCGACGGGCAAGCAGCCCTGGCCGGCCGCGCCCGTCGGCGTCGCCTGGCAGGTCAGGCGGGCTGTGGGGTGGCCGTCCCCTCGCAGAGCACGAAGGACGGGTCGACCTGGGCCGCCAGGTCGACCCCGGTCTTCGCATTGCCCCAGCTCTCCGCGTTCTTCAGGTGGAAGTGCACCATCTGGCGCGTATACCGCTCCCAGTCACGGCGCCCGTAAGCCGCATCGGCCGTGTGGTGCAGTGTCTCCAGGGCCTGGCGGTTGCCCTCCTCCAGGTAGCTGAAGGGGGTCGGGCGGCCCTTCTCCATGGCGCGCACCCAGTCGGAGTGGCCGACGGTCACCAGCAGGTCCTCGCCCACCTCGTCGCGCAGGAACGTCAGATCCTCGGGGCCCTGCACCTTGTTGCCCACGACCCTCAGGGGGACGCCGAAGTCCCGTGCGTACTCCTTGTACTGGCGGTAGACGGCGACGCCCTTACGGGTCGGCTCGGCAACCAGGAAGGTCATGTCGAAGCGGGTGAACATCCCGGACGCGAAGGAGTCGGAGCCCGCCGTCATATCGACGACGACATACTCCTCGCGGCCGTCCACCAGGTGGTTCAGGCACAGCTCCACCGCGCCGACCTTGGAGTGGTAGCAGGCCACGCCCAGGTCGGACTCCGTGAACGGCCCGGTCGCCATCAGCCGCACGGCGCAGTCGTCGAACTCCACCCTCCTGGCGCAGGCGTCGTAGACGGGGTTGTCCTCGCCGACCCGCAGCAGCCGTGAGCCCTCGCCGGGCGGGGTGGTCTTGATCATTGATTCGGAGGACGGGATCCGCGGGTTGCTGCCGCGCAAGTAGTCCTTGATCAGCGGGAGATGGGCGCCCATCGCGGGAAGTGCGGCGCCCTCCCTCTCGTCGAGGCCGAGGGCGGCGCCCAGATGCTGGTTGATGTCGGCATCCACGGCGATCACGGGGAGCCGGGCCGCGGCGAGATGCCGGATGAACAGGGAGGACAGGGTGGTTTTGCCGCTGCCGCCCTTGCCTACGAAAGCGATCTTCATGTTCACCAAGGGTAATCGTCATATCGCTCTGAGTGAGAGGGCTGCGTGAGGAAGACCACTCCTTCGAGGGGTCGGGCGCCGTGGTGCGTAGGGTCGTACCCATGGCTGGAAACACCCGGGGGACGTCCCCCGCACCCCCGAAAGCGAGCGACGACCCGCTCGCGACCCTGGCCTCGCTCCCGGGAGTCGCCGACTCCGTGGACTCCGTACGCAAGGGCGTCGACCGGGTATACGGGCACCGGGTCATGCGACGCCGCAGCAATGAGGTGACATCCGAGGCGGCGCTGCGCGGAGCGCGCGGTTCCGCGGCCCTTTCGGGGGCTGACTGGGCGCTCGAAGAGGTCCGGCGCCGCACCGACTTCGGTATCGAGGGCGAACCGCGGACGGTCGGCGCGGCTCTGCGGCTGACGGCCGAGGCCGGGCAGCTGCTCAGCGTGTGGCGGCAGTCGCCGCTGCGGGTGCTGGCGCGGCTCCACCTGGTGGCGGCATCAGGAGGCGGGCGAAGCTCTGATGAGCCCGAGGGCGGGCGAGAGCCGGGAGGGGCGGCGGACGAGACGGTGGGGCGGCCCCGGCTGGCTGCCGAACCGGTGGAGGAACCGCTCATCGAGCTGGCGCTGCCGGATGCCGACGAGGTCGCCGGGCGACTGGACGGGCTGTCGCGGCTGCTGCTCGCCGGCACCGAGGCGCCGGCCCTGGTGACCGCGGCGGTGGTGCACGGCGAACTGCTCGCCCTGCGGCCGTTCGCCACCTGCAACGGGCTGGTCGCGCGGGCCGCGGAGCGAATCGTGCTGATCGGCAGCGGACTGGACCCGAAGTCGATCTGTCCCGCCGAGGTCGGGCACGCCGAACTGGGGCGCGCGGCCTATGTCGCGGCCCTGGAGGGCTATGTCTCCGGCACTCCGGAGGGCGTCGCGGCATGGGTCGCGCACTGCGGACGCGCGGTGGAACTCGGCGTACGGGAGAGCACTGCGGTCTGTGAGGCGCTGCAGCGCGGCGCGGCATAAGGGGATCCGGGACGAAAGCTTTGGGTAGCGCTCAAGAATTCCGGAAGCTTTGCTTCATTCGCCCCTGAACAGGGTTGCGGCGGTACCAATGGGTGGTACCGCCGCTGGCATGTCCGCCGAGTTACCATGCGTGCTCGAATATGTGCCCATCAGGTCGGAATCTTCGTCCGGTTACCTGGTGCGGCTGGCCCGTAATCGACGGGTCGGCGTCGCGTGGGTGCTTGGCATTCATGCATCGGTCCGTGGGCCACTTCCTGCGTTAAAGGTGTTCCTCTCGGATGTCCTTGGTCTCGCGGGCCGTTAAGTCCTTTGTACTACTCGGGCGGGGCAAGCGGAACCCCAACTTGCAGATCTTTACGTTTGGCTTCAAACGCGGGCATTGCGGGCGCTGCGGCCGGTCCGGCCGATAAGGCCAAGCCGTGGCTTTGTGGTTTTCCGCCGGCTCGCGTACCAGACCAGCGTGGCGGTGGCCATGGCCGCACCCACCGCGGCCATGGCGGCGAGCGCCGGCCGCGAGGGCATCGACAGCACCGGGAGCCGCTGCTTGAGCGGGACCGGACGGTTGAAGGAGAGAACCGGCCAACCGCGCGCGACCGCCTCGCGGCGCAGCGCCCGGTCCGGATTGACCGCGTAAGGGTGACCGACCGCCGAGAGCATCGGTACATCGGTCGCCGAGTCGCTGTACGCATAGCAGCGCTCGAGGTCGTAGCCCTCGGATACGGCGAGCTCCTGGACGGCCTTCGCCTTGGTCGGGCCGTAGGCGTAGTACTCCACCTCACCGGTGAAGCGGCCGTCCTCGCCGACGACCATTCGGGTGGCCACCACCCGGTCCGCGCCCAGGAGTTCACCGATCGGTTCGACGACTTCGGCGCCCGAGGTGGAGACGATCACGACGTCCCGTCCGGCGGCATGATGCTCCTCGATGAGCGACGCCGCCTCGTCGTAAATGATGGGGTCGATCAGATCGTGGAGCGTCTCGGCGACGATCTCCCGCACCTGGGCGACGTCCCAGCCGCGGCAGAGTGAGGAGAGATATTCCCGCATACGTTCCATCTGATCGTGGTCGGCGCCGCCCGCCAGGAACACGAACTGGGCATACGCAGTGCGCAGTACGGCCCGCCGATTGATCAGGCCGCCTTGGTAGAACGACTTGCTGAAGGTCAGCGTGCTCGACTTTGCAATGACGGTCTTGTCCAAGTCGAAGAACGCGGCAGTACGGGGAGTCGAGTGAGGCACGGAGTGGTTTTCCACGGGGCGAGCATAGGCGCCCACCATTCGGCGTAAGGTGTGGCGCGTGGGTTTGCCTGAGAAGGCTCTCGGGTACACCATGGAAGTCACGGATCGTTCGCGACCGTGCTAACCCGGTCCGGCTCCTCCCCCCCCCCGAGTCGGCCGTGGGGACGACCCCCGCTCTCCCCCCCGGCGGGGGTCGTCGCATGTCCGGATGCATTTTCCGCCGTCGGACGCCGATCCGCTCCACTCCCTGCCTGCGCGGCGCTCCGCAGCCTCGGCGCGGACATCCCATTACGCACCGTAGTCGGCGTGCTGCTCTGAGGAAGAGTCCCTCGAGTCCCAGAAGTAGCCGTTCGTCGCCGGAATAGGTGACAGGGATATTCACAGCCCCGGAGTTGTCCACAATTTCGGGTCAAGATCCACAAGATTTTCCCGATCGCTGCAACGTGAAAGGCCGCGAGTTCGCGGATGTGCGAGTTGCGTAGCGACAGGGGGACAGAACGTGGCCGAAACCACGCCATCGAAAGTGAGCGTCCGGACCGACGAAGAGCGGGGCGGACCGCTGATCATCACCGAGGACGAAAGGCTCCTCGACGATCTTCTGCGGCTGTGCGCGGCGGCCGGTGCGCTGCCCGAAGTGGCACAGAGCCTGCCGGCCCGTAAAGGCGACTGGGAAGCACCGCCCCTGGTGATCGTCGGCGATGACTGCGCTCCCCGGCTGCTCGGTGCCCCGCGGCGCGCGGGCGTCATCCTCACGGGCGGGGACGCGGACTCCCCGGACCTCTGGCGCCAGGCCGTCGCACTCGGGGCCGAGCGCGTCCTCGCTCTCCCCGACGGTGAGCGCTGGCTGGCCGACCGGATCGCCGACGCCGTCGAGGGTGTCGGGCCCCCGGCCCTGACGGTCGGAGTCATCGGCGGCTGCGGGGGCGCCGGAGCCAGCACCCTGGCCGGCGCGCTGGCCGTCACCGCGGCTCGCACGGGACGGCGCACCCTGCTCGTCGACGGAGATCCGCTGGGTGGCGGGCTGGACGTCCTGCTGGGCGGGGAGAAGGAAAAGGGCCTGCGCTGGCCCGCCTTCGCCGAATCGCGCGGCCGGGTGGCCTGTGGCGCGCTGGCGGAGTCGCTGCCGCGGCTGCACTCGCTGCGGGTCCTCAGCTGGGACCGGGGGGCCGATGTCACCATTCCGCCCCCGGCGATGCGCGCGGTCATGGCCGCGGCGCGGCGGCGCGGTGGCGTCGTGGTGGTGGATCTGCCGCGCAGGGTCGACGAGGCGGTGGCGGAGGCTCTCGCGCAGGTGGACATGGGCCTGCTGCTCGTCCCCACGGAGTTGCGCGCGGTCGCGGCGGCCCAACGGGCGGCCTCCGGGGTGCAGAAGGCGCTCGGCGATCTGCGGGTGGTGGCGCGCGGGGCTCCCGGACGCCATGGGCACGGACTGCCGCCGGACGAGATCGCCCGTCTCATGGAGCTGCCGCTGGCCGGGGAAGTGCCCTGGGAGGCGGGCCTGTTGGCGGATCTGTCGCGCGGCGTGCCACCGGGGGCGCAGGTGCGCGGGCCGCTGGCACGGTTCTGCGCGGGGTTCTGGGGCCGGGTGACGGAGAGCGGGAACGAGGGCGGCGGGCCGGGGTCCGGCGCGCGGCCGGGGACCTGGCCGGTCAGAGGTCCGGCACCGGAGTCGGGCGGCGGGCCGGGACGGGGCGCGGGACCGGGGGCCGGTGCGGTGTCGTGGCCGGCGGCCGGTCCGATGGCTTCTGGTGCAGCCGTCCGGGACGGAGGCCGGTCATGAGCCAGGGCCAGGACTTGCTGGAGGTGGTGCGCAGGCGGCTCGCCGAGGCAGGGGCGGAGCCCACGCCCGCTCGGGTCGCGGTGGCGCTGCGCGAGCAGGGGCGGCTCCTGGGGGATGCCGAAGTGCTGGGCGTGGTCGCGGCGTTGCGGTCCGAGATGGTGGGCAGCGGGCCGCTGGAACCCCTGCTGGCCGCGCCCGATGTCACGGATGTCCTGGTCACCGCGCCGGACGAGGTATGGGTGGACCGCGGCGGCGGGCTGGAACGTACCGGCGTCCGCTTCCGGGACGCGGCAGAGGTGCGCAGGCTCGCCCAGCGGCTGGCGGCGGTGGCCGGCCGGCGGCTGGACGATGCCCGGCCATGGGTGGACGCCCGGCTCCCGGACGGGACCCGGCTGCATGCGGTGCTGCCCCCGGTGGCGGTCGCCGGGACCTGTCTGTCGTTACGGGTGCTGCGACCGCGGGCCTTCGGCCTCGCGGAACTGGTGGCGGCCGGTACGGTCCCGCCGGGCGGCGACCGGCTGCTCGGGGCGGTGCTGGCGGCCCGGCTGTCGTTCCTCATCAGCGGCGGTACGGGCTCCG
Source organism: Streptomyces sp. NPDC048434 (assembly GCF_043200375.1). Taxonomy (NCBI): domain Bacteria; kingdom Bacillati; phylum Actinomycetota; class Actinomycetes; order Kitasatosporales; family Streptomycetaceae; genus Streptomyces; species Streptomyces sp. NPDC048434. The sequence continues at coordinate 21,923 of NZ_JBICXQ010000002.1, read as the reverse complement.
GGAAGACCACTCTGCTCAGCACGCTGCTCGGACTGGTCGGCCCGGCCGAGCGAATCGTCCTGGCCGAGGATTCGGCGGAGCTGCGGCCGGACCATCCCCATGTGGTGCGGCTGGAGGCCCGGCCCGCCAACCAGGAGGGGGTCGGCCGGGTGACGCTACGGGACCTCGTACGGCAGGCGCTGCGGATGCGCCCGGACCGGCTGGTGGTCGGGGAGGTACGCGGCGCCGAGGTCACGGACCTGCTGGCGGCGCTCAATACGGGCCACGAGGGAGGCTGCGGCACGGTCCATGCCAACGCGGCATGTGATGTCCCCGCGCGTCTGGAGGCCCTCGGCTCGACGGCGGGCCTGGATCGCGCCGCGCTGCACAGCCAGCTGGCGGCCGCGCTCTCGGTCGTCCTGCATCTTGTGCGCGACCGGACCGGACGCCGCCGGATCGCCGAGCTCCATGTCCTGGAGCGGGACCGCGACGGTTTCGTGGTGACCGTGCCGGCTGCTCTCTGGAGCCCGGACGGCTTTCAAGAGGCGCGGGGCTGGGGGCGCTTGACGCGGCTGTGTGAGCGAGGCGGGGAGGGGCTCCGATGAGTGCGGTCGGCATGGCGCTGGTGGTCGCGGTGCTCTGCGCGGTGGCCGCGGGCCGGTCGGCCGGCGGCCACCGGGACGACCTCCGACGGCGTGCCCGGGTGCTGATCGGGGGCGTCGGAGAAGTGGCACCGGCAGTGGGGTGGCGGGCCTGGCTGCGGGGCGAGGGGGTCCGGAGGTGGTGCGCGGGGCGAGTGGTCGAGGGCGAATCGGGGCGGCGCTGGAGCTTCGGGCGCTGGGGGGACTTCGGGCGGGAGATCTGGTGTCTGCCGGTGGGGCTGGTGCCGGCGCTGCTGGGCGGCTCCGTGCTCCCGGTACTCGTCTCCGTAGCGGCCCTCTTCCTGGTCCGCCGGTGGCTGATCGCCCGCGGAGCGGTGCGTGCGCGCGACCGGCGGGCGGCCGCGGTGATCGGGTTGTGCGCGGCGGTGGCGGGGGAGCTGCGGGCCGGACGGCAGCCCGCCCAGGCCCTGCTCGCCGCGGGAGCCCCGGGGCTCGGGACGGCCGGCTCGGCTGTGGTGGCGGCGGCGCGTTACGGAGGGGACGTGGCCCAGGCGCTGCGGGCCGCGGCGCGGCTGCCGGGGGCCGCGGGGCTGACCGGTATGGCCGCGTGTTGGCAGGTGGCGGTGGAGGGCGGCGCGGGACTGGCCTCGGGGCTGGAGCGGATCGCAGCCGGACTCAGGGCCCAAAGGGATCAACGCGACGAGCTGCGAGCCCAGTTGGCGGGCCCGCGGGCCACCGCGCTGATGCTCGCCCTGCTCCCGGCGGGCGGGCTCCTGATGGGCAGCGCACTGGGCGCCGACCCGCTGCGGGTGCTGCTGCACACCCCGGCCGGGTGGGGCTGCCTGGCGGCCGGTGGGCTCCTGGAGTGGTGCGGGGTGGCTTGGACGGCCCGGATCGTCGCTGCCGCGGAAGACGTGTAGGGAGGGGATCGGTGTGAGCACGGAAGTTGTCCACAGGGTGGGGATGGCGGTTGCCGCGATGACGGCGGTGCTGTGCGCGGTGGCGCTGGTGCGGGAAGCGCGTCACGGACGGGCCGTGCGGCGGCGGGTGTCGGGAGTGTGGGGCGCCGGGCCCGACCGATACGGCGGCGCCCGGACCAGGACGTTCGCCCGGCTCCGGCGGCGCAGGCGAACGGCGATGACGAAGGACGGTGCACCACGGAACGGCAGGCTGAGGGAGTGGGCCGGGCCGCTGGGGGCGGCCGGCTTCATGGTCCTCCTCATCGGTGGCGTGGCAGGTGTCCTGGCGGGACTCGCCGTGGGATACGGGGCGTATCGCCGGCTGGCGCACCAACGAGGCGCGGAGGCGGCCCGGTCGGCGGAGGCGGAGGTACGGGCGGAACTGGCGCCGGCCGGCGATCTGCTGGCGGCCTGCCTCGCGGCGGGGGCCGGGCCGCGGGAATCGGCGGAGGCCGTGGGCCGGTCGCTCGACGGGCCCGTCGCCGAGCGGCTGCGCCAGGTGGCGGCGGAACTGCGCCTGGGTGGTGAACCCGCTGTCGTATGGCCCCGGCTGGCCGCCCTCCCGGGCGCCGAGGGGCTGGCGCGCTGTATGGAGCGCGCCGGGATATCCGGGGTGCCGGCCGTCGAGTCGGCATCCAGGGTCGCCGCCGAACTCCGTGCGGAGCAGGCCCGAGCGGCGACCGCGCGGGCCCGGCGGGCCGGGGTGCTGGTCACTCTGCCGCTGTCGGCGTGCTTTCTGCCGGCGTTTCTGGCGCTCGGAGTGGCGCCGGTACTGATCGGCCTGGCCGGCGGCCTGCTGGGTCGTAACTGAGCCGTAGAAGAAGTGAGTTCGAGCACCGGTGAGAGAGCGGGAGGAAGCCGGGGGACGAAGGCGGAGGCCGAGTCCTGCGACCGGTGGAGGAAGGCCGGCTCACCGGAAGTGTCACCGGTGGCCGAGCCCGGCCCACCGGCCATGTCAGAGGCCATTCATGAAAGGCCATGCAAAGGGGGATGGAAATGTTTCGGGGTGGAGTGGTTCGACGGTGGTGGGCGAAGCTGCGTGCGCTCGGGGCCGACGACCGGGGGATGACGACGGCGGAGTACGCCGTGGGGACGCTCGCGGCGTGCGCCTTGGCGGCGGTGCTCTACAAGGTCGTGACGAGCGGACCGGTCAAGGCGCTCCTTCAGTCGGTGCTCGAGCGGGCGATCAATGTCCAGTTCTGATGGCGGGGCCCCGTGTCTCCGCGCCCTGGGCCCCAGGCCGGCGCGGGCCCGGGGCGCCCCGCGCGGCGCTCGTGACGGCGGATTTGTGACGGCGGAGACCGCCGTGGTCATGCCCGTGCTGGTGGCGGTGGTGGCCGCGCTCATCTGGGGGCTGATGGCGGTCTGCGCCCGTATCGAGTGTGTGGATGCGGCGCGGGCCGGGGCGCGTGCCGCGGCCCGGTCGGAAGCGCGGGCGGCGGTGATCTCCGCGGCGCGGGGCGCGGCTCCGAGGGGCGCACGGGTCGCGCTGGCGCGGGAGGGCGACCTGGTGCGCGTGCGGGTCGAGGCGGAACTGCCCGGCGTGGGGCAACTGACGGTGCAGGTCGGAGGGGAGGCGGTGGCTCTTGCGGAAGAGACGGTGCGCCGATGAGGGCTCGGCGACGGTCTTCACGGTCTTCGCGGCGGCGGCCCTGTGCGCGGTCTTCGTGGCCTTGATCGGTGTGGGCCAGGCGATTACGGCGCGGCACCGGGCGGGTGGCGCCGCGGACCTGGCGGCGCTGGCCGCCGCCGATCACGCCCGGCAGGGCCCGGCCGACGCCTGTGCGGCGGCCCGCCGGGTGGCGGCCGCACAGCACACCCGCCTGGTGCGCTGTGCGGTGGCCGGGCCGGTCGCCGATGTCTCCGCCGAGGCGGGCCGCAGCCCGTTCACCTCCCGGGTACGGTCCCGAGCCGGGCCGGCGGGGCGCAGCGACCAGACGCGCCCCCGGGCCGGGCCGGCCAGGGCTGCCGTGGCCCGCCCGCTAGGCCCCCTGCGGCACTCCGCGCAACAGCTCGCCCAGCAACCGGATGGCTCCGCGCTTGTGGAGCGGGTCGTTGCCGTTGCCGCACTTGGGGGACTGGATGCACGACGGACAGCCGGCCTCGCATTCGCAGGAGGCGATGGCATCGCGGGTGGCGGTGAGCCAGCCGACGGCCGTGTGGAAGGCGCGCTCGGCGAATCCGGCGCCGCCCGGATGGCCGTCGTAGACGAAGACGGTCGGAAGCAGGGTGTCCGGGTGGAGGGGCACGGAGACGCCGCCGATGTCCCAGCGGTCGCAGGTGGCGAACAGCGGCAGCATGCCGATGGAGGCGTGTTCCGCGGCGTGCAGCGCGCCGCCCAACTGCTCGGGATTGACGCGGGCGGCGTCGAGCTGGTCCTCGGTGACCGTCCACCACACCGCGCGCGTGCGCAGCGTACGGGGCGGCAGATCGAGCTTGGTCTCGCCCAGGACCTCGCCGGTGATCAGTTTGCGGCGCAGGAAGGAGACGACCTGATTGGTGACCTCGACCGACCCGAAACACAGCCGGCCGTCCCCCCACGGGATTTCGGTGTCGGTCTCGAGGACGGCGATGGCGGTGGTGTCGCGGGCGGTCGTGGAGTAGGGCGGGTGGGCCTCCTCGACGAGCGCCACATTGTCGGCCAGGTCGAGCTGCCGGACGACATAGGTACGGCCCTGGTGAAGGTGGACCGCGCCGTCGTGGACGGTGGTGTGCGCGGCGGCGGCATCCACGGTGCCCAGCAGCCGTCCGGTACCGGCCTCCACGATCTGCACCGGCGAGCCGCCCTGGCCGCGGATGTCGGTGAGGTCGGCAGCCCGCTCGCGGCGCGTCCAATGCCACGCCCTCGCGCGCCGTCGCAGCAGATTCGCGGCCTCCAGCTGCGGCATCAGACCGTCGGCCGCGGGTCCGAAGAGCGCGAAGTCGGATTCGGTGAGCGGGAGTTCGGAGGCGGCCGCGCACAGATGCGGGGCGAGCACGTAGGGGTTGTCGGGGTCGAGGACGGTGGATTCGACGGGCTGGTCGAAGAGCGCTTCGGGGTGGTGGACGAGATAGGTGTCCAGCGGGTCGTCGCGGGCCACGAGCACGGCGAGCGCGCCCTGCCCGGAGCGGCCCGCCCGGCCGGCCTGCTGCCACAGGGACGCCCGGGTCCCCGGATAGCCGGCGATGACCACGGCATCCAGACCGGAGACATCCACGCCCAGTTCGAGCGCGGTGGTGGCGGCCAGACCGAGGAGATCGCCACTGTGCAGAGCGCGTTCCAGGGCGCGGCGCTCCTCGGGCAGATATCCGCCCCGGTACGCGGCGACCCTCCCGGGCAGCGAGCGGTCCACCTCCGCGAGCCGCTCCTGCGCGATCAGGGCGATCAGCTCGGCGCCGCGCCGGGAGCGGACGAAGGCGACGGTGCGTACGCCCTGGACGGCGAGGTCGGTGAGCAGGTCCGCGGTCTCGGCGGTGGCGGTCCGGCGGACCGGGGCGCCCTGCTCGCCGTGGAGTTCGGTGAGCGGCGGCTCCCACAGCGCGAAGACCAACTCGCCGCGCGGCGAGGTGTCCTCGGTGATTTCCACCACGGGCAGACCGGTGAGCCGGGTCGCGGCCTGCGCGGGCTTCGCGGCCGTGGCGGAGGCGAGCAGAAAGACCGGCTCGGAGCCGTACCGGGCGCAGAGGCGGCGCAGCCGGCGGATGACCTGCGCGACATGGGAGCCGAAGACACCGCGGTAGCTGTGGCATTCATCGATGACGACGTAGCGCAGCGCGCGCAGGAAGGAGGACCAGCGGGGGTGCGCCGGCAGGATGCCGCGGTGCAGCATGTCGGGGTTGGTCAGGACGTAGTTGCCGTACTGGCGGACCCATTCGCGCTCCTCGACGGGGGTGTCGCCGTCGTAGACCGCGGGCCGGACGGCCGTGCCCAGCGGGGCGGCCAGCTCGCGTACGGCACGCCGCTGATCGGCTGCCAGCGCCTTCGTGGGGGCCAGATACAGGGCCGTGGCGCCCCTTCCGTTCGGAGCCTCGGAGCCGTCCAGGAGCGTGGAGAGGACCGGCGCGAGATACGCCAGGGACTTCCCCGAGGCGGTGCCGGTGGCGACGACGACCGACTCGCCGCGCAGCGCGTGTTCGGATGTCCGTGCCTGGTGGGCCCAGGGACGATCGATTCCGGCCGAACGGATGGCACCGATCACTTCCGGCCGGATCTGTTCCGGCCAGTCGGCATGGCTGCCGATGCGCGGGGGCAAGTGCTCCGTATGAGTGATGCGCGCAGCGCGGGTCGCGCCCCGGGCGAGACGTTCGAGAATCATGCCTGGGGAAGGGCTTGCGCCCGCATCCGGCGGGACTGGATTGGAGGCCATCGGCACCGAGTGTGTCACCGGAGTGACGGACAATGCTCAAAGGGCGTCGTGCGCGCCTGCCGGTAAGTGATTGAATGCCATCGCGGCTGCCAGATCCGCCCCTACCTTCGGTGGGGAGGCCCCAGGGGGGCGACCGCTCGATAGCAAGGTGCTGGAGGATCCGTGGACCTGTCCCTGTCGACCCGGACCGTTGGCGACCGTACGGTCGTCGAGGTCGGTGGCGAGATTGATGTATACACCGCGCCCAAGCTGCGGGAGCAGCTGGTCGAGCTTGTGAACGACGGAAGCTACCACCTCGTGGTGGACATGGAACGTGTCGACTTCCTGGACTCCACTGGGCTCGGCGTGCTGGTCGGCGGACTCAAGCGGGTGCGTGCCCATGAGGGCTCGCTGCGCCTGGTCTGCAACCAGGAGCGCATTCTCAAGATCTTCCGAATCACCGGACTGACCAAGGTGTTCCCGATTCACACCTCGGTCGACGAGGCCGTCGCAGCTACTGACTGACGGCTTTGCCGGTCCCCCGCGCCCTCAGGCGCGGGGGGAGGAAGCAGTGGGGGGTTCCGGACACGGTGTCCGGCCCCCTGCGTCGCACGCCCGCAAAACGAGGGGGATGGCATGGCCACCGTCGAACTTCGCTTCAGCGCCCTTCCCGAGCACGTCCGCACCGCACGTCTGGTCGCGGCTGCCGTGGCACGGCGCGCCGGGGTGGACGAGGCCGTGCTGGACGAGGTGCGGCTCGCCGTCGGTGAGGCGTGCAGCCGGGCCGTGGGGCTGCACGAGAGCCATGACATCGACACGCCCGTGCGCGTGCTGCTGATCGAGGACGAGAAGAAGTTCTCGATCGAGGTGGGCGACGGGGTGTCCGACGACTCCGGTACGGCCGGGGCGCGCGGCGGCGACGAAACCGAGGGCGCCGCGGAGAGCGACGCCGAGGGCGAGGACGAAATGGGCCTCGCGGTGATCAGCGGACTCGTCGACGATGTTGAGGTGACCGCCGGCAAGGACGGCGGGCTGATCCGCATGACCTGGCCCACCGCGGCGGCCGCGGTCCTGCCGTAGCGCCCGCGCGGAGCGCCCTGGGGATGCCTCCAGGAGCCGGGCTTCGCCCGTAGGCGGTGCGGCACACTTCGTGATGCCTGCGCCGTCCTCGCACCCCTTTCGGCCGCATCCTTGCCACCCCCACGCCCCGGTCGCTGGTGCGCTGACCGGGCTCCGTTCCCCCTCGGCCGGCATAGCGCTCGTTCGTATGCGCCCGCCCTTTCTTGATCTTGCTCGTCGGCCTTCTCGTGCTGGGCGACGGGGCCAGTCGGCGCGAGGGTGAGCTGAGCGGGGCCGTCCATGGGGCGGCCGGTGCGTTCGACGGCGGTGTGGACTCCGACGGTGTGCCGGGCGACGCCCCTGGCCGATCAGCGATGCCATGGGGGCGGCGGGCCGGGTACGGGCCGTGGCGGGGCTCGCCTCCGCCCGCCGTGCCCCGAATGGGCCGCCTCCGGTGCCCGGCGGCGGCCGTGGCCGGCCGCGGCACCAGAGCGTCCGTGGGCCCGGCGCCGGGGACCCGCGGCCGCGCGCGCCGACCCCCGCGCCCCGGCCTCATGCGTTGCGATCCGGACTCGATCTGACGGGACCTCACCGGGCCACGGAGCGCGGCCCGCGCGCCGTGGGTCACCCGTTCGGCCGTAGCCGGGCGGATCAATTCTCTCCGGCGTCACGCGGGTCTCCGTCGTCTCAGGTTCCGAGGCGGCGTCCTTGAGCAGCGACGATCAGCTTGCGGTCCATTGACGATCAGTACGACAGAGAGATCATCAGGCGGTGGTCAGCGAATTCGTCGCTTTCCTTCGTCCGGGCGAATTCCGCGCGGCGTCGGCCTATTGATCTTCGCTGCTAACGGCGAATTCCCTTTGACGCGTACTGTTTTGATCAACCGTGGCTCCCTACAATCCGTCCACATCTTGCTCAGGACGCCTGAGCGTGCTTCCGCGCGCCCATGTGCCAAACGTCAAGGAGGACGAATGGCGGGGCCTTACACCCCTCAGTTGCTTGACACCCCCACTTTTCTGGCCGGGCCCTCACTCACGGCGGGCAACCGCGCCATCGTGATGGTGATCGCCGTGGTCGCCCTGGCGGCGCTGGCCGTCGCGGCGGTGCTGGTCCGCCAAGTGCTCGCGGCCGGTGAGGGAACCGACAGTATGAAGAAGATCGCGGCGGCCGTGCAGGAAGGCGCAAATGCCTACCTGACACGGCAGTTGCGGACTCTCGGCGTATTCGCCGTCGTGGTGTTCTTCCTGCTCATGCTGCTGCCCGCGGACAATTGGACGCAGCGCGCCGGACGCAGCGCCTTCTTCTTGATCGGCGCCGGATTCTCGGCGACCACCGGCTATATCGGGATGTGGCTCGCCGTACGCAGCAATGTGCGCGTGGCGGCGGCCGCACGGGAAGCCACTCCGGCCGAGGGCGATACCAAGGAACGGGATCTTACGGCCGTCTCCCACAAGGCGATGAAGATCGCATTCCGTACCGGTGGCGTCGTCGGCATGTTCACCGTGGGGCTGGGCCTGCTCGGCGCGTCCTGTGTGGTGCTCGTGTACGCGGTCGACGCGCCCAAGGTGCTGGAGGGCTTCGGTCTCGGCGCCGCGCTGATCGCGATGTTCATGAGGGTCGGCGGCGGCATCTTCACCAAAGCCGCGGACGTCGGCGCCGACCTCGTCGGCAAGGTCGAGAAGGGCATCCCCGAGGACGACCCGCGCAACGCCGCGACCATCGCGGACAACGTGGGCGACAACGTCGGTGACTGCGCCGGTATGGCGGCCGACCTCTTCGAGTCGTACGCGGTGACCCTGGTCGCCGCGCTCATCCTGGGCATGGCCGCCTTCGGTGACGCCGGGCTCGCCTTCCCGCTGCTGGTCCCGGCCATCGGTGTGCTCACCGCGATGGTCGGCATCTTCGTCGTCGCGCCCCGGCGCAGCGACCGCAGCGGTATGACGGCGATCAACCGTGGTTTCTTCATCTCCGCGGGCATCTCGCTGGTGCTGGTGGCCGTTGCGGTGTTCCTCTACCTGCCGTCCAGCTACCAGGACCTGACCGGTGTCATCGACACCCAGATCCTCGGCCGCAGCGGTGACCCACGGATGCTGGCGCTGGTGGCGGTCGCCATCGGCATCGTGCTGGCCGCGCTGATCCAGCAGCTGACCGGCTACTTCACCGAGACCACCCGGCGGCCCGTCAGGGACATCGGGAAGACCTCGCTGACGGGCCCGGCCACGGTCGTGCTCGCCGGTATCTCGATCGGCCTGGAGTCGGCGGTCTACTCGGCGGTGCTGATCGGCCTGGCCGTCTACGGGGCGTACCTGCTGGGCGGCGCCTCCATCATGTTGGCGCTGTTCGCGGTGGCGCTGGCCGGCACCGGTCTGCTGACCACCGTCGGCGTGATCGTGGCGATGGACACCTTCGGCCCGGTCTCCGACAACGCGCAGGGCATCGCCGAGATGTCCGGCGATGTCACCGGTGACGGTGCGCAGGTGCTGACCGACCTGGACGCGGTCGGCAACACCACCAAGGCCATCACCAAGGGCATCGCCATTGCCACCGCCGTACTGGCCGCGGCCGCGCTCTTCGGCTCGTACCGGGACGCGATCGCGACCGCCGTACAGGGCATCGGCAGCGCCGCGAGCGGGATGGGGCTCAGTCTGGACATCTCGCAGCCGAACAACCTGGTCGGGCTGATCCTCGGCGCCTCGGTCGTCTTCCTGTTCTCCGGGCTGGCGATCAACGCGGTGTCGCGGTCGGCGGGAGCGGTGGTCTTCGAGGTGCGCCGGCAGTTCCGCGAGCACCCGGGGATCATGGACTACACCGAGCAGCCCGAGTACGGGCGGGTCGTCGACATCTGCACCAAGGATGCGCTGCGCGAGCTGACCACCCCCGGGCTGCTGGCGGTGCTCACCCCGATCGCGGTCGGCTTCTCGCTCGGCGTCGGCGCGCTCGGCTCGTTCCTGGCGGGCGCGATCGGCACCGGCACGCTGATGGCGGTCTTCCTCGCCAACTCCGGTGGCGCGTGGGACAACGCCAAGAAGCTGGTCGAGGACGGCCATCACGGCGGCAAGGGCAGTGAGGCGCATGCCGCGACGGTCATCGGTGACACCGTGGGTGACCCGTTCAAGGACACCGCGGGCCCGGCGATCAACCCGCTGCTGAAGGTCATGAACCTGGTGGCGCTGCTGATCGCGCCCGCTGTGGTGAAGTTCTCATACGGCCAGGACAAGAGCATCGGCGTACGGATCGTCGTCTCCGTACTGGCGATCGCCGTCATCGTCGGTGCCGTGTACGTCTCCAAGCGGCGCGGAATCGCCGTAGGTGACGAAGACAACTCCGAAGATCCCGAAAGCATCGCCAAGTCGGCCGAGACGGCGGTGGCGTCCTAGCCCGAAAGGATCTCCGGAAGGCTCCCTGACCGCTCAACTGGGCGGGTGGACGGCGTATGTTGCGGACGCCGGCCACCCGCCTTCCGTGTGCTCGGGTGGCCCTGCGGTCCTTGGTGCAAATGGCTGCAATGAGGGCGGGACGGGATGCCCGACCCGTGGCCCAGGCCCTTTGGACGTGTATGTTCCGGGGCCGAGAGCCATGGAAGGGACCAATCCGGTGAACAAGAAGCTTGTGGCTGCACTGTCCGGCGGTGCGGCACTGGTGCTCGCGCTGACCGGCTGCAGCGACGACAGCAACAAGAAGCTCAATGACTGGGCGAAGAGTTTCTGCGACCCTGCGCAGGCCCACTTCAAGCAGATCCAGGACGCCAACGGCGCCATGCAGACGGCCGACAACGGCAGTACGGACTCCAAGAAGGTCCAGCAGACGGACTCGGCGGCCTTCCAGAAGATTTCCGGCGCCTATTCCTCGCTGGCCAAGTCCCTGGAGAAGGCCGGGGCGCCGCCCACCGACCAGGGCAAGCAGGCCCAGCAGAACGCCGTCAAGGAGCTCAACTCGCTCTCCAAGGGCTACGCGGACCTCCAGAAGCAGGTCAACAACCTCGACACCTCGGACAAGCTGAAGTTCGCGGACGGTCTGCGCACTCTCTCCAACGGGATCAACAAGCTCAACAAGCAGAGCGAGGCGGCCTTCAAGAACCTGGAGTCCGGCGATGTCGGCAAGGCAATGGCCGCCCAGAAGGGCTGCCAGAACCCGGCCGCGTCCGGCTCCCCGGCCCCGACGCAGTCCAAGAAGTCGTAGCGAAAGGAACGCCGCCACGCGCGGGGAAGCCCGCGGCGCACGCGCACAGCAACGGCTCCGTACGGCCCGGCGACGCGCCCGAGAAGGGTGTGGCGCCGGGCCGTCGCCGATTGTCAGTGGCAGGGCCGACAATGGTGGGCGTGAGTACGCACCTCCCCACCGCAGATGTCCAGGACCCCGAGAGCAACGCCCGCACCGCCCGGCTGCGCGAGGCGCTGCTGGCCGCCGCCTTCACCGCCGACGGGCTGCTGGATCTGCTCGGCGCGCCGGCCTATGCCGCGCTGGCGCGCAGCGAGACCGTCCCCGCCCTGCGGGCGACGCGCGGCGACAGCCCGTTGGAGACCCTGGTGCGGCTGTTCCTGCTGCAGCGCCCCGTGGAGCCGCGGCGGGCGCAGGCCGCGCTGCCGGTGGCGGACTGCCTCGCCGACGGCTGGCTGGTGCAGGACGGCGACGAGCTGCGCGCCAGTGTCGATGTGCGCCCGTACGGCGGCCCCGAGGGGCAGGACTGGTGGATCGTCTCCGACCTGGGCTGCGCGGTCGGCGGCGCCGGCGGCATCCGGGGCATCGGGGAAGCGGACCGCTCACAGCTGGTGCTCGGCGTCGGCGGTGCCTCCACGACCCTCGCGGGGATCACGGTGCGCAGGCCGGTCGCCAAGGCGCTCGATCTCGGTACGGGCTCCGGCATCCAGGCGCTGCACGCCGCTCAGCACGCCACCCGCGTCACGGGCACCGACCTCAACCCGCGGGCGCTGCGGATCGCCGCGCTGACCCTGGCGCTCTCCGGGGCGGGGCCGGCGGACCTGCGGGAGGGCTCGCTGTTCGCGCCGGTGGGGGACGAGACGTACGACCTGATCGTGTCCAATCCGCCGTTCGTGATCTCGCCGGGCGCCCGGCTCACCTACCGCGACGGCGGCATGGGCGGCGACGACCTGTGCCGGACGCTCGTCCAGCAGTCCGCCGCGCATCTCAACGACGGCGGGTACTGCCAGCTGTTGGCCAATTGGCAGCATGTGGCGGGCGAGGAGTGGCACGACCGGCTGCGTTCCTGGGTGCCGCGTGGCTGCGACGCCTGGATCGTGCAGCGCGAGGTGCAGGACATCACCCAGTACGCCGAGCTGTGGCTGCGTGACGCGGGCGACCACCGTGCCGGTGACGAGGCGTATGCCGCGCGGTACGACGCCTGGCTCGACGAGTTCGAGGCACGCAAGACCAAGGCCATCGGCTTCGGCTGGATCACGCTGCGCAAGTCCGGGTCGGACTCCCCGTCCGTCACGGTCGAGGAGTGGCCGCATCCGGTGGAACAGCCGCTGGGGGAGTCCGTCGTTCGGCACTTCGCCCGCCAGGACTATCTGAGCGCCACGGACGATGCGGCGCTGCTGGCCGGCCACTTCCGGCTCGCCGACGAGGTGGTGCAGGAGCAGGTCGGGCTGCCCGGGGCGGAGGACCCCGAGCATGTGGTGCTGCGTCAGAACCGCGGTATGCGGCGGGCGACGAAGGTGGACACGGTTGGCGCGGGCTTCGCCGGGGTGTGTGACGGCTCGCTGCCGGCCGGGCGGATTCTGGACGCCATCGCCCAACTCGTCGGCGAGGATCCGGTGCTGCTGCGGGACCGTACGCCGGCCTCGATCCGGATGCTGGTCGAGCAGGGGTTCCTGGAGCCGGTGGCCGCGGGCGGCTGACGGGGAGAGACGGGGGAAGGGGGACGGGGGACGGGGGACAGGGCCGGGAGAAGAGGGAAGGCAGGGGCGGGCGGGAGTCGTTCATCCGGCGTTCGCCGGGATGCCGTCCTGGAGTGCCACGCTGCCCGCATGGAGAGTGGACCCGAGGCGTTCGCCGGTGCGGCGTTCGCGCTGTTCGGCGCAGGACTGCTGGTGTGGACGGGCGTGTGCGTACGGACCGGTGCGCCGGTCGCCGAGGGCGTCAGCCGTCCGGTCGCCACCGTGACGGCGCTGCTGTCCGGGGTGGTGTTCCTGGCCACGGGCGGCTGGCTGCTGGCAGCGTTGTAGCGGGGAGCCGGGAGCTGGGAGCCGGGAGCCGGGAGCCGGGAGGCGAGGGTCGTCGTCCCGCCAGCTGTCGCGCCGGGAGTCGTCGTCCCACGAGCCGCCGTCCCACGAGCCGCCGTCCCACGGGCCGCCGTGCCGTCGGCTCTGCGGCCCCAGGTTGGGCGACGGCCCCAACTGCCGCCGAGAGGCGCTACGTTCACTTTCGGACAGTTCTGTGACAGATGGCCGATGTGCGGTGGTACACGGGAACTTTCCCGGGCCGACGGACATGTTCCTCAGTGAAGGTCACCAACGACCGGCAGGCTCACCGACCCTTGAGTGAGGAACCCATATGAACCGCGCATTCCGCTACGTCACCGTCGGCGCCATCGCCGTCTCCCTGCTCGCCGGCGGCTCGGCGGCGGCCTTCGCCGCGCCGCAGGACCTCCACTCGCCCGCGCCGGTCGTGGCCACCGCCCCGGCCACCGCGGCACTGACGGCCAAGGCCAGCGCGACCACGGTCAACGCCTGGCAGCAGTTCCGGATCTCCGGCACCGCCAAGGGCATCAAGGCCGGCACCAAGGTCACCGTCCAGCAGAAGCAGGGCACGAAGTGGGTCTCGCTGCCCGCACAGACGCCGGTCAACTCCGGCGGGACGTACTCGGTGCGGGTCAAGCTCGGCCTCAAGGGCGTCAACCAGCTCCGTATGGGAGCCGGCAACACCGTCTCGCCGGTGGTCACGGTCACCGTTCGCTGACGTCCGACGGTCCGGGCCGTGCCCGGACCGTCCGCGTCTCAACGTGCCGGGACAGCAGACCTAGGCCTGGCCGACAAGGTTGCGGGCGATCATCCACACCGCGGCAATGCCGAGCACCACGGCGTTGCCGCGGGCCGAGAGCGGTGGCCGGTACACGCGCCCGCCGAGTCCCGCCACCAGCCAGCGCCCGGCGGCGTACGCCACGGCCGGTCCGGCCAGCGTGAGCAGCACGGCGTTGTCGTGGAAGGCCGTCACGACATCGCCGTGCATCAGGTCGTACGCCATCCGCGTCCCGCCGCACAGCGGGCACAGCAGACCGGTGGCCCATTTGAACGGGCAGGGGATCAGCAACTGCCCTGGCTGGTGCGGGTTGGTGTGCCAGAGATAGGCCGCGGCCGCCACCCCGGCGCCGAGGGCGAGCGACGCCCGGCGGACGGTACGCGTCCGGATCGACGCCCCGGTGGGTCCCGCAGGCTCGGCGGGACCCCAAGACTCACCGGGGCTCACACGCTCAGCGACCTGGCGTAGTTGACCTGGTTGAGCACGAACATCACCTGCTCGCGTGACTGCACCGGGATCATCGTGGAGTGATGCCGGCCTCCGCTGTTCACCGTGACCTGTACGAACCCGGTGGTCACCCGCTCCTTCATCAGCAGGAAGAGCAGGCCGAGCAGACAGAAGAGGAAGAAGACGATGGCGAGCACGACCGCGTGCGCCGGCATCTTCTCCTCGGTCCGCGACATATCGGTCGCCGTCCACACCGCGCCCTTGAGCGGCATCGGCCCGGCCGGCGTCATGATCGTGTCGCCGGTCACCGCTATATCGCCGAGGGACAGCGCCATCCCGCCGGGCTGGGCTCCGGCCTGGAACCCCGGCCCGCCCTGGAATCCCGGCCCGCTCTGGAATCCACCGGGCGCCGGCTGCGGCGGAGCGCCCGGCGGGAAACCGGGTGCGGGCGGCGGCGGGGGGACATCGTTCGGGTAGCCGTATCCGGGCTGCGGCGGCGGGCCGGCCTGCGGATAGCCGTATCCGGGTTCCCCGGGACGGCCGCCCTGCGGGTACCCGTATCCGGTATCGGCGGGCTGCCCGCCGTCCGGCTTGGCATACGGGTTCTGGCCGGGCCCGCTGGGCGGCTGATCCGGAGGCGGTCCGGGGTACTGGTTCGCCATGGGTGATGTCCCCCCGAGAGTGCGTGATGACGGCAGTACTCGACTCGAACGGCGAGCCGTGCCGTGTCCATCCTGCCAGCCCGCTCACGTGCTGTATCAAGGCAATGACAGGATCCGGCACTGCCTTGTGGCAGTCGTCCGGTCCGCGGACGGTGTGGCGTGCGACCGCGGGCGGGCGGCGCATCGCCGGGGATCCGTCACTGTGTGAAATCGCCGACGGCGCCGCAGCCACGGCGCACGGGGAACGTCCGAGGTGGGCGCCGGGGAGCTGTGCGGCGCCGCCATGATCCACAAGGCGCGTCCCGGGCCCGTGGCGAGCGCCTGATGCGGTCCGGGCGGCATGAAGGCATGTAGTCGGGTTACCGTTCGAGTGGCGTTGCGGGGTTTTTCCGTTTGACACGGGGCCGGGAGGTACCGTCACACTCCGCAGCGTCAAGCGTCACCGCAGTGCACCCCCAGCGTCCGGCCGGGGGGCATTTCCAGCGTCGACCGGAGAGAAGAGCGAAGTTGTCCCCGACCAGCGAGACCGCAGACGGCGGCGGCCGCCGACTTGTCATCGTCGAGTCGCCTGCCAAGGCGAAGACGATCAAGGGCTACCTCGGCCCTGGCTACGTGGTCGAGGCGAGCGTCGGACACATCCGCGACCTGCCCAACGGCGCCGCAGAGGTCCCGGCGAAGTACAAGGGCGAGCCCTGGGCCCGCCTCGGCGTGAATGTCGACGCCAACTTCGAGCCGATCTACGTCGTCAACAGTGACAAGAAGGACCAGGTCAAGAAGCTCAAGGAGCTGCTGGCCGAGTCCGACGAGCTCTACCTCGCCACAGATGAGGACCGCGAGGGCGAGGCCATCGCCTGGCATCTCCAGGAGATCCTCAAGCCCAAGGTCCCCGTCCACCGGATGGTCTTCCACGAGATCACCAAGGACGCGATCCGCGAGGCCGTCGCCAATCCGCGCGACCTGAACCAGAAGCTCGTCGACGCCCAGGAGACCCGTCGTATCCTCGACCGCCTCTACGGCTACGAGGTCTCGCCGGTCCTGTGGAAGAAGGTCATGCCCCGGCTGTCGGCCGGCCGGGTGCAGTCCGTCGCGACCCGTCTCGTCGTCGAGCGGGAGCGCGAGCGCATCGCCTTCCGCTCCGCCGAGTACTGGGACCTGACCGGCACCTTTGCCACCGGCCGGGCCGGCGACGCCAGCGACCCGTCGGTGCTGACCGCCCGCCTGAACAGCGTCGACGGCCGCCGTATCGCCCAGGGCCGTGACTTCGGTTCCAACGGGCAGCTCAAGAACGACGTCCTCCATCTGGACGAGGCGAACGCCCGCGCGCTCGCCGTCGCCCTGGAGAACACCGATTTCGCGGTGCGCTCGGTCGAGTCCAAGCCCTACCGCCGCTCGCCGTACGCCCCGTTCCGTACGACCACCCTCCAGCAGGAGGCCAGCCGCAAGCTCGGCTTCGGCGCCAAGTCCACGATGCAGGTGGCACAGAAGCTGTACGAGAACGGCTTCATCACCTATATGCGTACGGACTCCACCACGCTCTCGGACACCGCGGTCGCCGCGGCCCGGGCCCAGGTGACGCAGCTGTACGGCGCCGACTACCTCCCGGACAAGCCGCGCACCTACGCCGGCAAGGTCAAGAACGCCCAGGAGGCGCACGAGGCGATCCGCCCCTCCGGCGACCGCTTCCGTACCCCGGCCGAGACCGGTCTGACCGGCGACCAGTTCAGGCTCTACGAGCTGATCTGGAAGCGGACCGTCGCCTCCCAGATGAAGGACGCGACCGGTAACTCCGTCACCGTCAAGATCGGTGGCCGGGCCGCCGACGGCCGGGACGCCGAGTTCAGCGCCTCCGGCAAGACCATCACCTTCCACGGCTTCCTCAAGGCCTATGTGGAGGGCGCCGACGACCCCAACGCCGAGCTCGACGACCGCGAGCGTCGGCTGCCGCAGGTCGCCGAGGGCGATGCGCTGGCCGCGCAGGAGATCACCGCCGACGGGCACGCCACCAAGCCGCCCGCCCGCTACACCGAGGCCACGCTGGTCAAGGAGCTGGAAGAGCGCGAGATCGGCCGGCCGTCGACGTATGCGTCGATCATCGGCACGATCCTCGACCGCGGCTACGTCTTCAAGAAGGGCACCGCGCTCGTCCCGTCCTTCCTCTCCTTCGCGGTGGTCAACCTCCTGGAGAAGCACTTCGGCCGGCTGGTCGACTACGACTTCACCGCCAGGATGGAGGACGACCTCGACCGCATCGCGCGCGGCGAGGCGCAGTCCGTGCCGTGGCTGCGGCGCTTCTACTTCGGCGAGGGCGATGCCGAGGGAGCCGCCTCGGACGCCGGCAACGGCGACGGTGACCACCTCGGCGGCCTGAAGGAGCTGGTCGAGGACCTGGGCGCGATCGACGCCCGGGAGATCTCGTCCTTCCCCGTCAGCGACGACATCAAGCTGCGGGTCGGCCGCTACGGCCCGTACGTCGAGCGCGGGGAGAAGGACGCCGAGGGCCATCAGCGCGCCGATGTCCCCGACGACCTGGCGCCCGACGAGCTGACCGTGCAGTACGCGGAGGAGCTGCTCGCCAAGCCGAGCGGCGACTTCGAGCTGGGCATGGACCCGCAGTCCGGTCACCAGATCGTCGCCAAGGACGGCCGCTACGGCCCGTACGTCACCGAGATCCTGCCCGAGGGCACCCCGAAGACCGGCAAGAACGCGGTCAAGCCGCGCACCGCCTCGCTCTTCAAGTCGATGTCCCTGGACACGGTGACGCTGGCGGACGCGCTCAAGCTGATGTCGCTGCCGCGCGTCGTCGGCAAGGACCCCGAGGGCGTGGAGATCACCGCGCAGAACGGCCGCTACGGCCCGTACCTCAAGAAGGGCACCGACTCGCGCTCCCTGGAGAACGAGGAGCAGCTCTTCACGATCACCCAGGACGAGGCCCTGGTGATCTACGCACAGCCCAAGCAGCGCGGGCGGGCCGCCGCCAAGCCGCCGCTGAAGGAGCTGGGCACGGACCCGGTGAGCGGCAAGCCGGTGGTGGTCAAGGACGGCCGGTTCGGTGCGTACGTCACCGACGGCGAGACCAATGCGACGCTGCGGCGGGACGACGACGTCGAGACGGTCACCGCCGAGCGGGGCTACGAGCTCCTGGCGGAGAAGCGCGCCAAGGGCCCGGCGAAGAAGACCGCGAAGAAGACGACCGCCAAGAAGGCGCCGGCCAAGAAGACGGCCGCGAAGAAGACCACCACGGCGAAGAAGACCGCGGCGAAGAAGACCACCACGGCGAAGAAGACGACCGCCAAGAAGGCCACCGCCAAGACGGCGGCGGCGAAGAAGACGGCGGCGTCGACGGAGGACTGAGGCCTGCGCGGTTACCGGCGGCGCCGGTAAAAGCGCAGGACATGGGCGGGCACACCGGATGCATTCCGGTGTGCCCGCCCATTTGTTCGGGTGGGCGCTCGACGGCGGGCGCCCTCCCGATAGGCTGGCGGGATGACGCGTGCCGAGCAGCCAACGGTCGTGACCCCCACTTCAGGCGCGCTAGCGGCGGATTCCCGCGAGCGCGCCGTGCGAGCCCTGCTCCGCTTCCCCCCATTGAAGCGACTGTGGAGCGCCCAATTTGTCGGGGGTATCGGCGATGCCCTGTCCATGCTTGTCCTCGTACTGCTCGCCCTGCAGGCGGCGTTGTACGTACCGCTGGGCGGCGAGCCCGTCTTCGGCGGCGGTTATCGGGGCGCAGCCCTCGCGGTCACCGTGGTCTTCGCGGCCCGGATGCTGGCGATGCTGCTCTTCGGGGCCGTCCTGCTGGGCCCGCTGTCGGCGCTGACCGCGCCCACCGGGCCGCTGGACCGGCGCTGGACGATGATCGGCGCGGATGTGCTGCGGCTCGCGCTGCTGGTCATCGCCCCCCTCTGGATCAACTGGACGCCGGACGACGCACTGGCCTGGCTGCTGGTCACGGTCTTCGTCACCGGTGTCGCCGAACGCTTCTGGACCGTCGCGCGGGAGAGCGCCGCACCCGGGCTGCTGCCCACACCGCCCCCTGAGGGCGCCGCCGTACGGCCCCTCCCGGACAACATGGACGCCCTGCGCCGCCTCTCGCTGCGCACCGGCTTCGTGTCGCTGCCGATCGCGGCCGCCGCCCTGGTGGTCGTCACGCTCATCAGCAAGCTGCTGGGCACCGGCATCGACTGGTTCCACCTGCACCAGGCCGCGCTCGGCTCGTATGTCGCCGCCGGTCTGTTCGCCGCCTCCGTATCGATCCTCTACTTCATCGAGCTCCCCGGAGTGCCGACGCCGCGACCGCGCTCCCCCCTGGAGGGACTGCGCCGCCCGAAGGCCGCGGGAGCGAAGACCGGACAGCCGGGACCGGGCGAGAAGCCGGAGAACGGCACGGCCCGTACGGCCGTCGACAAGGGCCGTACGGGCGCGCTCCCGCTCCTGGTGGCGTCCTGCGCCGCGGTGGCCGGCGCGATCGCCGCGGCCGTCTCGCTCGCCGTCCTGCACGGCTACGACCTGGCCGGCGGCCCGGCCACCTTCGCGCTGCTGGTGCTCGCGCTGACCGGCGGTACGGCCGTCGGCATCCGTGGTGCCCACCGGGTGCTGCCGGCCCTTCCCCGGCGCCGGCTGCTCGCCCTTGCGGTGGCCGCCACCGGCCTCGGGCTGCTGGCCATGGGGCTGATCCCGGATCCGACGTCGGTGCTGGTGCTCGCGCTGCTGTCCGGCGTCAGCGCCGGTATCGCCGCCAATACGGGGCATGTGCTGCTGGAGCAGGAGTCCGAGGAGTCCCGCACCGCCCGCACGACCGAGCATCTGCACGCCGTCGTGCGGCTCACGGTCGCGCTCGCCGCCGTCCTCGCGCCGCTGCTCGCGGCCCTCATCGGCCCGCACCAACTCGGCAGCGGCACCTTCAACTTCGCCTACGGCGGCGCCGCCTACACCCTGATGCTGGTCGGCGCGTTGCTGCTGCCGGTTGCCGCCCTGGTGCTCGGCAAGGTCGACGACCGGCAGGGCGTACCGCTGCGGCGCGATCTGCGTGAGGCGCTGCGTGGCGGCGACCCGGCGCAGGCGCCCGCCGCCACCGGCTTCTTCATCGCCCTGGAAGGCGGCGACGGCGCCGGTAAGTCCACCCAGGTCGAGGCGCTCGCGGAGTGGATCAGGAGCAAGGGCCACGAGGTCGTGGTGACCCGCGAGCCGGGCGCCACCGCCATCGGCAAGCGACTGCGCTCGATCATCCTCGACGTCTCGACGTCCGGGCTCTCGGACCGTGCGGAGGCGCTGATGTTCGCCGCCGACCGGGCCGAGCACGTCGACAGCGTCATCCGGCCCGCCCTGGAGCGCGGCGCGATCGTCATCACCGACCGGTACATCGACTCCTCGGTCGCCTACCAGGGAGCCGGGCGTCATCTCGCACCGACGGAGATCGCCCGGATCTCGCGCTGGGCCACCGACGGCCTCGTCCCCCATCTGACGGTGCTGCTCGACATCTCCCCGGAGACCGCACGGGAGCGCTTCACCGAGGCACCGGACCGGCTGGAGTCCGAGCCCGCCGAGTTCCACCAGCGGGTACGGGCCGGCTTCCTGACTCTGGCCGCCGCCGACCCCGCGCGCTATCTGGTCGTCGACGCCGGGCAGGAGCCCGCGGCCGTCACCACCGTCGTACGGCACCGTCTCGACCAGGTGCTCCCGCTGTCCGAGTCCGAGGTCACGGCGCAGGCCGAGGCCCGTAAGGCGGCCGAGGAAGAGGCCCGCCGCAAGGCCGAGGAGGAGGCCGCGCGCAAGGCGGAGGAGGCGCGCCTGGAGCGCGAGCGCCAGGAGCAGCTCGCCAAGCTGCGCGCCGAGGAGGAGGAGCGCAAGCGCCGCGAGGCCGAGGAGATCAGGGCACGCGAGGCCGCCCACCAGGCGGAGGAGGCCCGTAAGCGCGCCGAGGAGGCCCGGCAGGCCGCGGAGGCGGAGCGGCAGCGCCGCGAGGCCGAGGAGCGGGCCCGGCAGGCCGAACAGGAGCGGCTGCGCAAGCAGCACGAGGAGGAGGCGCGGCTGCGCCAGGAGGCGGAGGAGCGCCGCCTGGAGAAGCAGCGCAAGGCCGAAACGGCTCTGCTGCGCGCCGAAGAGGCCCGGGTCGCGGCAGCCGAGGCGGCGTCCGCGGCGGAGGCCAGGGCGGCGGCCGAGGAGACGGAGGCGGCCGAAGCGCCCACCGCGGAGACGCCGGTCGCGGATCTGCGGAAGCGGCTGGGGCAGGGCACCTCCGACGACGCCGCCCCGTCCGGTTCCGGCTCGGACAGCGAGCGGACGGCGGAGTCGCTGCCGCAGCCCGGGGCGGCGGACGAGACGGCGGTGCTGCCTCCGGTGCGGGACGCGCAGGACGCCTGGAGCGGCCGTGGCGCCGGGCCGGACGTGGAGGAGACCGCCGTGCTGCCGCCCGTACGGGGCGAAGGCGCCGCCCGCGGCGACGACCGACGGGGCGACGCCCCCGCCGACCGGGTGCCGCCGTGGATGTTCCGCAAGGAGACGCCCGAGGCGGGGCGCGCGGCGTCGGGGCAGCAGTCCGGCCCCGCCGAGTCGCGCGTCGAGCGCACCCGCGAACTCCCGCAGATCGACCCGGCGACGGGCCACCCCGTGGAGAACCCGTCACGCGGCCGCCCCCGCCCCGAATGGGCGGAGGAGACCCCGCTGGACGATCTGCCGACGCTCGCCGACGAGCTGCTCGGCCCGCGCGCCGACGAGGAAGCGGACGACAGTGGGGGCGAGGACGGCCGTCGCGGCGGCCGGGGGCGGCGCGACTAGCCCATCGGGAAGCCCCAGGACGACCGGCCGTGGGGGGCGCGCGCCCCCCGCGGCCCCGCCCGGGTGCGGGGGGGGGGGGGGGGGCCGGCCGGCCCCCCCGGCGGGGGGGGCGGGGCGGTTGTGTGGTGGGTTGAGCAA
>NZ_JBICXQ010000001.1:452803-498073 GCF_043200375.1 Streptomyces sp. NPDC048434 | reverse complement strand
GACCTCCCCGCCGCCCTCGACGTCCTCAACGGCGGCCTGGCCGCCTCCACCGTCCTGACCCGCAAGAAAGACAACTTCACCCACCGCGACTTCCGCCCCGGCTTCCGCATCGACCTCCACCACAAGGACATGGGCATCGTCACCGACGCCGCCCGCACCGTCGGCGCCGCCCTCCCCGTCGGCACCCTCGTCGCCTCCCTCGTCGCCGCCCTCCGCGCCCAGGGCGACGGCAACCTCGACCACTCCGCCCTCCTCCGCGGCGTCGAACGCCTCTCCGGACACCCCACCGAAAGCTGAGGCCATGGCGGCGCAGCGGATTCCCGCCGTACAGGCGGCCGTCCAGATCATGAAGGACGAGGGCGTGGATATCGCCTTCGGCTGCCCCGGGGCCGCCCTTCGCCCGCTGTACGCGGCGATGGCGGAGGCGGGCGGCATCGAGCGGTTGTCGGTGCGGCACGAAGAGACCGCCGCGTTCATGGCTGACGGCTGGGCCCGTACGACGGGGAGGACCGGTGTCGTCGCGGTCACCGCGGGACCGGGGGCGGCACGTCTGATCACCGGCCTGTATGCGGCGCGGCAGGACGCGGTCCCGCTGGTGTGCCTCACGGGCAGGGAGACGGCCGGCCCGAGCCGGCGGAGCGGCCCGCCCCACCAGGAGGTGCACCGCCCACCGGATCTCGTCCGGCTGGCGGGTCCGGTCACCAAGCGCGCCGAGCGCATCGAGGATCCGGCGCGGATTCCGGGGGCGTTCCGCGAGGCGTTCCGGATCGCGCGGGAGGGCCGTCCCGGCCCGGTCCTGATCGATGTCCCGGCGGATCTGGCCACGGTGGAGATCGCGTACGACGCCGGGCGCCGCCCCGGTTTCGACATCCAGCCCCCGCAGGCCGGAATGCCGCACGCCGGGACGGCGCAGGCCGGGTCCGCACCTGCCGGGTCCGTACGGCCGCCCGTCCCCTCGGACCGGGCCGGCCACACGGGCCCCGACGCCCTCCCGGCCTCCCGGGTCCTGGCGGAGGTCACCGCGGTCTTCGGTGCGCCGGGTCCTCCGGACGCCGCGTCGGACACCTACCTCGTCAGCAGCTCGGCGAGCGCCGCTGCCACCGCTCTTGCGGACGCTCCACGACGGCATCGGCTGCACGGCCGGGGCCGGCCTCCCGGCTGGGAGGTGCCGGCCGCGATCGGCGTCCGCAAGGCCCTGGACTCCCGGGGCGAGCGGACTGCGGAGGTCGTCGTGGTCATCGACGGCCACGGATTGCCGCTCCTGGCCGACGAGTTGGCGTCCGCGGTCCGGTACGAGGTGCCCTTCGTGCTGATCCTGTGCAGCCCCGGCCACGAAGACCACGGCGGGTACGAGGGCCACGGCGCCGACGACGAGCACGTCACGGACCACGTGAAGCTCGTGGAGGCGTACGGCTGCGCGGGCCGGGACGTCGTCGAGCCGGCGGAACTGCGCTCGGCGGTCGAGTGGGCACGTAAGGAAGCCGTCTCCACACGGCGGCCGGTCCTCGTGGAGGTCCGGGCCGAGCGGGCCGTCGCGGAACGGGCCCGGCCGCTTGCGGGACGCCTGTCCGGCGGCGCGGCCACCGATCCCGTGCACGAGTTCGCCCACCGGGCCTAGGGCCTGGAGCAGGTCCCCCCAGCTTCCGGGCGGCGGCTGCGCCGACACTTGTCCTGTCGCGCCCAGGCGTGGCCGCCGCCCGGAATCCCCCCGGATACCACCCAGCTTTGTTTCAACAAACTGTTGACGTTTGGTCGGAGCCCTTCTTACGCTCCGACATGCGGAAGCCAACTTCCGCGCTCTCGTACGGAAGGTCACCATGTCGAAGCCCACGCTGACGGCGCGCTTTCTCACTACGGAGGCTGGCGCCCCCGTCGCCGACAACCAGAACTCCGCCACCGCCGGCGCCGGCGGCCCGGTCGTCCTCCAGGACCAGCACCTGCTGGAGAAGCTCGCCCGCTTCAACCGCGAGCGCATCCCGGAGCGCGTCGTCCATGCCCGTGGCTCCGGCGCGTACGGCTACTTCGAGGTGACCGATGATGTCACCGGCTTCACCCGTGCCGACTTCCTCGGCACCGTCGGCAAGCGGACCGAGACCTTCATCCGCTTCTCGACCGTCGCCGACAACCTCGGCGGCCCGGACGCGGCCCGGGACCCGCGTGGCTTCGCCCTGAAGTTCTACACCGAAGAGGGCAACTACGACCTCGTCGGCAACAACACCCCGGTGTTCTTCATCAAGGACCCGATCAAGTTCCCCGACTTCATCCACTCCCAGAAGCGCGACCCCTTCACGGGCAAGCAGGAGCCGGACAACGTCTGGGACTTCTGGGCGCACGCCCCCGAGGCGACCCACCAGATCACCTGGCTCATGGGCGACCGCGGCATCCCGGCCTCCTACCGCCACATGAACGGCTACGGCTCGCACACCTACCAGTGGACGAACGCCGAGGGCGAGGCCTTCTTCGTCAAGTACCACTTCAAGACGAACCAGGGCATCCGCTGCCTGGACGCCGAGCAGGGCGCCGAGCTGTCCGGCAAGGAACCGAACAGCCACCAGACCGATCTGCTGCAGTCCGTCGAGCGGGGCGTCTACCCCTCCTGGACGCTGTACGTGCAGATCATGCCGGCGGCCGAGGCGGCCGACTACCGCTTCAACCCGTTCGACCTGACCAAGGTGTGGCCGCACCGCGACTACCCGCTGCAGCGGGTGGGCCGCCTGGTCCTGGACCGCAACCCCGACAACGTCTTCGCCGAGGTCGAGCAGTCGGCCTTCTCGCCGAACAACTTCGTGCCCGGCATCGGTCCGTCCCCGGACAAGATGCTCCAGGGCCGGCTGTTCGCGTACGCCGACGCACACCGTTACCGCCTGGGCGTCAACCACACCCAGCTGCCGGTGAACGCCCCCAAGGCGACCCGGGCCAACAACTACGGCCGGGACGGCCTGATGGCCACCAACGGCTACGACCGGCACGCCAAGAACTACGAGCCGAACTCCTACGGCGGCCCGGCCCAGACGAACGAGCCGCTCTCCGCCCCGCTGGCCGTCGCCGGCCACACCGGCACCCACGAGGCCCCGGCCCACACCAAGGACGACGACTTCTTCCAGGCCGGTGAGCTCTACCGCCTGATGTCCGAGGACGAGAAGAACCGTCTGGTGAACAACATCGCCGGTGGCCTCTCCCAGGTCAGCCGCGACGACGTGATCGAGAAGAATCTCGCTCACTTCCACGCCGCCGACCCGGACTACGGCAAGCGTGTCGAGGCCAAGGTCCGTGAGCTGCGCGAGGACTGACGGGAGGTCAGCATCCTTGCGCACCGTACCGGCCGGCCCTTTTGAGGGGTGGCCGGCCGGTACGGAGAGGTAGGGCGGGCTCCGCGGTACACGGGGAGAACCAGTGCGGTGGCCGTGCCCGCCCGACAGAAGGGCGGGCCTCTCCCCCACCACGGAGCCCGCCTCCTCCCCCACCCCACAGACTCCGTCCGGCGGCACGATGTCCTGTCGCGCCCGATTCTCGTGCTGCCGGACGGGAACCACAGCGGGCCCGGAATCCGTACGTCACGGATTCCGGGCCGAGTGTGCGCCGCACCTGCCGCACGGCCCTTGTGCGCACGGTGCGCTCCCTCCGTGCGCCGTGGCTCCCCTGCTGTTCTTCCCCACCTGCGCTTCTCCTCGCAAATCGCCCCCCTGCAGCCGACTTTGGAGAGACCATGGGGGCAGCAGCAGATCCGACCTGTCTGCCGCCCGACCTGCCAGGAGCCGACCATGGCCGACAGCGTGCCGGTGCGGTGCCCCACGTGCCGCCGCGAGAACGCCTTCACCCCGCCCACCTTCCCGTGCGCGTGCGGTGCCCCGCTGACCATGCCCGTGCTGCGTGGCGGGGTACCCGTCGAGATACTCCACCGCACCTGGCAGGCCTCCTGGGTGGAGGTGCGCTGCGAGGTCTGCGGACGGCAGGACGAATGGCCGGCGCCGGAGTCCGGCTGCGTCTGCGGCACGGTCGTACGGATCCCCGTCGCCCCCGCGCCCGTCCCACCGCCGCCGAACTTCCCCTCGTTCGGGCCGCCCGCACCGAAGCCCGCACCGCAGCCCGCCCCCGTCACTCCGCGCGCCGCCCTGCGGCCCGCGTTCCGCCCGGTGACGATCCGTACCGCCCGCGACTGTGTCACCGCCGCCCAGCAGTATCTGAAGTGGCTGGGCTACGCCGATGTCGCACGGACCCAGGAGCGCACCGCCTCCGGCGTGGACCTCCGCGGTACGGGTGTGGTCGCCCAGGTCGACCCGACCACCCACGCCACCAAGCTGCGCGAGATCGAATGCGTCTGGCTCAACGGCCTCAACAACTCGGCCATCGCGGTCTTCTTCTCGCTCGCCGGCTATGCCCGCGACGCCCGGTCCCGCGCCGACGAGCTGCACATCCCGCTGTTCGTCATGGACCTCACCGGCACCCCGCAGCCGGTCAACGACCCGGCGGACGAACTGATCAAGTACGGCGCATCCGGCGGGTGAACCGGCCGTCCACGGCTGCCGGCCGTGGCTCGCCCGGTTCCAGGCCAGTACGCCCATGAACCGTCCGAGGGCCGGCACCGGAACGTACCCCAGCGATCGATCATCTGCCGTACGGGCGCACGCAGTTGCTCGTCAAGTGACTCGTAAGGCCGGCTGCGCGGCCGCTCACCCGGCAGCATGGCCCCCATGAAGATCATCGTGATCGGAGCGACCGGCACCCTCAGCAGCGCCGTCGCCCGGCAACTGGAACAGCGGGGCCATGAGGTCGTCCGCGCCGCCCCGGCGGGCCCGGAAATCCGGTGGCCGCTTCCGGCGGAAACGGCGACACTGGCCCGGTGATCATCCGTCCGCCTTCCCTTGCCGACCTGCCTGCACTGCGCGCGGTCGAACGGGCCGCCGGTGAGCCGTTCCGCGGTCTGGGCATGACATCGGTCGCCGACGACGAGCCACCGTCGCTCGCCCAGCTGACGCGCTTTCAGCAGGCCGGCCGGGCACTGGCCGCGTACGGGGAAGCGGGGCAGGCGGAGGTGGAAGGCCGGCCGATCGGCCTTCTGCTGTGGGAGCCGGTGGACGGGTGCACCCACATCGAGCAGGTGTCGGTCCACCCGGAGCATGCCCACCACGGCATCGGCCGGGCCCTCATCGACCGGGCGGGGCGGGATGGCGGCCCGGTCGCGCTGACCCTGACCACCTTCGCCGAGGTGCCGTGGAACGCGCCGTATTACGCCCGGATCGGGTTCCGGGTGCTCGCCGATGCCGAATGCACACCGGGGCTGCGGGCGATCCGTGCCCAGGAGGCGGCCCTGGGGCTCGACCGCTGGCCGCGGGTCTGTATGCGCCGGGAGCCCGGCCGGCCGGGTTCCGGCCTGTGACCGTCGTGGAGGGTGACCTTCGCGCTGGGTGCGGCGTCCCGGTCCGGTCGGTGGGCAGGCGCGGCAGGGTGCGACCACCAGGCCGTCGCCGCGGAGAGCCGGCCGGCGGCCGTGGGCGGGCCGGTCGGCGTCACCTGACGACCGGTCAGGCGGCCCCCGCCCCTCCCCGGAGATAATGCGGGGATGATCGACGCGCCTACCCTTCGGACCGTCTGCCTGGACTTCAACGGTGTGACCCAGGAATGTCCCTTTCCGCGGCACCCGGACGTATCGACCTTCAAGGTCGGCGGCAAGATCTTCGCGCTGACGACGCTGACGGACACACCGCTCAGCGTGAGCCTCAAGTGCGAGCCCGAGCTGGCGGAGCGGCTGCGAGCGGCACACCCCGAGGTGGTGCCCGGCTATCACCTCAACAAGCGGCACTGGAACACCGTTTCACTGGACGGTGACCTTCCCGACCGGCTCGTCCTCGACATGATCGAGGACTCGTACGACCTCGTGGTCGCTTCGCTTCCCCGCGCCACGCGCCTGTTGCTCGACTGGCCCGGGGAGCGGCGGGACTGAACAGCCGCCCGGATGCGCCACCTCACGCGCCGGCCGACGACTCGCCCACACGGGGAGCGGCGGGGTCAGTTCTGGGCGGTGGGCCGGACGACGATCTCGCTCACGTCGACGCCGGCCGGCTGCTCGATCGCGAACGCGATGGCCCGGGCGATCGACTCGGGCGGGATCGCGATCCGGTCCCGGGTCTCCTTGATCTGCTCTCTGACCTGCTGATTCGTTGATGCCTCGGCGAAGTCGGTGTCCACTGGGCCGGGCGAGACGGTGGTCACCCGCAGGGAGTCGCCGGCTTCCTGGCGCAGGCCTTCGCAGAGGGCGCGGACCGCGAACTTCGTAGCGGCGTAGACCGCCATGGCCGGCACGATGCGAAAGGCGGCGGTGGAGGCCGTGGTGATGAAGTGGCCGGTGCCCTGCGCCCGGAAGACCGGCAGCGCGGCGCCGATTCCGTGCAGCACGCCTTTGAAGTTCACGTCGACCATCTGGTCCCACTCGTCGACGCGCAAATCGTCGAGGGGCGAGATCGTACCGACCCCGGCGTTGCTGACCAGCACGTCGAGCCGGCCGAATCGCTCACCGGCCAGCGCCACCAGGGCGTGCAGGTCGTCGCGCCGGGTCACATCCGTACGGATCTGCACGGCCGTGCCGCCCGCCTTCTCGATCCGGGCCACCAGATCCGCGAGGCGCTCGCTTCGGCGCGCCCCCAGGACGAGGCGGGCGCCTCGCTCGGCCAGCAGCAGCGCGGTCGCCTCTCCGATGCCGCTGCCGGCCCCCGTGATCGCCACGACCTTGCCGTCGATTCCCGACATGGTGTCTTCCTCTTCCCTCTCGTTTCCGGGTTCCGGCTCGTTTCCGGGATCCGGCTGGTCACCGGGCTCCGGCTCGTCACCGTTCCGGGCGCTCGCCCGGCCCCGTCCGGGCTCCGAAACACCGGAGCCGCCCGGTGCCGGGACGAGCCGTCCACAGACCCACCCTCGGTGAGTCCGTAACCCCGCTCGGGCACCAGTCTGCGGGGGCTTTAGCCTGGTATCCAGAGCGCGTTTATTCTGGAACCAGGGATGCCATCCACCATGCCGAAACAGCCGGATCAGCGCCGTGAGCTGAGTGCTTTCCTGCGCAGCCGCAGGGAGCGGATCACGCCCGAGCAGGTCGGCCTGCCACGAACCGGACGACGCCGGACGCCGGGACTCCGCCGGGAGGAACTCGCGCTGCTCGCCGGGATCAGCGCCACCTGGTACACGTACCTGGAGCAGGGCCGGGACATCCGTGCCTCGGACCAGGTGCTCGATGCCCTCGCCGCGGTGCTGCGGCTCGACCGGCACGAACGCGGACACCTCTTCCAGCTCGCCGGTCATGCGCCCGCGGCCGAGGCCGAGGAACCCGAGCCGCTCGCCGCCGAGGTGGCGGCCGTCCCGCTCCTGCTCCAGCCGAACCCGGCGTACATCATCGGCGGCACCTATGACGTGCTCAGCTACAACCAGGCAGCCGACGAGCTGTTTCCGCACCTCATCGCGGCGGCGGACCGGCCGGCGAACTTCGCCCGCTGGGTGTTCCTCGAACCTGTGGCCCGGGACGTTGTGGTCGACTGGGAGCCCGAGGCGCGCGGCCTGCTCGCCCGGCTGCGGACGCTGGCCGGGCACCACCCCGGCGACGCCCGCTACACCCGGCTGATCGACGAGCTGAAGGCGGGCAGCCCGGAGGTGTCCGCCTGGTGGCCGCGGTACGACGTGCAGGCGCGGCACGGCGGACGGAAACGGCTACGGTGCCCGGGACGCGGGGCGGTCGATTTCACGTACACCGCATTCCACCTCGCCGAACAGCCGGAGCGGACACTGGTGATCTACTCCGATGCAGGAGAGCCGGCCGGCTGAAGCAGGACCTGCAGGACCTGCAGGTGAGCGGAGCGGTTCGTGCTGCGCACTCGCCCACGACGCGTATTCCCCGCGGCACGGCGGGCGGGGACGTGCCCCGCTGACCGCCGGGCGCGGGTCATGGCGACACTCGCCCCAGTTCCTCCGCCAGCCGCTCCCGCAGCTCGATCTTGCGGACCTTGCCGCTGACGGTCATCGGGAAGGCGTCGAGGAGGTGGAGGTGGCGCGGCACCTTGTAGTGGGCGAGGCGGGAGCGGCAGTAGCGGGCCAACTCATCGCGGGTGAGCGGGTCTTCGGGGTCACGGAGGATGACGCAGGCGGCGATCTCCTCGCCGTACTTCTCGTCGGGGACGCCGACGACCTGGACATCGGCGATCTTGGGGTGGGAGTAGAGGAACTCCTCGATCTCGCGCGGGTAGACGTTCTCGCCGCCTCTGATGATCATGTCCTTGATGCGGCCGACGATCCGGACATAGCCGTCGTCGTTCATCACCGCGAGATCGCCGGTGTGCATCCACCGGGCGGCGTCGATGACCTCGGCGGTGCGCTCGGGGTCCTCCCAGTAGCCGAGCATCACGCTGTAGCCGCGGGTGCACAGCTCGCCGGGGGTGCCGCGGGGCACGGTCACCCCGCTCGCCGGGTCGACGACCTTCACCTCGATGTGCGGCAGCACCCGGCCGACGGTCCCGGTGCGGTGGGCGAGGTCGTCGTCGCGCCGGGTCTGGGTGGAGACCGGGGAGGTCTCGGTCATGCCGTAGCAGATGGAGACCTCGGCCATGTGCATCTCGGCGACCACCCGCTTCATCACCTCCTCCGGGCAGGGCGAGCCCGCCATGATGCCGGTGCGGAGGCAGGAGAGGTCGAAGCCGGCGAAGTCGGGGTGGTTGAGCTCGGCGATGAACATGGTGGGGACGCCGTAGAGGGAGGTGCAGCGCTCGTCCTGGACGGCCTGGAGGGTGGTGGCGGCATCAAACGCGGGGCCCGGGATGACGATGCAGGCGCCGTGCGAGGTGATGCCGAGGTTTCCCATGACCATGCCGAAGCAGTGGTAGAAGGGCACCGGCAGACACACCCGGTCCTGCTCGGTGTAGGCGACGGTCTCGCCGACCCAGTAGCCGTTGTTGAGGATGTTGTGGTGGGAGAGGGTGGCGCCCTTGGGGAAGCCGGTGGTGCCCGAGGTGTACTGGATGTTGACCGGGTCGTCGGCGGCCAGGGCCTTTTCCCCCTCGGCGAGTTCGGTGTGCGGGACGCTGGCGCCGGCCGCCAGCAGCCCGCCCCAGGTCGGGTCGCCGATGTAGACCACATCGCGCAGCGCCGGGCTCTCGGCGCGCACCTGCTCGATCATCCGGCGGTAGTCGCTGGTCTTGTGGTGGGTCGCGGAGACCAGGACGGTGATACCGGCCTGTCGCAGGACATACGCCAACTCGTGGACGCGGTAGGCCGGGTTGACGTTGACGAGGATGGCGCCGATCCGCGCGGTGGCGTACTGGACGAGGACCCATTCGGCGCAGTTGGGCGCCCAGATACCGACCCGGTCGCCCTTGCGGACGCCCTTGGCGAGCAGGCCGAGTGCCACCTCGTCGACCGCGCGGCCCAGTTCGGTGTAGGTCCAGCGGCGGCCGCTCGCCACCTCGACCAGCGCCTCACGGTCGCCGAACCGGGCGATGGCGCGGGCCAGATCGGTGCCGATGGTGTGGCCGAGCAGCGGCTGCTCGGCGGCCCCGCTGGCGTACGACAGTTCCTGGTGCGGCTGGCTCATCGGTGGTTCTCCTCCCGGTACTCGGCGCCGCCGTCGCCCTGCGCGGTGCGCTCACGCAGTTCGATACGGCGGATCTTGCCGGAGACGGTCTTCGGCAGTTCGGCGAACTCCAGCCGCCGGATGCGCTTGTAGGGGGCCAGGACCTCGCGGGAGTGCTCGAAGATCAGCTTCGCGGTCTCCGGGCCGGGCAACCACCCGGCCGCCAGCACGACATACGCCTTGGGCACCGACAGCCGCAGCGGGTCCGGGGCCGGCACCACGGCGGCCTCGGCGACCGCCTCGTGCTCCAGCAGGGCGCTCTCCAGCTCGAACGGCGAGATCTTGTAGTCGGAGGCCTTGAAGACGTCGTCGGCGCGCCCAACGTAGGTGAGCCGGCCCTCGCTGTCGCGGGAGCCGATGTCGCCGGTGCGGTAGTAGCCGTCGGCCATCGCCTCCGCGGTGCGTGCCGGGTCGCCGTGGTAGCCGGTCATCAGGCCGACCGGCCGGGCGGAGAGGTCGAGGGCGATCTCTCCCTCGTCGGCCGGTGCGCCGCTGACCGGGTCGAGCAGGACGACGTCGAAGCCGGGGGTGGGCCGGCCCATGGAGCCCGGTTTGACGGTCTGGCCCGGGGTGTTCGCCACCTGGACGGCGGTCTCGGTCTGTCCGAAGCCGTCGCGGATCGTCACGCCCCAGGCCTGCCGCACCTGCTCGATGATCTCCGGGTTCAGCGGTTCGCCGGCGGCGACGATCTCCCGCGGCGGGGTGCGCAGCGCCGTCAGATCGGCCTGGATGAGCATCCGCCAGACGGTGGGCGGGGCGCAGAAGCTGGTGACGTGGGCCCGGTCCATCTCGGCCATCAGCCGGGCCGCGTCGAAGCGGGTGTAGTTGTGGATGAAGACGGTGGCCTCGGCGTTCCAGGGCGCGAAGAGATTGGACCAGGCGTGCTTGGCCCATCCGGGCGAGGAGATGTTCAGATGCACATCGCCGGGCCGCAGGCCGATCCAGTACATCGTCGCGAGATGACCGATGGGGTAGGACGCGTGGGTGTGCTCGACGAGCTTGGGGCGGGCGGTGGTGCCGGAGGTGAAGTAGAGCATCAGGGCGTCGTCGGCCCGGGTGGGACCGTCCGGCTCATAGCTGTCGGGACAGTCGTACGCCTCTTCGTAGGCCAGCCAGCCGTCCACCGCGCCGCCGACCGCGATCCGGTGGTAGTCGCCCGGTACGGCGGCGAACTTGTCGGTGTCCGCGGCGCGCACGATGACATGGCGGGCCCGGCCGCGGTCGATCCGGTCGTGGAGATCGGCCGCGCCCAGCAGGGGTGTCGCGGGGATGACGACGGCGCGCAGCTTCATCGCGGCCAGCGCGGTCTCCCACAGTTCCGCCTGGTTGCCGAGCATCACGACGATGCGGTCGCCGGCCCGTACCCCTTTGGCGGACAGCCAGTTGGCGGCCTGGTCGGAGCGGCGGCGCAGCTCCTCGAAGCTCAGCACGGTCTCGCCGCCGTCCTCCTCGACGATGTGCAGCGCGGTGCGGCCGTTGTCGCGGGCGATGACGTCGAACCAGTCCAGCGCCCAGT
The DNA here is from genome assembly GCF_043200375.1 of Streptomyces sp. NPDC048434. Classification (NCBI taxonomy): domain Bacteria; kingdom Bacillati; phylum Actinomycetota; class Actinomycetes; order Kitasatosporales; family Streptomycetaceae; genus Streptomyces; species Streptomyces sp. NPDC048434. Next base: position 486,953 of record NZ_JBICXQ010000001.1, on the reverse strand, counting down.
TGAAGTGGTCGGGGCGGGGCCAGCGGAAGCCCGCACGGGCCGCTTCATAGTCCTCCCGGTGCCGCAGCAGGAAATCCCGCGCCGCCCGGAACGCCTTGGTGGCGGCCGGTGCGCGACCCGTCGCAGCGTTTTCCGTGTCCGTCATGTGTCCTCCTCATTGCCGCACCGCTCCCTGCCATCGTGTAATCAGTGGCGCAGGTCTCACCACCCCCGAACGGGGGGAAGCGGAGGTATCGGCGTGCAGCGCGAGTCGGCGGCGAACGATTCGGTGGACGTACGGACGGCGCTGTCGCGGCTACGGCGGGCCAGCGGGCTGCCGGTGGCGTTCGGCGGTCTGCTGGCCGGCACGGGGCGCTATCGCATCAATGAGCTGGCCGGTACGGAGACCGCGGTGCTGCACGGCCTGGACATTCTGCAGGGCAACGGGCTGGGCGGGAAGGCCGTGGCACTGTCCCGGCCGTTCGCGGTGACCGACTACAGCGTCTCGTCGGTGATCAGCCATGAATACGACGCGGCGGTGGCCGCGGAGGGGCTGCGGTCGGTGCTCGCGGTACCGGTGATCGTCCGGCGCCGGGTGCGGGGGGTGCTGTACGGGGCGCTGCGCCGGCCGGTGCGGCTCGGCGACCGGCCGCTGTCGGCGGCCGTGGAGGCGGCGCGGGAGCTGGAGCAGGCGCTCGTGCTGCAGGACGAGGCGGCGCGGCTGCTGTCGGAGGTCCTCCCCCATGCCTTGCGGACACGGGAGGCGCCCCCCTCGTCGGCGGCCGCCGATCCGGCGAGGTGGGAGGAGGTACGGGAGGCGCACGGTGAGCTGCGCGCGCTGGCCCAGCGGGTCGGCGACCCGCTGCTGCGGCAGGAGTTGCTGGGGGCGTGCGGCCGGCTCGCGGCGGCCTCGTCGAGGCGGCCCGACGCGGACGGTGCGGGCCCGGTGCTGTCGCCGCGCGAGGTGGACGTACTGGCCTGTGTGGCGTCGGGCGCGACGAATGCGGTGGTGGCGCGGCGGCTGGGGCTGCGCCCGGAGACGGTCAAGAGCTATCTCCGGTCCTGTATGCGGAAGCTGGGGGCGCACACCCGGCTGCAGGCGGTGATCGCGGCCCGGCGGGCCGGGGCGCTCCCGTGAGGGGAGCTCCCGTGGGGCGACTCCCCTACGGCGACTCCCGTCAGGGGACTCCCGTACGGCGACTCCCCTACGGCGACTCCCGTACGGCGACTCCCGTAAGGCGAGGCGTGGGCCGGTCCTCCCCCGTGAAGACCGGCCCGCCGCTCGTCGGCTACTTGTCGGCGGTCAGCGTGCCCGCCGCGCCCCAGCTGTCGGTGGGGACTTCCTGGATCCAGACCTGCACGGTCTCGGCGGGAATCCGGTACGCGTCGACGAACGCGTCGGTGATCTGCCGGACCAGTTCCCGCTTCAGCTCGACGCTGCGCGGACCCTGCTGGACGGTGACGATCGGCATGACGTAACTCCCTTGTCATCTACGGCCGTTGGGAAGTGGGACACAGGGACTCCCCGTGTTCCGCGGCCTGCGGTGCGCCCGGGTTACCCCCGGTTTCCGGTGGTTGGCCGGCGTGTCCTCAGTCCATCGCGAACGGGCCGAGCGACCAAGAAGCGGATCGCGCACACAGCGATCAACGATCGAGATCGGACGCCGCGCCGTCGTCCGTCACCGCACAGGCCCGCAGCAGCAAATCCAGTCCGGCCGGCGAGTCGGTACGGCGCACCGCGACCGAGGTGGTGAGTTCCATGCCCGGGTCGCGGAACGGCAGGAAGGCGACTCTGGGGGTGCTCAGCCGGGCGGCGTGCGAGGCGTAGACGACGGTCCACAGCCCGTCCGTCGCACCGGCGGCGCCGATCGCCGTCAGGGTGTCGTCCAGCGAGCCGTAGGCGGGCCCGGTGACGGGGGTGAAGCCGGCGCCGTGGCAGGCGTCGACGACCAGATCGACCAGGGCGCGGTTGTGGCGTCGCGCGGTCAATACCAACGGGACGGGAGCGAGTTCGGCGAGCGCGACGGTGTCCCGCGAGGCGGCCAGCGGGTGGCGGGCCGGGACGACCGCCACCAGCGGGTCCTGCCACAGCGGAACGAAGCGCAGGCCGTCCCGCTGTCCGTCGTGCGGCTCACCGCGGAGGAACGCGGCAGCCAGCTCGCCGGACGCCACCCGGTCGAGCCGCTCCCGGGCCCGCGCCGCCACCAGCTCCACCCGGATCTTCGGGGCGAGATCTGCCAGCGCCTCCAGCACGCGGTCCAGATGGGCGCCCAGGCCCGTACTGGTCCCCACGCGCAGGGTGGCGGCCCGGACCTCGGCGAACTCGGCGACGACGGCGCGGGCGCGCTGCTCGGCGGCGAGCAGTGCCCGCGCCTCCGGCAGAAACCGCTCGCCGACGGCGGTCAGCCGCACCTGGCGCGCCGAACGGTCGAACAGCTCGGTCTGCAACTCCCGCTCCAGCCGTCTGATCTGCTGGCTCACCGCCGACTGCACGATGTGCAGCTTCTCGGCAGCCCGCCCGAAGTGCAGCTCCTGCGCGACCATGACGAAGTACCGCACCTGCCGCAGCTCCACGCCTCCCCCTTTCCGGCCCGCTCCTGCTGAGCCGGCCCGCCCCCACCCGGTCCGGCACTCCCCCGCCCGGTCAATTCCGTTGCCGTACGCCCCACGGCCCGGACATCATCACCCCATGATCGACGCCACCGCCCTCTCCGAGAAGCCGGTGCTCACAGGCGCCCGGATCCGCCTCGCACCGCTGTCGTCACGGCATGCGGCCGCCTTCCACACCGCCGCCGTGGACCCGGAGACCCGCCGGCTGACCGGCACCCATCATGACTTCACGCTGGAGGAGATGCAGGCGTGGTGCGCCGGCAGTGCCGACCGCGCGGACCGGCTGGACCTCGCCATCGAGGACCGGGAAACCGGCGGCTTCCTGGGCGAACTCGCCCTGAGCGGGATCGATCCGCCGAACGCCCACGGGAGCTTCCGGATCGCCCTCACCCCGGACGCCACCGGCCGCGGCATCGGCAGCGAGGCGATCCGGCTGCTTCTCGACTACGCCTTCGACCGGGTGGGGCTGCACCGCGTCCAGCTGGAGGTCTTCGACTACAACCCGCGCGCCCGGCGTACGTACGAGAAGTGCGGCTTCGAAGTGGAAGGCCGGATGCGTGAGGCTCTCTTCTGGGACGGCGCGTGGCATGACGTGTTCGTGATGGCGGCGCTGCGGCCGCGGCGGTCCGGGGGAACGGGCTGAGGGGCGGGGGCGCGGGCTGCGGCGGCCGGGGCGGGCACCCCGGCCCGACCGCGCCCGTCGCTCAGTGGTTCTCCCCGGTGAAGGGCAGCCACTCGGTCTGCAGGGCGGCGTCCAGGCGGCGGACCGCGCCCGGGGTGTGTTCGGTGGCCAGACCGGCGTGAACGAAGTGCCGCAGGGGGGTGCCACCGAGGTAGCAGGAGCCCAACTCCCTTACGTCCAGGGAGATATCGGGAGCCTCGTCGACGGGTTCCCAGGTGGCGCCGCCGGGCCCCGCGGTCAGCCGGAAGCGGCCCGCGTTGGCGGGCAGGCCGGTGTCGCGCAGATCGAGGACGAGGTCGACGGGGGCCGCCCAGGAGCGGGCGGTCAGCGCGGCGTCGACGTCCACCAGCCGGAGCCACAGGTTGGGCTCCTGCCCGGTGACGCGTACCTGGTCACGGTCGGCGGCGAGGTACAGGAGAGGGTCGTCGGCGGGGCGGCCCTGGACCCGCACGACCGAGGTGAGGTCGATCGAGGCGAGGTAGGACCACAGGGCGGCGGCGGCCGGTGCGGACTCCGCCTCCAGTTCGCCGACGAAGACCGCTCCGGTGCGGCCCTCCCCCGGGCCGCGGGTGCGGTAGACCGCATAGCCGCCGGGCTCCTCACCGGGGGCGCCGAGCACCACGACACGCGCCGCTCCGAACCCGTCCTGACCGGCGTTCATCCGGGCGCCGTTGAGGTCCAGCGCCCCGGCGCGCCACCAGCTCGCGTCGCGGGTGAAGCGGCCGGCGCGCTGCGGCAGGGTCGCGTCGTAGCGCGGTGCGAGGACCGCGGGTGCCTCGGCCGGGTCGATCAGCCGCAGCGGACGGCTGTCGGGGGCGAGGCGCAGGGCGAGCGGGCGGGACGTGTCGATCTCGATGCCGTACAACTCGGTGGCGGCGCCGAAGCCGTAGCGTCCGTAGATGGCGCTCTCGGACGCCCAGAGGCAGGCCAGTGGCCGCCCGTCGGCGGCACAGCGGCGCCAGAGCCCGTCCATCATCGAGGTGAGGACGCCACGGCGCCGGTGGGTGGGCAGCACGGTGACGAAGTCCACCGCGGCACAAGGAAGTCGGCCACCCGGTACGGAGAGGGTGCGGCGGTGCGCCCCGGCCAGTCCGGCCAGCTGTGCGCCGTCGTACGCACCGACCCGGAGGCCGGCCCGCAGCAGATCCCCGTGGAAACTCCGGGTCTTGTCGCCGGGCTGCAGATGGAAGACGGAGTAGCACATGTCCAGGGCCTGGTCGCAGTCGGCCGCGGGGAGATCCCGGATGTTCACGGTGGCGCGGGCGGCGTCGTCAGTGGTCACCCCGGGACGCTAACTCGGTGCGTCGGGACCTTCATCCCGTTTTCCGGTCCGGCCCGGTCCGTTACCGCTGCTCACCGCCGGGTTGCGTGGCCGGCGGTCCGGGCGGTGCGCCGGTGCCGTACCGGTGGGCGGCCGGCTCCCCGGGGAATCGAGGACCAGCTCCGTCAGGCAGGCGAGGTACAGGGCGATGGCCTCCGCCCGGCAGCCGCGGCACCCGCAGCGCCGGGTTCCTCGTCGAGGACCAGTGGTCGCTGGACCCGTCGTTGTTCGTCGACCGGCTGGCGGCGCGGCTGCGCGCGAAGGGCGTACGCGTCGTGGAGGGCGCCCGGGTCACGGACGTCGAGGAGTACCCCGGCGGCGTGGCGGTGCACACCACGGCGGGCAGCCACCACGCGGACCGCACGGTGATCGCGGCCGGTGTCCGCTCCCGCGAGCTGCTGCGCGGCCTGGGCACCGCGGTCACGCTGTTCCCCGGCAAGGGCTACAGCTTCTCCGTACGGACCGAGCGGCCGCTGCGGCGGCTGGTGCACCTCGGCTCCGCACATGTCGTCCTGACACCGTTGCGAGACCGGGTGCGGGTTGCCGGGACGATGGAGTTCGACTCCGCCCACGACCGGTTCCGGGCCGGCCGGGTGCGGGCCATCGCGGCGGCCGCGGGCCCGTATCTGCCTGAGGTGGACTGGTCGGCGCGGCAGGAGGAGTGGGTCGGCTCGCGCCCCATGACGCCCGACGGGCTGCCGCTGATCGGTCCGGTCCCCGGCACCGCCCGGGTGCTCGCCGCCTGTGGTCACAACATGCTGGGGCTGATGCTGGCGCCGGCCACCGAGGCGCTGGTGACCACGCTGGTTCAGGGAGACGGAGCCCCCGAGGCCGCCACGCCGTTTGCGCCGGCGCGGCTGGCCCGCAGGCACGGGCCGTTCCGCCGCCGTACGCCGTCGGCCCGGCGGTCTGGCGGTCTGGCGGCTGAGACACGACACCGGCGGAGAGCGCCGTGCGCGACGACGCCTGCCGGCCGGCGGGTCCCACGCCCTCAGGCCACCGACCCGATCCGCCCCACCGGCCGGGCCGTGTCGTGGTGGATGGGGGTGTGTGCGCCGGTCAGCGGTACGCCGGTGCCGCCGCGGCGGTTGGCGACGATCTCGGCGGCGATGGACAGCGCGGTCTCCTCCGGGGTGTGGGCGCCGAGGTCGAGGCCGATGGGCGAGCGCAGCCGGTTGAGTTCGAGTTCGGTCAGGCCGGTGTCGCGCAGCCGCCGCAGGCGGTCCAGGTGGGTGCGGCGCGAGCCCATCGCGCCGACGTAGGCGACCGGGAGCTTGAGCGCCCGCTCCAGCAGCGGTACGTCGAATTTGGCGTCGTGGGTCAGCACGCACAGCACCGTGCGGGAGTCCAGGTCCTGGGAGTCCAGGTAGCGGTGCGGCCAGTCGACGACGATCTCGTCGGCGTCCGGGAAGCGGGTGCGGGTGGCGAAGACGGGGCGGGCGTCGCAGACCGTGACGTGGTAGTTGAGGAACTTGCCGACCTTGACCAGCGCGGAGGCGAAGTCGATGGCGCCGAAGACGATCATGCGGGGCGCGGGGACGGAGGATTCCACGAGGAGGAGGACGGGCTGGCCGCACTGCGCCCCGCTCGGCTGTGCGGCGCCTTCGCCGGTGGCGTCGTCCTCGGGTGCCGGGCCCGCGCCGATCTCGATCGTCGTGGTGCGCCCGGCGTCCAGCAGGGCACGGGTCTGCGCGATCGCGGTGCGGTCGAGGGCGGGGTGGCCGCCGAGGGTGCCGGTGTGGCTGCCGTCGGGGCGGACCACCAGGGCGCGGCCGAGAAGTTCTGCGGGGCCGTCGATGATCCGGGCGACCGCCGCCGCCTCCCCCGTGGCGGCGGCGGCCAGCCCGGCGGTGAGCGTGTCGGCGGTACCGTCCGCCGGCTCCCCCGGCGCTCCGCCGCCTGCCGGGCGCCGGACGGCCGTCCGTATCGGCTGCACGAGGATGTCGATGATGCCGCCGCAGGTCAGGCCCACGGCGAAGGCATCCTCGTCGCTGTAGCCGAAGCGCTCCAGGACCGGCTCACCGGTCTGCAGCGCCTCCTGGCACAGCTCGTACACCGCCCCCTCCACACATCCGCCGGAGACCGACCCGATCGCCGTGCCGTCACTGTCGACGGCCAGGGCGGCGCCGGGCCGGCGGGGCGCGCTGCCATGGGTGGCCACCACGGTGGCCACCGCGAAGTCGCGGCCCTGCCCGACCCACCGGTGCAGCTCTTCGGCGATGTCCAGCATGTCGGTCTCCTTACGGACGGATGGGGAGGGCGGGCGGTTACTTGACGCCCAGCCACTGCTCGATCGGATGGAGCGAGAAGTAGAGGACGAAAATCGCGGTCAGCACCCACATGAAGCCGCCGACCTCGCGCCATTTGCCCTGTGCCGCCTTAATGGCAACGTAGGCGATGACGCCGGCGCCCACACCTGCGGTGATGCTGTAGGTGAAGGGCATCATGACCACGGTCAGGAAGACCGGGATGGACACCGAGCGGTCGCGCCAGTCCACGTGGCCGGCGGCGCTCATCATCATCGAGCCGATGACGACGAGGGCTGCCGAGGCCACCTGGGCCGGTACGAGCTGGGTGACCGGGGTGAAGAACAGGCAGGCCGCGAAGAACAGGCCGGTGACGACGGACGACAGACCGGTGCGTGCACCCTCGCCGACGCCGCTCGCCGATTCGATGAACACGGTCTGTCCGGAGGCGCCGGCCAGACCGCCGAGAGCACCGCCCGCGCCGTCCACGAACAGCGCCTTGGACAGGCCCGGCATCCGGCCCTTGTCATCGGCCAGCTTGGCCTCCGTGCCGACGCCGATGATGGTGGCCATGGCGTCGAAGAAGCCGGCCAGTACCAGGGTGAAGACGATCATGCCGACGCTGAGCGCGCCGATGGAGCCCCAGCCGCCGAACTCGACATGGCCGAAGAGGCCGAAGTCGGGCATCGCGACCGCGCCGCCGCTCAGCTCGGGGGGCGTACCGCCCCAGTCCTTGGCCGTCAGGCCGCCGATCCTGGTCACGGCGATGGAGAGCACGCTGCCGGCCACGATGCCGAAGAGGATCGCGCCGGGTATCTTGCGGGCCTGCAGCATGAAGATCAGCAGCAGGGTCACGCAGAAGAACAGGACCGGCCAGCCGGACAGCTGTCCGTTGAGACCGAGGGTGACGGGGCCGCCCTCGCCCTTGCCCACGAAGCCGGCCTTCACCAGGCCCAGCAGGGCGACGAACATACCGATGCCCATGGTGATCGCGTGCTTGAGCGCCAGCGGGATGGCGTTCATGATCATCTCGCGGAGGCCGGTGACCACCAGCAGACAGATGACCACGCCGTAGATCACACACATGCCCATGGCCTGCGGCCAGGTCATGTTCGGGACCACCTGTGCGGTCAGGGCGGCGGAGACGTTGAGGCCGGCCGCCAGGGCCAGCGGTACCTTGCCGATGAAGCCCATCAGCAGCGTGGAGACCGCCGCGGCCAGCGCGGTCGCGGTGACCACGCCCGCATGCGCGAGGGTGTTCTTCTCCACGTCCGGGGTCGAGAGGATCAGCGGGTTGAGCAGGAGGATGTAGCACATCGCCATGAAGGTGGTGATGCCGCCGCGCACCTCTTGCGCGAGCGTCGATCCTCTGTCGGAGATGTGGAAGTACCGGTCGAGCCAGGACCGGCCGGCGGGCTGGCGCGAGCCGTCGCCCGCCTCTTCCGCCGTGGTCCTCGGCTCGGTGGACTGCTGGGTCATGGTGCCTTACTCCCAAGGTTCAAAGGGGCACTCGCCTCGAGTGCGAGATTTGGGATGGAACTTCGGCTGCACGACCCGGGGGACGGCCCGAGACGAACGATGGGGTACTGGCTCCGCCGGGGCGGAGCAGCGACTGCGTGGTGCGGCGTGGGACTCCGGGCGGTGCGCGGAGGAGGACGGACAGGGACACCCCTGACACGCACCGCCCGGAGACCGGTGTCCGGGGTCGTCCCGGACGGCTCTCTATGTGCCGGTGAGGTGCTCGGGACGTACCGGCGTCTTGTTGAGCTCCAGCCCGGTCGCGTTCCGGATCGCCGCGAGGACGGCCGGGGTGGACGACAGGGTGGGGGCCTCGCCGACGCCGCGCAGCCCGTACGGGGCGTGCTCGTCGGCGAGTTCGAGCACATCGACCGGGATGGTCGGGGTGTCGAGAATCGTGGGGATGAGGTAGTCCGTGAAGGACGGGTTGCGCACCTTCGCGGTCTTGGGATCGACGATGATCTCCTCCATGACCGCCACGCCCAGGCCCTGGGTGGTGCCTCCCTGGATCTGGCCGACGACGGACAGCGGGTTGAGCGCCTTTCCGACGTCCTGGGCGACGGCCAGCTCGATGACCTTCACCAGGCCGAGTTCGGTGTCCACCTCGACGACCGCGCGGTGCGCCGCGAAGGAGTACTGGACGTGACCGTTGCCCTGGCCGGTGTGCAGGTCGAAGGGCTCGGTCGGGCGGTGCCGCCACTCCAGCTCCAGGTCGACCGCCTCACCCTCCAGGACGTCCGCCAGGTTGGCGAGGACCTCGCCGCCGTCGGTGACGACCTTGCCGCCCTCCAGCAGGAGTTCGGCGGTCGCCCACGCCGGGTGGTACGTACCGAACTTGCGCCGGCCGAGGTCGAGGACCTGCTCCCGGACGTGCTCACAGGTGTTCTTGACCGCGCCGCCGGTGACATAGGTCTGGCGGGAGGCGGACGTCGACCCCGCGGAGCCGACCTGGGTGTCGGCCGGCTGGATGGTGACCTGCTGGACCCCCAGTTCCGTACGGGCGATCTGGGCATGGACGGTGACACCGCCCTGGCCGACCTCCGCCATCGCGGTGTGGACCGTGGCGACCGGCTCGCCGCCGACGACCTCCATCCGCACCCGGGCGGTGGAGTAGTCGTCGAAGCCCTCGGAGAAGCCGACGTTCTTGATGCCGACGGCGTAGCCGATGCCGCGGACCACGCCCTCGCCGTGGCTGGTGTTGGACAGTCCGCCCGGCAGCGCACGGACATCGGCGCCCTCACCGGCCGCCAGCCACTGCTGCTCCGGGGGGAGCGGCATCGCCTTGACGCGCCGGAGGAGTTCGGCGACCGGGGCCGGCGAGTCGACCGGCTGGCCGGTGGGCATGAGCGTGCCCTGTTCCATGGCGTTGAGCTGCCGGAACTCGACCGGGTCCAGGCCCAGCTTCTTGGCGACCTTGTCCATCTGCGCCTCGTAGGCGAAGCACGCCTGGACCGCGCCGAAGCCACGCATCGCGCCGCAGGGCGGGTTGTTGGAGTAGAGCGCGATGGCTTCGATGTCGACGTCCTCGACCACGTACGGGCCGACGGCGAGCGAGGAGGCGTTGCCGACGACGGCCGGGGAGGCGGACGCATAGGCGCCGCCGTCCAGCACGATGCGGCACTTGAGGTGCGTGAGCTTGCCGTCCTTGGTGGCGCCGTGCTCGTACCAGAGCTTCGCCGGGTGCCGGTGGACGTGTCCGAAGAAGGACTCGAACCGGTTGTAGACGATCTTTACGGGCTTGCCGGTGCGCAGCGCCAGGAGACAGGCGTGGATCTGCATCGACAGGTCCTCGCGGCCGCCGAACGCGCCGCCGACGCCGGAGAGCGTCATCCGCACCTTCTCCTCGGGCAGGCCGAGGACCGGGGCGATCTGGCGGAGGTCGGAGTGCAGCCACTGGGTGGCGACGTACAGATCGACGCCGCCGTCCTCGCCGGGCACCGCGAGGCCGGACTCCGGGCCGAGGAAGGCCTGGTCCTGCATGCCGAAGACGTACTCGCCGGAGACGATGACATCGGCCTTCTTGGCGGCCTCGTCGGCGTTGCCGCGGACGATCGGCTGGCGGTGGACGATGTTCGGGTGCGGGACATGGCCCACGTGGTGGTCGTCGCGGTTCTCGTGGATCAGCGGGGCGCCCTCGGCGGTGGCGGAGGCCTCGTCGGTGACGACCGGCAGCTCGGCGTAGTCGATCTTGATCTTGGCGGCGGCGCGGCGCGCGGTCTCCGGGTGGTCGGCGGCGACCAGCGCCACCGGCTCCCCGTGGTGGCGTACCTTGCCGTGCGCGAGAACCGGCGTGTCCTGGATCTCCAGGCCGTAGTTCTTCACGTCGGTGGGCAGGTCGTCGTAGGTCAGGACGGCATAGACACCGGGGGTGGCCAGCGCCTCGGCCGTGTCGATCGACCTGATCTCGGCATGCGCGGTGGTACTGCGCAGGGTGAAGCCCCACAGCATGTCCTCGTGCCACATGTCCGAGGAGTAGGCGAACTCGCCGGTCACCTTGAGGGTGCCGTCGGGCCGCAGGGTGGATTCACCGATCCCGGCCTTGGTCTTGCCGCCCTGTGTGAGGTCGGTGGGGGTACGGCCCGGAGCGGTGGCGACTCGTGGTGTGGGTGTGTCGGCCATGATGATCAGACCCCCTGTCCGGCGCTGTGGTGCTCGCCGCGGGCGGCCGCGAGCCGGACCGCGTCGAGGATCTTCTCGTAGCCCGTGCAGCGGCACAGGTTGCCCGACAGCGCCTCCCGGATATCGGCGTCCGACGGGGAGTCGTTGCGCTCCAGCAGTTCGTCGGCGGCGACCAGCAGGCCCGGGGTGCAAAAACCGCACTGGACCGCACCGGCATCGATGAACGCCTGCTGGATCGGGGAGAGTTCAGCCGCCCCGCCGGTCTGCGAGTCGGCGGGCCCGGCCTGCCACCGCTTGGCCTCGTCGAGGCCGGTGCCGCAGGCGCCGGAGGCGCAGCCGCCCTTCTCGGCGCGCTGCTTGGCGAAGTCCGCCAGGCCCTCGACGGTCACCACGTCGCGGCCCTCGACCTGCCCCGCTGCGACCAGACAGGAACAGACCGGCACCCCGTCCAGACGGACCGTGCAGGAACCGCATTCGCCCTGTTCACAGGCGTTCTTGGAGCCCGGCAGACCCATCCGCTCACGGAGGACGTACAGCAGGCTCTCGCCTTCCCAGACGTCGTCGGCCTCCTGCTGACGGCCGTTGACGGTGAATGTCACGCGCACTGTGCGCCTCCCTTTGTGCCGTGGGCGTTGCCGCGGTAGGACTCCCAGGTCCAGCCGAGGGTGCGGCGCGCCATGATGCCGACCGCGTGCCGGCGGTACTTGGCGCTGCCGCGTACGTCGTCGATCGGGTTGCAGGCGCCGGAGGCGAGCTGCGCGAACTGTTTGGCGACGGACGGCGGAATGCGGCTGCCCGACTCCCAGAAGCCGCCCTCGTCCAGCGCTGCGGCGAGGAAGTCCTCGGCCTCGCGGGCCCGTACGGGGGTGGGTGCGGCGGAGCCGATGCCGGTGCGCACCGTGCGGGTGTCGGGGTGCAGCGCGATACCGAACGCACAGACCGCGATCACCATGGCGTTGCGGGTGCCGACCTTGGAGAACTGCTGCGGGCCGTCCGCCTTGGGCAGATGCACCGAGCGGATCAGCTCGTCGGGCTCCACCGCATTGCGCTTGACGCCGGTGTAGAAGTCGTCGATCGGGATCATCCGGCGGCCGCGCACGGATTCCACCTCGACCTCACAGCCGGCGGCGAGCAGCGCGGGGTGCGCATCGCCGGCCGGGGAGGCGGTGCCGAGGTTGCCGCCGACGCCACCGCGGTTGCGGATCTGCGGGGAGGCCACGGTGTGCGAGGCCAGTGCCAGACCCGGGAGTTCGGCCCGTAGATTCTCCATGATCGCGGTGTACGGGACGGAGGCTCCCAGGCGCACGGTCTTCTCTCCGACCTCCCACTCGCTCAGGTCACCGATGCGGTTCAGGTCGAGAAGGTACGCGGGGCGGCGATGATCGAAGTTGATCTCGACCATCACGTCCGTGCCGCCCGCGATGGGCACAGCGGTAGGGTGCTCGGCCTTGGCGGCGAGCGCCTCCTCCCAGCTGGCGGGGCGAAGGAAGTCCATGGTTGGCCTCTTCTAGGAATTCTACGAAATCGGTCGTTCGCTGCTCATGGTGAGGATGCTGCGCTGGCATCGCCATGGAGCCGTTCATGTCTCGTTCATGCGGATGCGCTCAGTGAACGCGCCCGGGACCCGCCCGGTGCAGTCACCGAAACCATGAAGCGGTTGGCTGGCCAAGCCACCTGTCTTGTAGATTCGAACGAAAGACGAGGCGCTGAAACCTCGCGGCATTCCACCGGCAACACCAGACAGCAAAGAACGGCGGGCGAGGTCATGCGGCTCCGCGCACTCCTGGATACCCCCACCCTGGGCCTTCGGCTGCTCGGGGGCGAGGACGAGCTGGACCGCACGGTACGCGGCGTGATGACCACCGACCTGCGCGACCCCAGCCGCTACCTCTCCGGCGGCGAGCTGGTGCTGACGGGGCTGGCGTGGCGCCGTGAACCGGACGACTCCGAGCGGTTCGTGCGCATCCTGGCCACCGCCGGGGTCGCCGGGCTCGCGGCGGGCGAGGCGGAGCTGGGCTCGGTCCCCGACGACCTCGTCGAGGCCTGTGTCCGGCACCGGCTGCCGCTGTTCTCCGTCGTCGAGGACGTCTCGTTCGCCTCCATCACCGAGCATGTCGTGCGCCAGGTCTCCAGCGAGCGGGCCGGCGATCTGGCCGCCGTGGTGGACCGCCACCGGCGGCTGATGACGTCGGGCCCCACGGGCGGCGGCCCGGAGGTGGTCCTGGACCTGCTCGGCTCCGACCTGGACCTGCGGGCCTGGGTGCTCTCCCCCACCGGCCGGCAGATCGCGGGCTCGACGCTGGCGGACTCCGGGCCCGAGCTGTCCGGTGAACTGGCCGCCCGGCTCGCGGGCGAGCATCTGGCGGCGGCCCGTACGGGCCGCCGGGGCCCGCACCGGGTCACCCTGGACGGCTCCGCCTTCTCCCTCTTCCCGATCCGCCACGAGGGCCGTGATCTGCGCCAGACGCTGCTGAGCGACTGGCTGCTGGCCGTCGAGGCGGACGCCGGCGACTGGCCCGAGGAGCGCCTCGACCTGCTGCACGGGGTCACCCAGCTGATTGCCGTGGAACGCGACCGGCGCGATGCGGCCCGTACGGTCCGCCGCCGGCTCGCCCAGGAGGTGCTGGAGCTCGTCCAGACCGGCGCACCGCCCGCCGAGATCGCGGCCCGGCTGCGGGTGGCGGCCCCGGTGCTGCTGCCCGGACTGGGCGCCGCACCGCACTGGCAGATCGTGGTGGCCAGGGTCGAGTGGGAGGACGGCGACGTCCCCGGTGGCCCGGTGGCGCAGAGCCTGCTGGAGGAGATGCTGGTCGACCCCGGCACCTTCGGCCCGGAGCCCTCCGACCGCATCGCCGTGGCGCACACCGGCGACGAGGCGGTGGCGCTGGTGCCGCTGCCCGTCCCGGACGAGCCCGGAGACGCCTCGACGACCGGTCTGCACGCCGATGAGCTGCTCTCCGTCGTCCGGGAGCCGCTCGGCCGCGGTCTGTCGGACGACGGGCGGCTGACGGTCGGGGTGAGCGCCGCGGTCCACTCGGCCGAGGGGCTGCGCGGCGCCCTGGAGGAGGCCCGGCACGCCCGCAGGGTCGCCGCGGCCCGCCCTGGCCGGGTCTGCGCCGCCGGGCACGAGGAGCTGGCCTCGCACGTCCTGCTGCTGCCCTTCGTGCCGGACGACGTCCGCCGGGCCTTCACCGCCCGCCTCCTGGACCCGCTGCGCGACTACGACCGCAAGCACCGCGCCGAGCTGATCCCCACCCTGGAGGCGTTTTTGGACTGCGACGGCTCCTGGACCCGCTGCGCCAGCCGCCTCCACCTGCACGTCAACACCCTCCGCTACCGGGTGGGCCGGATCGAGCAGCTCACCGGCCGCGATCTGTCCCGCCTGGAGGACAAGCTCGACTTCTTCCTGGCGCTGCGGATGAGCTGACGGCGGCCGCGCGCCACGGATCCCGTCGCCCGGCGGCGGGGCCGGCGTCCGGCGCCCCCAGCTCCCCCGGCCCCGTCGGTTCGGCCCCGGCGGGGCCCGATTACGCCATTCGGGGTAACTCGATCGGGCGGCATCGCACTCGACGCCGTCCGGCCCCCGGACGGCCGCCGGACGGCCGCACGGTGCCGCGATGCGGCCGATCAGGCCCTCGCCCGCCCTCCGGACCACCCACCAGGGATTGTGAATTCATTCACTCACCCCCTTGGCCGCACGACGGAATTCGTGCTGAGATTCGCCCACGGCTTCCATTTCCAGCTCAATGGCGCGCTCGGGGAGGGCAATGTGGCGGATACCGCCATGTCAGAATCCGCGGATTCCGCGGATCCGGTCAGTTCTGTGTTTCCGGTACCGATCCCGGTACCGGCACCCGCATCCGCACCTGAAGCAGGCGCAGTCGGCACGGTCGAGGGGGACGATCCCCTCGACCGTGCCGTTTGGCGACTGCGTTCCCGCGGCTGCTGGGACGATGCGGCCGCCCTGCTGGAACCGCACTCCGTCCATCACGCGCCGTCCGCACTGCGTCGCGCCGCGCTGCTGGTCGAGCGGTGCATGTTCACGGCCACCGGCTGGGCCGCGGCCGAGGATGCGCTGCGCGCCGCCGAGGCGCTGGCGGCCGACGACGACGAGCGGGGCGGCGCGGCCTGCGAGCGCGGCCATCTCGCGTACGCCGCCACGGTCTTGAGCGTCCGTGACCGGGCCGACGAGGCGCGTTCGGCGCTCGGCCGGGCCGCCGCGCTGCTGGCGCCCGCAGCGGCCGGCCGGCCGCTGCTGGACTTCCGCCGCGGGCTGATGGCCGAGCATGTCGCCGACAGCCCGGACGCGGCGCGGGCCGCCTACCGCCGCGCACACGCCGGCGCCACCGCGCACGGCGACACCCTGCTGCTGTCCTTCACCTGGCGGCATCTGGCCGGGCTTGCGCTGCGCGACGGGGAAGTGGCGGAGGCCCGGCACGGTTTCGCCGAGTCGCTGCGGATCCGCGAGGAACTGGGCTTCCTGGTCGGCACCGCGCCGGCCCTCGTGGCGCTGGCCGACGCCGCCCCGGACGCCGACGCGGACCGGCTGCGCGCCGAGGCGGCCCGGCTCTTCCGCCTCATGGGCGGCGTTCCCACGTGGCTCGCCGACCATCTGTCCACCGGCGTCACGGCGACCTAGGGATGTGTCCGTAATGATCACGGGCGGGGGGGGGGCCCCCCCCCCCCCCGGCGGGGGGGGGGGGGGCCCCGGGGGGGGGGGGCCCCCCCCCCCCGCCCGGCCCCCGCCCCCCCGCCCCCGGCGCCCCCCCCCCCCCCCCCCGCGGGGGGGCGCCCCCCCCCCCGCCCGTTCGCTGTCGGCCCCGCCCACTCGTTCTCTCCCCGTCAACCCCCCAACATCAGCCATGCCGATTCCTTCGACGATTGGCCGAATCTGGACGGTCCCCGCGGCGGATCGGCCGGGGTGTGACGGTTGCGGCCCCGGCCGGCCGCCGACGCGCCGGGCGAACCCTGAGGTGGGACTATGGGCCGGAGGCCCCGGGGCAGCGGCGTCTCTCGACGCCCCATAGGCCCCGAGAATGGCCGCAAGTCGCACTGTGAGGCGGCGGCGGGGTATGGATGCTGGTCCGGGACCAGCTGGCCCCACCCACTGGCACAGCCTTTCAGGAGGCCACATGACAGCAGGAGTGACCAACACAACCGCTGCAACAGACTGGGGCAAGGCAGATTTCGAGGCGATTTACAACTGCCCGGATCCCCGTCGGTACTTCACCACACTGCACCCCCTGGACTACGAGATTCCGCACCACGGCCAAGCGGTGTTCCGTGCCGTGGCCGAGACGCTGCAGCGGCACCGCAGCGACCGTCCACCGCTGAACGTCGTCGATCTGTGCTGCTCGTACGGGGTCAACGCCGCACTGCTCAACCACCGGCTGTCCCTCTCCGATCTCTACGGCCGCTATGCCGTGAACGGCCGGGCGCTCCCGCCCACCGACCAACTCACCGATGAGGACCGCTCGTTCTTCGCCAGTCGGCGGCATGCCGAACCCTTCCGGGTGACCGGCATCGACTCGGCGGACCGTGCGGTCGGCTACGCCCGGAAGGTCGGTCTGCTCGACCACGGCTTCGCGGAGAATCTGGAACTCGAGGAGCCGAGCCCGGAGATGCGGAAGGTGCTGGCCGACACCGATCTGATCACCGTCACCGGCGGCGTCGGCTATATCTCCGCGCGTACCTTCGCCCGCCTCTTCGACTGTGTCTCCACACCGCCCTGGGTGGCCGCGTTCGTGCTGCGTGAGGTGTCCTACCGGCCGATCTCCGCCCTGCTGGCCCGGGCCGGCCTGGTGACGGAGAAGCTCACCACCCGTACGTTCCGTCAGCGGCGGTTCGCCGACGGCGACGAGCGGCAGGCGGCGTTCGAGGCGCTGGCCGCCCGCGGCCTGTCCACCGCGAACAAGGAAGCCGACGGCTTCTACCACGCCGATCTCTATCTCTCCCGGCCCGCCGCCGATGTCGCGGCGCTGCCACTGGAGGAGCTGCTACCCGGCTGAGGCGCCGGCCGCCCCGCTCAGTGCGGGTGGCGGGCCACCGAGACGTGCTCACGGGCGATCCGCTCGGCCACCGCGTACTCCTGGGCGACAAGGGCGTCGAGCAGCGCCGTGTGCTCGGAGGCGTCGGCCAGCAGCTCGGCCGTACGCCTCCGGGGCCCGCCGGCCGGCGGCCACTGGGCGCGGCGCAGCAGATCGCCCGTGACCTCGGTGAGCCGGCGGTTGCCGGTGAGCGACATCAGGGCGTCGTGGAAGGCACGGTCCGCCTCGGCGTAACCGACCCGGTCGCCGCGGGCGGCGGCCGCGACGCTCGCCTCGGCGAGCGGGCGCAGCTCCTCCCAGCGCTCGGGGGGCAGCGCCCGGGCCAGCCGGACGACCGCGGGCACCTCCAGCATCGCCCGGACCTCGGCCAGTTCGGCGAGGTCGCGGGAGCTGCGCTCGGCGACCCGGAAGCCGCGGTTGGGCACGACCTCGACGGCGCCTTCGCCCGCGAGCTGCTGCATGGCCTCGCGGACCGGGGTCGCGGAGACGCCGTAGCGCTCGGCGAGTGCGGGCGCGGAGTAGACCTCGCCCGGGGTCAGCTCCCCGCCGACCAGCGCATGGCGCAGCGCGGCCAGCACCTGGCCCCGGACGGAGTGCCGCCGGGGCACGACGGGACCGGCCTGCGCGGGCACCCACGCCCGGGCGCGCGGCTCGTGTTCCGCTGTGCCCTGCTCCATGACGGTTCCTCCTGACGTTTCCAGCACCATAGGCGGCGCGCGCCGCGGTGCAAATCCCGGCGGCCCGTCCGGAAGCCGTACGGGCCGCCGGGACTGGCGCTCAGCGGGTACGGGTAAGCCTTGGGTAAGGTAAGGCTTACCTGCTGACGATCGCGATTCGGTGGTCTCCCGCATGACTCGTGCCCCCGCCGTCCACCCCCACCCCCTCGCCGAGGCCTACGCCCGGCTCTCCGCGGCCTTCCCCGGTCTGCGGGTGACCCTGTGGGACGCGGCCCCGCCCAGCGGCGACGGCTGGGTGTGCGCCGCCGGACTCGCGGCCGGCGGCGAGAGCCTGGATGCCTTCCTCGCCTGGGACGACGCACAGATCGTGCGCGACTACGGACAGCGCGCCCGGCCGGACGTCATCGCGAGCTTCGCGCTGCACCGCTACGCCTGGCCCGCCTGCCTGCTGATCACCATCCCCTGGTTCCTGCACCGCCGGGTCCCGCGGCTGCCGGTGCAGGACGTCTCCTTCCAGCGCGAGCTGGGCCGGATGGCAGTGCGGATCAGCGCCTTCAGCTGCCTTCCGGACGATCCGGCCGCGGCGCTGCCCGGCGCCCGGGTCGTACCGGACGAGGAGGCGCTGCGGACCGAGGTGCGGACGGCGGTGGCCCAGCACCTCAGGCCTGTGCTGGAGGGTTTCCGTCCCCGGATGCGGCGCGGGCCGCGGGCGCTGTGGGGCCTGGCGTCCGACGAGATCGTCGAGGGTCTGTGGTACCTGGGGCATCTGCTGGGCGAGGAACCGCGTGCGGTGGCCGAGCTGGGGCGGCTGCTGCCGGGCGCCACCGCTCCGTACGTGGGAAGCGCGGGGTTCCGCGAACTGACCGGGCCGCGCGGCGAGGCGCTGGCGACCCGGGACCGCGCCGGCTGCTGCATGTTCTACACGCTGCGCCCCGAGGACACCTGCATCACCTGCCCGCGCACCGTCGACGAGGACCGCGTCAAACGCCTCACCGCAACCGCCTGACCCCTGCACCGCCCTTTCGGGTACACCGCCCTTTCGGGTCATCGCATGCGCACGCAACCCGCCCGACCGGGTGCACTCCGCCCGGCCTCCGGGCGGAGTACACAACACCGTTGAGGTCGTCGCTCCGGCGAGCGCCCTGCGTGTACCGCGCCCGGACAGCACACGGCGGGGGCCGCCCCGACGAGGTCAGCCCGCGCGCTGGAACCGGGCCAGGGCGTGCGCCGCCGCGCGGGTCGCCGGATACAGATCCCGGTACAGCGCGTGCAGTTGGTCGTACACATCCCTCGCTGCCGGGTCCGGCGCGCGCTGCTCGCGTACGGGGTTCCAGAGCGCGATGTCCGCCTCCGTGATCTGCTGCGCCGCCAGCCAGGCGGCGCCGTAACAGGCGCCGACGGTGACGGTGGGGATGTCCTGCGGCAGCCCGGTGACATCGGAGACGATCCGGGTCCAGAGCCCGCCCTGTGTGCCGCCACCGACCGCGACCACCCGCTCGATCCCGGCGCCCGCCGCGCGCATCGCCTCGATGTTGTGGCGTACGCCGTGCGCGGTGGCCTCCAGCGCGGCCCGGTACAGATCACCGCGGGTGTGCTCGACGGTGAGACCGGCGATCACTCCGCGTGCGTCGGGGTCGGCGATCGGAGTGCGCTCCCCGGCGAAGTACGGCAGCATCGCGAGGCCGCGTGCGCCGATGCCGCTCCGCGCGGCCTCCGCGAGCAGGTCCGCGTGACCGGGCGAGCCGAACAGCCCGCGCAGCCACTCGGTGACCGCCCCCGAGGTGGCCATACCGCCGGCGAGGGAGCGGGTGGCGGGGAACGCGCCGACGGTGCTCCACAGCTCCGGCACCCGCAACTGCCCGGTGACGGTGGCGACGAGGAACATCGTCGTGCCGTACATGAGCATCAGATCGCCCGGCCGGGTCGCACCGACGCTCACCGCCTCGGTCCACGCATCGATGGTGCCGGTGATGACGGGGGTACCCGGGGTGAGGCCGGTCGCCGCTGCCGCCCCGGCCGTCACCGTCCCCGCCGGGTCGCCGGGCCAGCGCAGCTCGGGGAGTTCCGCGTGCGGCCACACCGCCTCCGCCCAGGGCCGGTACCAGTCCTGGGCCCGGGTGTCGTAGAACGGGACGGACTGGCTGGCCGAGTGGTGGTCGAGAACGTAGGCACCGGTGAGCCGGTGGGCGAGGAAGGACGCGGGCATGAACAGCCGCCGGGCGGCCGTGAACACCTCCGGCTCGTACTCGGCCACCCAGGCCACCTTCGGCCCGACCGCCTGGGTGGACAGTGCGCTGCCGCACCGGTCGAGGACGGCCTCCCGGCCGAACTCCGCCTCCAGACGGGCGATCTGCGCACCGGCCCGGGTGTCCACGCCGTACAGGATCGCCGGGCGCAGCGGCCGGTTCGCGGCGTCGGCCAGGGCGACGCACGGGCCCATGCCGCTGACGCCGACCGCCTCCACCGGCTCGCCGTGGGCCAGGAGTTCCCCGGTGAGGCCGCGGAACTCCGCCCACCACACCTCGGGGCCCATCTCCACGTGTCCGGGCTTCGGGCGGTCGACCGTGTGTCTGCGCACCGCGGTCGCCCGCACCCGGCCCGCGGCGTCCACCAGGACACCCTTGCTGCTGGAGGTACCGATGTCGACGCCGAGAAAGCTCATACCCGGACTTCCCCGCACAGACGGACGCTGACACCCGGCGCGTGAAAGGCGGCCACCTCGGCGACGGGTACGGCATCGGGGGCGGGTGCGGCATCGGGGGCGCCGGGAGCGCAGGCGCGCTGGACGTGGTGGGCCGGTGCCGGGCCCGCCCCCGCCCGGCAACCACCGGCGCCCCAGAACCGCACCTCAGTCCCGCACGCCGCCCGTCAGGGTGGACTTAATCGAACCCAACTCGCCCTCATGCCGCAACAGTTCGACTTCAGGGCGATGAATGCCTGCTTCCTTGCACCCCTTGGCGTTCTCTTGTTCCGAATACCTCGGTGACGGCATCGGCTTCCGCCAGGATGTCGCGCAAAACAGCGTTGGCGAGCCAAGGGATCCCAGAATGAGAATGACCGACATATCGCTGGATTGGCTGGTTCCCGGAGCCCTGCTGCTCGTCGGCGTGCCGGTGGCCGCGGCACTGGTGGTACGCGGGAGGCGCGCGGCCGCCCGAGCTGCCGGCGAGGATTCCTGGGAACGCAGCGAGGAGCGCCGGCGCCGCAAGGAGACCGTCTTCGCCTCGGCCTCCTATCTGCTGCTGTTCTGCTGTGCGGCGGTCGCCGCCGCACTGTCCTTCCACGGTTTGGTCGGCTTCGGCGTACAGAACCTCAACCTCTCCGGGGGCTGGGAGTACCTGGTGCCGTTCGGGCTCGACGGCGCGGCGATGTTCTGCTCCGTGCTCGCCGTGCGGGAGGCCAGCCACGGTGACGCGGCGCTCGGTTCCCGGTTGCTGGTGTGGACGTTCGCGGGCGCGGCGGCGTGGTTCAACTGGGTGCATGCGCCGCGTGGCCTGGACCACGCGGGCGCGCCGCAGTTCTTCGCCGGGATGTCGCTGTCGGCGGCGGTCCTCTTCGACCGAGCGCTCAAGCAGACCCGCCGGGCGGCGCTGCGCGAGCAGGGCCTGGTGCCCCGTCCGCTGCCGCAGATCCGGATCGTCCGCTGGCTGCGCGCTCCCCGCGAGACCTTCGCGGCGTGGTCGCTGATGCTGCTGGAGGGCGTACGGACGCTGGACGAGGCGGTCGAGGAGGTCCGCGAGGACCGGCGCGAGAAGGAAACACACCGTCTCCGCAGGCGCGAGCAGGGCAAGCTCGACCGCGCACGCATCAAGGCCATCAACCGGCAGCACCGCGGCTGGGGCCTCGGCCGGGGTGGCGGCCGGCAGCTGGCGGTGACACAGGCGACGGCGGCCCCCGCGGAGGTGGCCGACCCCGCCATAGCCGGCGACGCCGAGCCGCTGCTCACCGGCGAGCTGCCGGTGCGCGCCCGTCCGGCACTCAAGGCCGTATCCGGCGCTGAGACCGAGGGTGCCGATATCGCGGCCGGGTCCCGACCGGCCGTGGATCTCACCGCCGAGGACGACACCCAGACGATTCCCCGTCTGGACTCCCTGGAGGAGAAACTCGCCGAGATCGAACGGCAATTCGGCTGACGGATGGCGGACCGCGCCGACCGGCACCCTCGCCCATGGGTCAGGCCGGTCCGCCGCCCAGCTCGAACCACACGCTCTTGCCGAGGCTTTCGGTACGGATCCCCCATGCATCGGCTAAGGAACGCACCAGCATCAGCCCCCTGCCGGAGGTTCCTTCGGTCGTCGGTGTGCGCGGCTCGGGGCGGCCGGGAACGAAGTCCCGCACCTCCACCCGCAGCCGGTCGCTGACCCTGGCCGTGACGACGGCGCCGCCCTCCGCATGCACCAGGGCGTTGGTGACCAGCTCGCTGGTGAGCAGCGTCGCGACCTCCGCGAGCTCGCCGTCCCCCGGCGCCGCCCAGCGGTTCAGCAGCTGGCGCAGCTCCCTGCGCACCTCGCCGACCGCTTTCAGATCCGCGTGTCGCACCTTGCGCTCCAGTACACCCGGCGCTCGCGCGGCGATTCCCCCGTTCCGGCTCCCCTCGGCCGTTTCCTGCTTTCTGTCCCGTTGTCCGCGCCGCACAGGCTGACGCATTTTCTCCCCCGCCCCCAACGAACTTCGGCGCTCTGTCTCGAACAGCCTCACGGTCAGCATGCCCATCGGATCTGCCGCCATGCCTTCCACCCGCCGGGTCGCCGCTCCGCGTCCCGCGCGCCGGGTGGGCCGAGCCGGGCCCCAGTGGGTATGCCTCACCCCGATCCTGTCGTGGAACCCCGGCCGGGACCCGGATGACCGGGACACCCCCGGCAACCGCGGGGGCACCGCGCCCGCGCCCTGGAGGCGTCGGGGAGTACGAGCGTGAGGAGCCGCTGTGCACGACGACCGACTGCTGGTGGAGGGGCGCCTGGAGCGGGCGCTGGGGCAGTTCATCCGGCCCGCGCAGTACGCGGCGCGGGTACCGCTGCGCCTCACGGTCTGGCATGCGCCGGGCGTGGGGGCCTCCCCTGCTCCGGGGGAGTCGGGAGCCGGGGGAGCCGGGGGAACAGTGCCGGTGGGCGAGGCGCTGCGGGCCCCGTACGAGCCCTTCGCGGTCGGCGAAGCCTGGGGGCCGCCGTGGTCCACGAGCTGGTTCCGGCTGGCGGGTGAGGTGCCGCGGGAGTGGGCGGGGCGGCGGGTGGAGGCCGTCATCGACCCGGGCTTCAGCGGTGACGGGCCCGGGTTCCAGGCCGAGGGGCTCGTTTACGACGCCGAGGGCGTGCCGGTCAAGGGCATCCATCCGCGCAACCGGCATGTCCCGGTCGGCGCGCCGGTCAGCGGCGGTGAGGAGGTGCGGCTGCTGCTGGAGGCGGCCGCGAATCCGGCGGTGCTGCGGGACTTCCGCCCCACCGACCTCGGCGATGTCCGCACCGCTCCGCGCCGGCCGCTGTACCGCTTCGCCTCGGCGGATCTCGCGGTGCTCGACGAGAACGTCTGGCAGCTGATCCTCGATATCGAGGTGCTGTCGGAGCTGATGCACGAGCTGCCCGCCGACGGCTCGCGCCGGCACGAGATCCTGCGGGCCCTGGAGGACATGCTGGACGCGCTCGATCTGCACGATGTCGGCGGCACCGCGACCGCGGGGCGGGCCGCGCTGGCGGACGTACTGAGCCGGCCGGCCACGGCGAGCGCCCATCGCGTCTCGGCCACCGGACATGCGCATATCGACTCCGCCTGGCTGTGGCCGCTGCGCGAGACCGTGCGCAAGGCGTCCCGCACCTTCGCCAATGTCACCCAACTCGCCGGGGAGTACCCGGAGTTGGCGTTCGCCTGCTCCCAGGCGCAGCAGTACGCCTGGGTCAAGGAGCACCAGCCGCACCTCTGGGAGCGCATCAAGGAGGCCGTACGGAACGGCAATTGGGCTCCGGTCGGCTCGATGTGGGTGGAGTCCGACGCCAATATGCCCGGCGGCGAGGCGCTGGCCCGGCAGCTGGTGCACGGCAAACGGTTCTTCCTGGAGGAGCTGGGGGTGGAGACCGAGGAGGTCTGGCTGCCGGACTCGTTCGGCTACACCGCCGCCTTCCCGCAGCTGGCGCGGCTGGCCGGCGCGAAGTGGTTCCTGACCCAGAAGCTGTCGTGGAACCAGACCGACAAAATGCCGCACCACACCTTCTGGTGGGAGGGCATCGACGGCACCCGCGTCTTCACCCACTTCCCGCCGGTCGACACCTACAACTCGCAGCTGGCCGCCCGTGAACTCGCCCACGCCGAACGCAACTTCGCCGACAAGGGCCGCGCCACTCGCTCCCTGGTGCCCTTCGGCTGGGGCGACGGCGGGGGCGGCCCGACCCGCGAGATGCTGGAGCGGGCCCGCCGGCTGCGCTCCCTGGAGGGCTCGCCCCGCGTCGGGATCGAGCCGCCGGCCCGGTTCTTCGAGTCCGCCCACGCCGAGTACGGGCCGGCGGCGCCGGTCTGGTCGGGTGAGCTGTACCTCCAGTTCCACCGCGGCACGTACACCTCGCAGGCGAAGACCAAGCAGGGCAACCGGCGCAGTGAACACCTGCTGCGGGAGGCGGAGTTGTGGGCCGCGACGGCGGCGGTACGGGCGGGCGACGGCGGCTACACCTACCCGTACGACGCCCTCGACCGTCTCTGGAAGACCGTGCTGCTGCACCAGTTCCACGACATCCTGCCGGGGTCGTCCATCGCCTGGGTCCACCGCGAGGCACGTGACACCTATGCGGCGGTGGCGGCCGAACTGACCGGGATCATCGAGACGGCGCTCGGGGCGCTGGAGGCGGATGCGGCAGCGGCGGCCGGGGGGCTGACGGTGTTCAATGCCTCGCCCTACGCCCGGGACGAGATCGTCGCGCTGCCGGCGGGCCCGGGGACGGACGGGCCCACCGAGGTCGCGGTGCATGTCCCCGCGCTGGGCTCGGCGGCCGTCCGCCCGGCCGGCCCGGACTCCCCCACCCCGCCGCCCCCGCCCGTACGGGCGGACACCGGCGACGGAGGCACGGTCACGCTCGACAACGGGCTGCTGCGGGTGCTCGTCGACGCCGACGGCCTGCTGGCCTCCGTGCGCGATCTGCACGCCGGCCGGGAGGTGCTGGCGCCGGGCGCCCGCGGCAATCTGCTGCAGCTGCACCCCGACCACCCCAACCAGTACGACGCCTGGGACCTCGACCGGCACTACCGCCACCGGCACACCGATCTGACCGAGGCCGAGTCCGTCGAGCTGGCCGAGGCCGGGCCGCTGTCCGCGACGGTGCGGGTGACCAGGGCGTTCGGCGCGTCCCGGATCACCCAGGAGCTGATCCTGCGGGCGGGCTCGCACCGCCTCGACATCGCCACCGACATCGAGTGGCACGAGTCGGAGAAGGTCCTCAAGGCCGCGTTCCCCCTGGATGTGCACGCCGAACGGTCCACCTCCGAGGTGCAGTTCGGGCACGTGCACCGCCCCACGCACACCAACACCAGCTGGGACGCGGCCCGTTTCGAGATCTGCGCCCACCGCTGGCTGCGGGTGGCCGAGCCCGGCTACGGCATCGCCCTGCTCAACGACTCCACATACGGCCATGACGTCACCCGCACCCCGCACCCCGAGGGCCTGGGTACGACGGTCCGGCTGACCCTGCTGCGCGCGCCGCACAGCCCCGACCCCGAGACCGACCAGGGCGTCCACCGCTTCACCTATGCCCTGCTGCCGGGCGCCGGGGCCGGCGAGGCGGTGGCCGAGGGCCTGGCGCTCAACCTGCCCCTCAGGACCGCCACCGCACCGCCCGTCCTGCCGCTGATCCGCGTCGACCACCCGGCCCTGACCGTCGAGTCGGTCAAGCTCGCCGAGGACCGCAGCGGCGATGTGGTGGTGCGGCTGTACGAGTCCCGCGGCGGACGCGCGAGCGGCACGCTCTCTCCCGGTTTCCCGGTCGAACGGGCCACCGTCACCGACCTGTTGGAGCGGCCGCTGCACGAGGAGCAGGAAGGGCCGACGTCGGATGTGGCGGTGGAGCTGCGCCCGTTCCAGATCCTGACGCTACGGCTGCGTCCGCAGCGCCCGCCTGGCGCCTGAGCTCGTACTTTGACCTGGAACGTTCACCGGCTTGGCGCTCGTCGTGGTGGACGATGTCGCGAGCACGCCCTCGGGCGGACGGATTGCGTACGGGTTCGCCTGGACCGGTGAGCGTCACGAAGGGCCCCGCACACGAGCCGCCAGGGCTCGCGGACGGGGCCTTGGGAGTGGCCGGACTACTCAGCCGCTCCGGACTCCGCATCGGGAAAGACGAACCCGCGGACGGGCGCCCCGTCCTCGCCGTCCGGTTCCTCCTGAGCATCACGCCATGCCTGCACGAGGGGGGCGTATCGGGGGTTGGTCCATTCAGTCATGGGTCCTCCTGTCGATGCCCAGAGTGTGGCAGACGCCCGTTACGGCTTATCCCGGCACGGAGGCCGGGGGGCCGGCATGGGCTTGATCGGGCCGGTGTCGCTCGGGGAGTGCTGGCACTTCGCTGCGACGGTGACAAGCTGATCGCCTCGTGGGGAGCCCCACAGCTCCTCGTCGACGTCGTATCCGGCAGCCCGGATGGCGTCCTGCGTGCGTACCAGAATCATCGGGTCGTAGTTCTTGGGGTCGTAGCCCGGGTAGTGATGGATGAAACCCCCCATTCGACGCGCACAGCCCTGCGTACACCTTTGTGTGGAGAATCAGAGCGTGCCACCCCTCATCGACGACGCGCGAGGGCGCCAACGGGGCGTCAGGAGTCGCTGCGCAGACTGCCACGAACTTCAGCCCCTCATCGGCAATTCGCTCAGCGAGCGGGACCTCCATACCGGGGTTGTTGTCCGTCCTGGCGACGCTCCGATACGCCGCCGGGCTGATCAGATCCCTTACGGTGGTTAACACGTGTGACCTCTCATCGAGTTGTGTCATACGGGCGCCGTTCCCGGCCGTGATCGCTGTCCAGGCATTCGGCCGGGGACGGTCGTTTCGCTTCATGCAACCGGCCCGGGTCACCTATGCCCCGGGCCGGGGTCTGTGACGGTCGTCCGGCAACACGTCTGGCTCCGGACCACCGCATTCCGGCACCGAGGAGCGACAGGATCGTCCCAGCGGCCGACGGTGCACGGTGTGTCCTCATTGCCGCCCCGCCCGGCGGCAGCGGACGCACGGGTCGGGGCACGGCTGGATGACTTCCTCGGCGGGGACGAAAGTGACGCCCGGGATCACGTACGGGCGAACCGGTAACGTGCCCGTCGATGTGTCGTCCATCCGGTTGTGTGCGGGCTCCAGTTGTTCCGACGTCATGATGTTCGCTCCCACTTCCCGCGCGTCCCGGGCAACGTGGAGGCTCAGCTCCTCCGCTGCCGCAGCACCCTTCGCGTCTCGGACTGACACGGGAATCATGTCGCCACGTTCCGTCACGTACGACGACAGTCAAGGCGTCATGTCGGCGACATACGGGGCGTCATATAGGGGTCCTCAGAACCCAGTTACGCCCTACCGTAGGAGCATGGGCGGACCCAACACGATCCTTCAGACCGTACGTAAGGGGCTCCTCATGAGCCAGGATGATCTGGCACGCGCGCTACGCGCTGCCGGCGACCGCTCAGGTGATCCGAACGACGCCAGCAAGCGGCTTGTTCAGCGCTGGGAATCCGGCAGCATCAGCGTTCCGCGCCCTGTCTATGCCCGTGCGCTGGAAACCGTGACGGGACTCCCCATCGACTCTCTGGGGTTCAGCGGACTGGCTTCCGTGGCACGCGTGACGGACGACGGCGCAGGCGGCCACGATCTGCAGCCGGCTCCCTCAGGGGTAGCGCCGGCGCAAGCGCACCCGCCGCGGTCCGAAGCGTCACCGTCCCGTGGGCCGCATTCCGGGGTGTGGCTGAGCCGTTACGAGTACTTCAGCAGCGGACGGGACGCAACGCACACCGGCCGGCACTTCGTAGTCGTGCTGCAACACGGTCATCGGCTCGCGGTGCGCAGCCTTCCTGACTCGTCCGATTCTCCGCTGACGATGGATCTGGAGATCGACGGTGCAGTGGTGACAGGCTCGTGGACGGAGCAGACGGCCTCGGAGGGCTACTACGCAGGTGCGCGGTACCACGGTGCAATCCAGATGCTCGTGGAACCGACGGGCCGTCGCATCGCCGGCAAGTGGGTAGGGTTCGGAAAGGACTTCGACGTGAATACGGGTCCATGGGAGTTGGTCTTCCAGGACGCGTCCACGTCGAAAGCCACCCTGGCGAAGTACAACCACCGCCCCTGAACGGTGGTGCAGTTCGACGAGTCCCGCGGCAGGCGTGCAGCCGGCACGCTCTCCCCGGGCCTCTCCCGCCGGAGGAACTTACCTACATCCGGGGAATGTTCCGCAGATTGGAGCGGGCCATCTGCAGCATCCGGCCGACCCCGCCGTCCAGCACGATCTTGCCGGCCGACAGTGCGAAGCCGGACACCATCTCGGCGCTGATCTTCGGCGGGATCGACAGGGCGTTGGGGTCGGTGACGATGTCGACCAGCGCCGGGCCCTTGTGTTTGAAGGCCTCGCGCAGGGCGCTGCGCAGTTGCTTGGGCTTCTCCACCCGGATGCCGTGTGCCCCGGAGGCGCGG
The DNA here is from genome assembly GCF_043200375.1 of Streptomyces sp. NPDC048434. Taxonomy (NCBI): domain Bacteria; kingdom Bacillati; phylum Actinomycetota; class Actinomycetes; order Kitasatosporales; family Streptomycetaceae; genus Streptomyces; species Streptomyces sp. NPDC048434. The sequence goes on along the minus strand of NZ_JBICXQ010000001.1, from coordinate 458,615 downwards.
GCGATGGCCGCGAAGTCCGGGTTCCGGTAGGTGGTGCCGTACGACGGCAGACCGGACACCAGCATCTCCAGCTCCACCATGCCCAGCGAGGAGTTGTTGAACAGCACCACCTTCACCGGGAGGTCGTACTGGACGAGGGTGAGGAAGTCGCCCATCAGCATGGAGAATCCGCCGTCGCCGGACATGGAGACGACCTGGCGTTTGCGGTCGAGGAACTGGGCGCCGATCGCCTGCGGCAGGGCATTGGCCATGGAGCCGTGGCTGAACGAACCAATCACCCGGCGGCGGCCGTTGGGGCTGAGATAGCGGGCGGCCCAGACGTTGCACATACCGGTGTCGACCGTGAAGATCGCGTCGTCGGCGGCCTCCTCGTCCAGGATGGCGGCGACGAACTCCGGGTGGATCGGGACATGCTTCTCGACGTTGCGGGTGTAGGCCTTGACCACGCCTTCCAGCGCCTCGGCGTGCTTCTTCAGCATCCGGTCGAGGAACTTGCGGTTCTGCTTCGGGCGCACTTTGGGGGTCAGACCGCGCAGCGTCTCGCGGACATCGCCCCAGACGGCCAGGTCGAGCTTGGAGCGGCGGCCCAGATGTTCGGGCCGGACATCGACCTGGACGATCTTGTTGTCGTCGGGCAGGAACGCGTTGTACGGGAAGTCCGTGCCGAGCAGGATCAGCAGGTCGCACTCATGGGTGGCCTCGTAGGCCGCACCGTAGCCGAGCAGTCCGCTCATGCCCACGTCGTAGGGGTTGTCGTACTGGATCCACTCCTTGCCGCGCAGCGCATGGCCGACCGGGGACTTCACCCGCTCGGCGAACTCCATCACTTCGGCATGGGCGCCGGCCGTGCCGCTGCCGCAGAACAGCGTGACCTTGTCGGCCTCGTCGATCATCCGGGCCAGCTTGTCGAGCTCGGCGTCTCCGGGGCGTACGGACGGACGCGAGGTGACCAGGGCGTGCTCGATCGCGCGCTCGGGGGCCTGTTCGGCGGCGATGTCGCCGGGGAGGGAGACGACCGCGACCCCGCTCTGCCCGATGGCGTGCTGGATCGCCGTCTGCACCACCCGCGGCATCTGCCGGGTGTTGGAGATCAGTTCGCTGTAGTGGCTGCACTCGGAGAACAGCCGGTCGGGGTGGGTCTCCTGGAAGAAGTTGGTGCCGATCTCGCTGGAGGGGATCTGGGAGGCCAGGGCGAGGACCGGGGCCATGGAGCGATGGGCGTCGTACAGGCCGTTGATGAGGTGCAGATTGCCGGGGCCGCAGGAGCCGGCGCAGGCCGCGAGCTTGCCGGTGAGCTGGGCTTCCGCCCCGGCGGCGAAGGCGGCGACCTCCTCGTGGCGGACCTGGATCCAGTCGATCGCGGAGTTCCGCCGGATGGCGTCCACCACCGGGTTGAGGCTGTCGCCGACGACGCCGTAGAGCCGCTGCACCCCCGCCCGCACGAGGATGTCCACGAACTGCTCGGCCACGGTCTGCTTCGCCATGTCGCTGTCGCTCCTTCGACGGGTGGGGGCTGCCCGCTGACGCGGTGGGGGATGCCTTCCCATGAACCCATGCGGTGCCCCGGCGCGCCTCCGCTGTGCGTCCCCTTCCGGTCCACGCTCCGGGTCCCCGTGTGCCCGGCGCTACGACTCCCACACCCCGACGGCCGTACGGTCCTTCGGGTGGCCCTCGACCCGCAGTTGCGCGGTGGCGAGGAAGTCCACCAGGCCCGGCGGTTCGGCGGCGGACCACCGGTCGGCCAGCCGGGCGGCGACGGCGGGCTCCTCCCGCAGCGGCTCGGCGAGGCCGGCGCTGCACAGCAGCAGAGTGTCCCCCGGACGGGCGAAGGCCGTCCGGAAGAGGAACGGCTCGGGCCGCGCCGGGCTCTCGGCCGGGGCGGGACGGGGCAGTCCGCCGGTGCCGCCCGCCGTCTCCCTGGAGACCTGGCCCGTCACGGCGGGCTCCAGGTCCTGCCAGGCGCCGTCGCGCAGCAGGAAGAGGCCGCCCGCGCCGACGCCGAAGAACACCCGGGTACGGCAGTCCGGGTCGGCGGGCAGCAGCAGACAGCGCAGCGCGGCCGGGTACCGCTCCGGTGGGGCGGCCCGCTCCGGTGCCCGGCCGCGCAGCTTGCCGTAGCTGCGGTCGGTGAGCCGCTGCAGCCCGGACTTGAGGGCGTCGCGACGGTCCGTGCGGATGTCCTCCGCCAGTCGGGTGTAACTGCGGCCGACCGCGCCACCGATCCAGGTGCAGGCGTCCCGGGCGGCGCGGTCGGCGCCCTCGGCGGGCGTCCGGCCGGTGGCGACGGCAACCAGGATCAGGGCGTGCCGGCCGGCCCCGAAGCGGGCGGTGAGCAGCGCATCACGGCGTACGTCACCGCGACGGCGGGCGGCGTCGCCGCGCTGTGAGGCGGCACGCAGGGTCAGCGCGCCGTACCGGGCGCCGTCCAGCATGGTGTCGGGCACCATGTCGTCGAGCGCGGCCGGGTCGGCGGCGGGCAGTTCGCCCGGCTCGGCCCCGTAGGACGGTGGCCGGTCACCGGCGAGGCCGGCGGTGGCGGGCGGCGGCGTGTCCCGGGGTGGGCGTGGGACCGGGGCGGCTCGTCGCCCGGCGGACGGGCGGTCGGCGGATGCCGTGTGCGTGCCGGACCCGGTGGACCGGAGCGGGATCGGTGCCGACGGCTCGGGCGGGGGTGGTCCGGACCGGCCCGGCGGTTCCCGCGGTGGCAGCTCGGCCGTACCGGAATCCGGGGGCTCCTCCGGCGCCGGACCGGCCCACCGCGGCACGCCCAGCGCCCGCAGCGCCGACTCGACCCGGTCATCGAGGGTGTCCGGGGCGTCGGACGGCCCGGCATCGCACACCGCGCCGCGCGCCGGAGTGCCCTCTCCCACGCCCTCGCCGCCGCTGCCGTCGCCGTACAACTGCCGCCACCAGTCGTCCTCGTGGCCACGCGCGGCTCCCTGCTGATTCATGGGCCGTATTGTCCCTGGACGGCCACGGCCGAAACAGGGCGCGAAAGAGCGTCCACCGGGCGGCCGGCCTCCTACGGGTGACCGTCCGACGGAGGGCAGCGGTCGGCGCAGGTCACGGGTGCGGACCAGGGCCGGTCCGACGGTTCAGGGACGGAAGGGCGGCCGTGATCCGTCGGACCGGCCCTGAGATCCGGCGGTCCGGATTGCCGTGGGCATCGGCCAGTTCGGCCTTCGGCGTTGTCTGTTTGCCGGGTGATGCGGGAGGGGCGGGGCTGACGGCGGGGCACTCGCCGGGCGCCCCGGTCCGGCCGGCCGGCAAGCGCTTCCGGGCCGCGTCCGGCACGCTGGGCCCATGAGAGTGTGCAGCGTACGAGCCGTCATGGGGCGTGCGCCCGCCGGGAGTGAGGCCGGCGCGTGAGCGAGAGCAGCGAGCGAGCCTTGGGACGGTGCCTGCCTCGCGACGGCAAGCCGGCCCCGCGACGTGGGGCCGGCGCATGAGTGTGTGGCAGCTGGTTGCGGTCGGACTGGTGTTGCTGCTCGGGCTGCTCGGGGTGCTGGTGCCCGGTATCCCCGGGCCGCTGATCGTCTGGGCGGGCGTGCTGTGGTGGACGCTCTCCGAGAAGTCCTCCCTGGCCTGGTTGGTGCTCATGGGTGCCACCGCCGTGCTGCTCCTCAACCAGACGCTGAAGTGGCTGCTGCCGGTCCGCAATCTGCGGGCCGCGGGCGCGCCGTACCGGACGCTGTTCCTGGCGGGGGTGGCCGGCATCGTGGGGTTCTTCGTGATCCCGGTCATCGGGGGTCCGCTGGGCGCCGTCGGCGGCCTCTACCTGCTGGAGCGTGTCCGGCTCGGCAGCCATGGCGATGCCCGCGCCTCGACCCGTACGGTCATGCGCGCCATCGGCCTGAGCGTGCTGATCGAGCTGTTCGCCTGTCTGCTGGTCATCGGCGCCTGGGCCGGGGCCGTGTCGGCGGGCTGAGCCGTCACCCGGCCCGGCCGGCCACGGCACACACGGGCCGGGCCGACGGCGGGGGTGCCTCCGACGGCCGGTACGCCTCCGACGGGCCGGACGCCTCCGTAGCCCCGTACGCCCCCGCCGGCCCGGACACCTCCGACGGCCCGGACGCCCCCGACACCTCTCCGGTCAGCATCTCCCCCGCCGGCAGCAGCCCGGCGTGCCACAGATGGTGCAGGGCGTACGCACCCCAGGGCCGCCACGCGGCGGCCGGGCCCACCCTCCCGTACCCGTCCCGCTCCTGACCGCTCCCCTGCGCCGCCGCCCCCACATCCGGGTCGCCCAGCGCACGCATCCTGAGGTACGCGGCCGCCCGCGGGCCGACCCCGGGCAGTGCGGCCAGCGCCCGTTCGGCGGCGCCACGGTCCGCGCCCGCGTCCAGCAGCACCGCACCGTCGGCGAGTGCGGTGCACAGCGCGCGGACCGGCTCCGCGACCTCCGCGCCGGTCAGTTCGGCGGGTGCGGGGAAGAGGTGGGTGAGCCCGCCGTCCGCCGCGTCCAGCGGTTTGCCGTACCGCCGAACCAGCGCGGCGGCGCGCTCCGGCGGGCCGCCCAGCACGGTCCGTACCGCGAGTTCCCCGGGGTCCGCCGCGCCGGGTGACCGCAACCCCGGCCGCTCGGCCACCAGCGGCCGGAGCAGCGGATCCGCGCCGAGCCGCTCGGCCACCGCGTACGGGTCGGCATCCAGGTCGAACAGCCGGCGGATCCGCTGCACGGCCGTCGACAGATCCCGCAGATCGGTCAGCCGCAGCCGGCACTCCAGCCAGCCGCCGTCCGTCCCGCGCGCCGCCGGGCACACCCGTCCCGCCGGTGGCCTGCGCCGTCCGGGCAACCCGGCGGGCTCATCGACCTCGGCGATCCCGCTGCCGTGGCTGAGCCGCAGCGTACGGCGGTAGGTGCGGCGGCCGCCGGGCCCGCGCACCTCCTCGACGCCGGGCACCGCCCGCGCCTGCAGAAAGTCGAAGATCTCGGCCGCCGCGTACGGCCCGCGGTAGGCCAGCCGCAGCGGAATCCCGGTGGCCGCCGAGCCGTCGTCGGCACCGGCTCCGCCCGGTCCGGTACCCGCCCCGGTTCCCGCCCCGCTTCCGGCGGTACGGCCCGCGGCGCCCCCACGCCCGGCCGCCGCCCGCAGGTCGCTGGGCGTGCCGGCGTAGATCTCCCGCATCGTGTCGTTGAACTGCCGGATGCTGGCGAACCCGGCCGCGAACGCCAGCTCGGTGACCGGCAGCGCCGTGGTCTGCAGCAGTACCCGCGCGGTGTGCGCCCGGCGGGCCCGCGCCAGCGCCACCGGCCCCGCGCCGAGCTCCGCGGTCAGCTGCCGCTGCACCTGACGCGCGCTGTACCCCAGCCGCTGCGCCAGCCCGCCGACGCCCTCCCGGTCGACCACTCCGTCCCCGATGAAGCGCATGGCCCGGCCGACCAGGTCGGCACGCACATTCCACTCGGCGGACCCCGGCACGGCGTCCGGCCGGCACCGGCGGCAGGCCCGGAATCCGGCCGCCTGCGCGGCGGCGGCCGACGGGAAGAACCGCACATTCACCCGCTTGGGAGTGACCGCGGGACAGCTCGGCCGGCAGTAGATACCGGTCGTCACCACCGCGAAGAAGAATTCCCCGTCGAACCGCGCGTCCCGGCTGGACACCGCTTCGTACCTGGCCTCGTCGTTCATCACCCCTTCAGTCTGCGCCGCACACAGCTCCCGGACTGGCGGAAATCGGACATGGCGTTCGGGGGGAGGGGCGGCCGGGGGGCGGCCCCCCCCCCCCCGCGTCACCTCACATCTGCGGCCCCCCCGTCCGCTCCATCATTTGTGGGCCCCGCGCCGGCGTGTTCTTGCAGTCCCCGCGG
>NZ_JBICXQ010000001.1:189592-452793 GCF_043200375.1 Streptomyces sp. NPDC048434 | reverse complement strand
AACCACCCGCCCGCCGCCGACCGGGGGGGGGGGGGGGTCTGGGGGGGGGGGGGGGGGGGGGGGGGGGCGCCGGCCCCCCCCCCCCCCCCCCCCCCGCCGCGTCACCTCACTTCTGCGGCCCCCGCTTCCGCTCCATCATGTGTCGGCCCAGCGCCTGCTTCTGCTTCCAGTCCCGGCGGATCTCGGCGCGCAGCCGGGCGTCCGTCTTGGCCACGATGCGCTGGTTCTCCCGCAGCAGCTTGCGGTAGCTCTCCAGCCGGCGCACGGGCAACTCCCCGCTCCCGAGGGCCTCTTGCACCGCACAGCCGGGCTCCGCCTCATGCGCACAGTCATGGAAGCGGCAGTCCTCGGCCAGCGACTCGACATCCGAGAACGTCCGGGCCAGCCCGGTCCCGGCATCCCACATCCCGACCCCGCGCAGCCCCGGCGTATCGATCAGCACCCCGCCGCCGGGGAGCGCCCGCAGATCCCGTGTGGTCGTGGTGTGCCGGCCTTTGCCGTCCCGGTCACGGATGGCCTGCACAAGCTGGACCTCCTGGCCGAGCAGGGCGTTGGCCAGCGTGGACTTGCCCGCACCGGACTGCCCCAGGAGGACGGACGTACCTCCCGTGAGCACGGCGGTGAGCACATCGAGCCCCTCGCCGGTCGCCGAGCTGACCGCCAGCACCTGCACCCCGGAAGCCGCGGACTCCGCATCGGCGGCGAGATACCCCAGAGTGTCCGCCCCACCGGCCAGATCCGCCTTCGTCAGCACCACCAGCGGCTGCGCCCCGCTCTCCCAGGCCAGCGAGACGAAGCGCTCGATACGCCCGAGATCCAGCGCGTCGGCCAGCGACACCGCGATCACCGCGTGGTCGACGTTCGCCGCGAGGATCTGCCCCTCGGAACGCTTGGAGGAAGCGGAGCGCAAAAACGCCGTACGCCGGGGCAGCAACGCCCGCACCACACCGTCGAGATGGCTGCCGACCAGCCCGTTCTCCAGGTCGATCACGGCCCAGTCACCGGTGCACGGCACCCGCATCGGATCGCTCGTGGCCACCAGCGCGGTATCCGCCAGAACGGTCCGGGTGCCCTCGCCCTCGGGCACGACGACATCCACCCGCCCGCGGTCCACGCGGACGATACGGCCGGGCACGAACCCCTGCCCGGCATGGGGGGTGAAATTCTCCGCGAACCCGTCGTCCCAGCCATAGGCGGTCAACGGGTGCGCAGCAGAGAGATCGAGGTCGAACAACGGGATGGCCCTTCAGGAAGGAGCAGCCCCGGCCGCCCGCGCAACGCGCGGGGAGAAGAAGAGATGTGACGTCGAGTCAGCCGGAGACCGCAGAAGTGAGATTGATGATCTTCTGGATGCGGACAGCACCCTGCGCAGCGACAGTCATCAGTACTCACCTCCCGCATTCCTCGACGGCCAACGACGGTGACCTCGGGACACCGTCTCGAACAGGGCTCACCGTAGACCGGCCCGGCACAGCGGCGCCATCCTTTTTCCCGACGCCACCTCCGCCCTCATCGGCGCCGCTCCCCCGGCGCCGCCCGCGCCATGCCCGCGAGGGGCCCGACCGCGTCATCCGGTCGGGCCCCTCGTACGCGCGGTGGACGGTCCGGGCCCAGGCGCCCGGTGTCACGGATTCAGGCGCCCGTGACGCCGTCGATGCTCTCCCTGAGCAGATCCGCATGGCCGTTGTGGCGTGCGTACTCCTCGATCATGTGGACCAGGATCCAGCGCAGCGAAACACCCTGACCGCCGACGAGAGCGGCCTCCTGTTCCGGGAGTTTGCCGGTGTCGTCCAGCGAGGCGGCGGCGATCAGCTCGCGGCTCCGGGCGACTTCCGCGCGCCAGAGGGCCAGTACCTCGTCGATCCCGCGGTCCGGCGCGAGCGCGAAACCGTCTTCGTTCCCCGCGCCGTTCACCGGCGGGACGTCCTGACCGGCGAACACCCTCTGGAACCAGTTGCGTTCGACCTCCGCCATGTGCTGGACCAGGCCCAGCAGCGTCATGGACGACGGTGCCACCGAGGCGAGGCGGAGCCGACGGTCGTCCAGTCCCTCGCACTTCAGCGGGAGCGTGGCACGGTGGAAGTCCAACCAGCTTTCCAGCATGGCGCGTTCATCGGCCTGTAGGGGCGGAATGGTCCGCCCGTCCGGTGTGGTCCCCATGGGCCCTACCCTTTCACGGGGCGCGGGCGGGTGGCAGGGCAATGTGGCAGCCCGCAACCAGGCGTCAGAGTGTCCTGTGAGACGGGCAGGACGAGGAAGGCGAGGGGCTTCGCCCCGGCGTCTCACGCGTAAGGGACCTGCGGCACGGGATGGGCGGTTAAGCACCGCTCAATAGCGTGTGGCGAGGGCGTAGCGGCGGCACACGGGGCCGACGCGGCCGAGCACCCCGCGGCGGAGCACAATGCTAAATATGGGTCATGACGGAAATTTTCGGGCGAGAGGGTGACACTTCCCGGCCGTCATCACGCTTCCCGGGACGGCGCCTCCGCTCGCTGCTGAAAGTGCAGAGCGTTGCGGGCCAGGTGTTGGTGCTGCGGCTCGCCCTCGCGGTGCTGCTGGTCGTCGCGACCGTCGTGGCTCTCGTCCCCCAGGCGGAGGCCGCGAGCATGCAGGAGGCCCGTCAGCGCTCCGTCGTCGGGGCGGCCGCCTTCGCCCTCGGCCCCGCGGTGAACACGACCGTTCCGGTCGCCGACCGGAACGGCTCGGCCGCCGGGTTCGTGTCCGTCGGGATCCGTGTCCGGCGGGCGGACGAACAGGTGGTGCACCCGTTGCCGCTGCTGCTCGGCGCCGCCGGTGGCCTGCTGGTGGTCGCCGGCGGGGCGGCGTGGGTGAGCCGTCGGCTGCGGCGGCAGACGCACGGGTTGCCTCCGGCCGAGTTGCGGCGGATGTATGAGCATCACGACGCGGTGCTGCACGCGGTACGGGAGGGCGTACTGATCATCGGCAGCGACGGACTGCTGCTGCTGGCCAACGACGAGGCCCGGCGGCTGCTCGCACTGCCCGTCGACGCGGAGCGGCGCCCGGTCGCGGAACTGGGTCTGGAACCGCGGCTGAGCTCGCTGTTGACCTCGGGACGGGAAGTGACCGACGAGGTGCTGCCGGCGGGCGACCGGCTGATTGCGGTGAACGTCCGGCCGACCGCCCCCTACGGCGGGCCCGCCGGGACCGTGGTGACGCTGCGGGACACCACCGACCTGCGGGCGCTGGCTGGGCGGGCGGGGGTCGCCCAGGAGCGGCTGAAGCTGATCTATGACGCGGGGCTGCGGATCGGCACCACGCTGGAGGTGGGGCGTACCGCCGAGGAGCTGGCCGATGTCGCGGTCCCCCGGTTCGCCGATGTGGCCACCGTCGAGCTGCTGGAGCCGGTGCTCCGCGGCGATGAACCGGCGGCCGGGACGGGCACCGATCTGCGGCGGATGGCGGTCAGCGGGGTCCCCGACGAATCGGCGATCTACCGGGTGGGCGAGGTGCTCAGGTTTGTGCCCGGCACCCCGATGGCGACGGCGCTGGAGAGCGGCCGGCCCATCCTGGTGGACGATCTGCGCAGGTCGGACGAGTGGCGGCGACCGGACCTGGAGAGCGCACAGCGCGTGCTGGACGCCGGTATCCGCTCGCTGATCGCCGTACCGCTGCAGGCGCGGGGCGTGGTGCTGGGCCTGGCCAACTTCTGGCGGACCGAGACGTCCGGCGGCTTCGAGGAGGAGGATCTGGCCTTCGCCGAGGAGCTGACCGCGCGGGCCGCCGTCGCGATCGACAACGCCCGCCGCTACACCCGTGAGCACACCACGGCCGTCACCCTGCAGCGCAGTCTGCTGCCGCAGACCCTGCCCGAGCAGTCCGCCCTGGAGGTGGCCCACCGCTATCTTCCCGCGCACGCCGGGGTCGGCGGCGACTGGTTCGATGTCATCTCGCTGCCCGGCGCCCGGGTCGCGCTGGTGGTCGGCGATGTCGTCGGACACGGTCTGCACGCCGCCGCCACCATGGGCCGGCTGCGCACCGCGGTCCACAACTTCTCCGCGCTCGACCTGCCGCCCGACGAACTGCTCAACCATCTGGACGAACTCGTCACCCATATCGACACCGACGAGGCGCAGGCGGCGGCCTCCGGAACCGGTGCGGAGGGCGAGGGCGAGGGGCCCTGGCCGGGCGGCATGGACAGCGGCTCCGAGGGGGTGCCGGCGTACACGGGGCGCACCGGCATCACCGGCGCGACCTGCCTGTACGCCATCTACGACCCGAGCGACGGCCGGACCACCCTGGCCAGGGCGGGCCACCCGGGACCGGCCGTGGTCGCCCCCGACGGCACCGTGTCGTTCCCCGACATGCCCGTCTCCCCGCCTTTGGGCCTGGGCGGCAGCGAGCCGGTGGAGACCACGGAACTCACCCTGAGCGAGGGCTCCCGGCTGGTGCTGTACACGGACGGGCTGATCGAGGGCCGCGACCGCGATATCGGCAGCGGCCTGGAACTCCTGCACACGGCCCTGGCCACCGCGGCGGACCGCACACCGGAGCAGATCTGTACGGCGGTCCTCGACACGATGCTGCCCGAACACCCCAGTGACGACATCGCCTTGCTGGTGGCCCGTACCCAGTTGCTGGACCCCGGCCGGGTCGCCGAATGGGAGGTGCCCTCCGACCCGGCGGCCGTCGGCCGGATCCGGTCGGCATGCCTGCACACACTGGAGTCCTGGGGGCTGGCGGCGCTCTCGTTCACCACCGAGCTGATCCTCAGCGAACTGATCACCAACGCCATCCGCTACGGGGCCCAGCCGATCCGGGTCCGGCTGCTGTACGACCGCGCCCTGATCTGCGAGGTCTCCGACGGCACCAGCGCCTCCCCGCATCTGCGCCGGGCCGCCACCACGGACGAGGGCGGCCGCGGTCTCTTCCTCGTCGCCCAGTTCGCCCAGCGCTGGGGCACCCGTTACACACCGAACGGCAAGGTCATCTGGACCGAGCAGTCCCTCGACGGCGGCCGGCCGGAACCCGGTGCGGACTCGGTCGACGACATCCTCGACCAGTGGGACGACGTGCCGGCGCTGTGACGACGTGCCGGCGCTGTGACGTGGCACGGCGGGGGGCGCGCCCGGGACGGCTGGGCGGAGGGCCGTCCGCCGTCACCCGTGCCCCGGCCGCCCGGCCCCGCCCGCGGCGGCCGGGCGGATGCACCCCCGTTGCCCCCTGGCTAAGCTCGGTGAAGGGGCCGAAGATCTGATCTTGGAGGCTCCCATGGTGCAGCTGCCCGAAGCGCGTGATCTGGCCCCCCGTCTGGCGACCGGTGCGTTCATCCTGAATTCCGGGCTGACGAAGCTGCACGCCGACCAGGCCACCGCGGAGGCCGTGCACGGGATGGCCTGTGTGGCGTATCCGTTCCTGGACAAGATTCCCGCCGAGCGGTTCACCCGGCTGCTGGCATGCTCGGAGCTCGTGGTCGCCGGCGCACTGCTGGTGCCGTTCGTACCGACCCGGCTGGCCGGACTGGCACTGACCGGGTTCTCCGGCGGGCTGGTCGGTCTGTATCTGCGCATCCCCGGGATGCGGCAGGAGGGAAGTCTGCGGCCGACCCAGGACGGGATTCCGATGGCCAAGGACACCTGGATGCTGGGCATCGGCCTGGGGTTTCTGGGCGCGTCGGGCCGGCGTCGGAGGGCCGCGGCATCCCGGTACCGGCACTCGGCCTTCTGCCGGCGGCACCACCGGGGACGTTGCTGGTGCTGAGGGCCGCGGAGGCCGCGTGCCGGTGCTGAGCCCCGGTCAGCCGTTCCCGGGCCGAAAGACACCGGCTAGTGCCGCCGGACCGCCCGTACGACGGCGGCGCAGCCCGCACCCGTGACACCGGCGAGGAGGAGGACCAGCAGGCCCGTCCGGTCCTGCGGTTGGAAGGCCAGGTCCGAGCGCTGGTTCAGCACGAAGCCGTCGTAGAACATCCACGACACCAGTGCCACGACGGGTACGAGCACCGGCCGGGCGAGCAGCGACACGGCCGCCGTCAGCAGGGCGAAGACCGCGAGCGCGACCGCGGCGTGGGCACGCTGACCGGTCAGCATCAGGGCGGTCACCAGCAGCGCCGCTCCCAGGGCCCCGAGCGGCAGCGCGAGGTCACGGGCGAGGGTGCGGCCGGGCGGCGCCCGGTGGGCCGGCTGCGTACGGGGCAGCGTCACCCGCGGGAGGTGTGGGGTGCGGGGGATGTCGGGGGTGTGGGGGAGGTGCGGGCCGGGTGAGGGCGCCGGGCGGTGAAGCGTGGCCACCGGGAACACCTCCTGCTATGGCCCCTGCGGCGGACCGGTCGGTCCCGTGAACCGCGGTGGACCCTTGCGGCCAGAGTGCGCGCCGGAGACGGAGCAGGAGCGCCGCGGCGCAGTCCTTAACGCCCTGCGTACGGGCGGCGGACGCTTTCTGACGCAGCCTTGACGGCCGGGGTGAACCCACCGATGTCGCCCGGCGCGGGGTGGGACGAGGCGCCGCTGACGTGGTGATGCATACTCGCTCCTCGTTGCCCGAACGACGACCGATGATCGGCAGGACCTCCCCGCATGACCACTGTCCAGGCGGACCCCACGCCCCCCACCTCCACCTCCCGACGGTGGCGCGCCTGGCTCCTGGACGGGCTCAGCAGCCAGGCCGCCCGCCACCCCGGGCCGCACGGCACCCCGCCGGCCGAGCACAAGGGCCACTCCTGGTGGCGCGTCATGTGCCTCACGGGCGTCGACTACTTCTCCACGCTGGGCTACCAGCCCGGCATCGCCGCGCTGGCTGCCGGACTGCTCTCGCCGTTCGCCACGCTCGTACTGATCGCGCTGACGCTGCTCGGCGCGCTGCCCGTGTACCGCAGGGTCGCCAAGGAGAGCCCGAACGGCGAGGGCTCGATCGCCATGCTGGAGCGGCTGCTGCCGTGGTGGGCGGGGAAGCTGCTGGTCCTGGTGCTGCTGGGGTTCGCCGCCACGGACTTCATCATCACCATGACGCTGTCGGCCGCCGACGCCTCGGCGCATGTCGTGGAGAACCCCTTCGCCCCTCCCCTGCTGCACGGCGCGAACCTGTGGATCACCCTGGTGCTGCTGGCCGCCCTGGGCGCGGTGTTCCTCAAGGGCTTCCGTGAGGCGATCGGCATCGCCGTCGGACTCGTCGGGACCTATCTGGTGCTGAACGTCGTCGTCCTGGCCACCGCGGCCTGGAATGTGCTGTCGCACCCCGTGGTGGTCGGCAACTGGTGGGGCGCGATGACCGCCGAGCACTCCTCACCGGTGGCGATCATCGGTGTGGCGCTGCTGGTCTTCCCGAAGCTGGCGCTGGGCATGTCCGGCTTCGAGACGGGCGTGGCGGTCATGCCGCAGGTACGGGGCGCCGCCACCGACACCGATGCGCGCCCGGCCGGCCGGATCCGGGGCACCCGCCGGCTGCTGACTACCGCGGCGCTGGTCATGAGCTGCTTCCTGCTGCTGTCGAGCCTGGCCACCACCCTGCTCATCCCGCAGAAGGAGTTCGAGACCGGCGGGTCGGCCAACGGGCGCGCGCTGGCCTACCTCGCGCACCAGTACCTGGGCGAGGCCTTCGGCACCGTCTACGACCTCTCCACCATCGCCATCCTCTGGTTCGCCGGCGCCTCCGCGATGGCGGGGCTCCTCAACCTCGTTCCGCGCTATCTGCCGCGTTACGGCATGGCTCCGGAGTGGGCCCGTGCGGTGCGTCCGCTGGTGCTGATCTTCCTGGCCACCGCCTTCGGCATCACCTTCTTCTTCAACGCCAGCGTCGATGAGCAGAGCGGCGCGTATGCGACCGGTGTGCTGGTGCTGATGCTCTCCGCGTCCTTCGCCTCCACGGTCGCCGCCCGCCACCGGCGGCTGCGCGCGGCCACCGCCGGCTTCGGCGCCATCACGCTCGTCTTCGGCTACACCCTGGTCACCAATGTCATCGAGCGGCCGGACGGCCTGAAGATCGCGCTGCTGTTCATCCTCGGCATCCTGCTGACCTCGTTCGCCTCACGCGTCCACCGGGCCTTCGAACTGCGCGCCGTACAGGTCGAGTTCGACGAGACGGCGGAGCGGCTGATCGGCGCCGCGATGGCGGCCGGGCCGCTGCGGGTCATCGCCAACGAGCCCGACGAGCGGGACGCGGCGGAGTACCAGGAGAAGGAGTACAGCCAGCGCGAGGAGACCCATATACCCGACGGCCGGCCGGTGCTGTTCCTGGAAGTGACCGTGAGGGACTCCTCGGACTTCACCACGGACCTGCACGTCCGGGGCGAGGAGCGGTACGGGGCGCAGATCCTGCGGGTGGAGGGCGCGGGCGTGGCGAACACCATTGCCGCCGTGCTGATGCAGCTGCGCGAGCACACCGGCCAGGTGCCGCACGCCTACTTCAACTGGACCGAGGGCCATCCGTTCAGCCATCTGCTGCGGTTCCTGGTCTTCGGTGACGGCGAGGTCGCTCCGGTCGCCCGGGAGGTCCTCCGCCGCGCCGAGCCCGACCCGGCCCGGCGCCCGCGGGTCCACGTCGGCTGAACGCCGCGGGCCGGCCCTCCGCCCCGCGGTACCTGAGGACCGGCGTCGGGGCCACCCGCACACGGGGTGGCCCTCCTCCCCCGCGGCCGGCTGTGACACGCTGCGCGCAGATGCCCGGCGGGTCAGGTCGCCGGGCCGAGGAGATCGGGAAACAGCGCCCATGAACACGTCGGACACCTCGGGCCGGGCGACCGTCACCCCTGCCGTTCACCGCGATGCCGTCGCTACGGAGACCGCGCGGTTCGTCGCGGCACTGGACGGCGCGGATCTCTCGCTGCCGGTGCCCGGCTGCCCCGACTGGACGCTCCTCGACCTGGTCAGGCACACCGGGAGGGTGCAGCGGGTGTTCTCCCTCCTGCTGCGTCAGCGCGTCCAGGAGCCGCCGCGCAGCCGCGAGGTGGAGGTGGAGCTGCCCGCGGACGACAACGGCTGGGGCGGCTGGCTGACGGCAGGTGCGGCTCAGGCTGCCGACGCGTTCGCCGAGACCGACCCGGATGCCCCGATGTGGGCCTGGGGCGCCGATCCCCATGCCCGGTTCTGGATGCGGCGGATGCTGTTCGAGACCCTGGTGCACCGCACCGACGCGGAACGCGCCGTCGGTCTCCGCACGGTGATCGACCCCGGCCTCGCGGCCGACGGCGTGGACGAGTTCCTGGTCAATCTCCCGTTCGCGGCCTCCTTCGCCCCCAAGACGGCGCAGCTGCGCGGCAACGGCGAGACCCTGCGCTTCCGGTGCACGGACACCGACGGCGAGTGGCTGGTCCGCCTGCGGCCGGACGGCTTCGGGGTCGAGCCGCAGACCGGCGACGCGGCGGCCGGCTCCGCCGACGCCGTCGTCGAGGGAGCCGCCGCGGATCTGCTGCTCCTTGTGTACGGGCGCCTCGACCGCGGCGCGGACGTCCTGCGGACCGGGGGCGACGAGGAGCTGCTGACCCGCTGGTTCACCAACTCCTCGTTCTGAGGCCGGTGTTGCCGGCAGGCGCTCATCCGCGGGCCGACAACTCCTTGAGGCGGGCCGTCTGCTCTTCCTGGATCCGGCGGGCCGCCTCCAGAAAGTCAAGGACCGCGGCGAGCTGCCGCTCGTCGTACTGCCGCAGGGCACGCCTGCCCGCCTCGCCCACGGGCCCGTACACCTCGCGCTCGGCGGCGCGAGCCGCCTCGGTGGCGGTGACCAGAACCCGCCGCCGGTTGGCGGCATCCCGGCTGCGGGTGACGAACCCCGCGCGTTCGAGGCGGTCGATGGCGGTCGTCGTGGCCGCGGGGCTGAGCTTGGCCGCGGCGGTGAGCTCCCCCGCCGCCATCGAGCCCTCGGCCAGGATCAGGTCCAGGCAGCGCAGGTCGGTGCGGTTCAGTCCGAGCACCGCCGCGGCGGCCTCGTCACCCATGCACGGGGACGCGCCGCCCTCCAGGAAAACCACGACCGGCTCTTCCGTGGCGTGCTGGCCGGATCGATGCTCGTCGGCGGTCCGGAGGCCGTCCGCCACCTCACAGCGGACGTCGCCGTCCTCCACGGCACGGCCTCGGTGCTGATGCCCTGGCGCTCCGAGTTGCCCAAGCGGCGGCTGTCCCGGCAGACACTCGTGGTCGTCCGTACGGAGCGGGGCTGGCTGATCTCCGCCCTGCACAACGGCCGGGTGCGGCCGGTGGCCCTCCCCGCCCCGGACGCCTTCCCGTCCCGGATGTCCCGGGCGATGAGCCGGATCAGCCGGCGGCTGGGCAGGGGACGCCGCCGCGGCGCCACGGATCTCGCGCACTGAGCAGCGGTGCACACCGCTCCCTGCCCGCGTGCATCGAAGATCTTCGCCGGAGACCGGCGCAAGCTGCGCTGATCTCCGGCGAAAACGGTGGCGAGGGGTCAGCGGGTGGCCGGCTCCGGGCGGGTGACCGGCTCCGGATAGAACTCCCGCGGACGGCCGCGGTGGTCCTTGAGGCCGCCGAGCAGGCTCGCCGGGTATTCGATGAGCCAGTAGCTCGCGGCGGCCACGGGCACCGCCGCCAGGAACACGATCAGCAGCGCCAACGGGAAGCCGGGCTGCCCGGTGGGCAGCAGGCCGGCGTTATGGAGCTGGAGCATGACCGGCTCGTGCCAGATGAACAGGCTGTAGCTGATCAATCCGGTCGCCGTCAGCCAACGGGACGTCAAGAACCCCTGCCAGAAGGTGTGTTGACGCACATGGACGGTGCTGAAGATCAGCACCACCCACAGGGCCGAGGCGATCGGATGGTAGAAGGTGAAGGTGAAGTTCTCCGGACCGGAGTCCAGGGAGAGCGCGAACAGACCGGCCAGTGCGAGCGCGGTCAGCGGCAGCGCGGTGCGCGGGCCGAGTCGGCCCCGGTCACCGAGCGCGGCCGTCAGCACGGCCAGCCCCATTCCGGCCGCGAAACCGCCGAAGCGGGCCTGCGGGCCGAAGTACGCCACCCAGTCGGTGTGCGGCACCCCGAACCCGTAGTGGGCCACGGCGATCCAGGCGAGCGGCGCGGCGAACAGGAACAGGCACCCCGCCGCGCACACCGCCACCCTGGTACGGCGCTGCCGCAGCGGACGGCAGGCGCGTACCGCCAGCGGCCCGAGCGCCACCAGGACGAGGTAGAAGAACACCTCCAGCGACAGCGACCAGGTGGGACCCAGGGTGTAGAAGATCCGCTGCTGGTCGAAGACATGGGTGAAGGTGAGGTGCTCGACCAGGTCCCGCCAGTTGCCCGGCAGCGTCGGATTGCGGCTCGCCCAGACGACCAGCACCGCCAGGACGTACAGCGGCAGGATCCGGATCGCCCGCCGGAAGAGGAAGTGCCGGGCCGGCCGGATCGAGCGCCCGTCGAGGGCGGCCCGTGCGTACGACAGCGTCAGCAGGTACGCGGACAGCACGAAGAAGAGGTCGATGACTTCGAGGGAGAGGGCGGCGCCGAGGACCGGGTTGTCGACCGGCGGGTGGCTGCCCTGCGCGTCGTAGCGGAAGTACTGCTGCCAGACGTGGAAGGCGACGGTGCTGATCGCGGCGAGCCCGCGGAAGCCGGAGATGGCATTGGTCCGGCTGCCGGCCGTGGCATCCGTGCTGCTCATCGCCGGGCCACCGCCTTCGTCGCGACGACCCGCGGAGTGACCCGCCACTGCCGGTCCCCCAACGCCTCCTTCAGATGGGCCTGTCGGGCCACCATGTTCTTGAAGTGGCTGTAGAAGAAGGTGGAGACGAAGAGGTAGGACCAGAACCACGGTCCGCGGCCGCGCAGTTCGGGAACCGCCAGCCGCCAGGCGAAGAGCGCCTGCACCGGACCGGCCGCCATGGTGAACAGCATCGCCAGCACGCACACCGGGACCGCCCAGTCGAGCCGCTGCAGCCCGCCGGCCTTCCAGGCCGCGTACAGCAGGATGGGCAGGATCTGCAGCGTCAGCCAGGGCTGCACCTCCCGCCAGCCCAACAGGACGAGAAGACCCAGCTTCTGACGGATCGTGAACACCGGTGAGCGCAGGCCCCGCCACAGATGCTTCAGCGACACCTGGAGCCAGCCCTGCGCCCAGCGGGAGCGCTGGTTCCACAGCGCCTTGAGGGTGGTGGGCGCCAGCTCACGGGAGATGAGGGTGCGGTCGACGGCGAACCGGGCGCCTTCGCCCAGTGCGCGCAGCGTCGAGTCGATGTCCTCGGTCAGCATCGAGCCGTGCATCCGGGTACGGGCGAGCAGGTCGGTGCGCCAGAACCCGTTCGAACCGCCGAACACACCGAAGCCGTAGAGCCGGGTACGGCCCGGGTGGCTGACCGCGTAGATCGCCTCGAACTCCACCGCCACCAGCTTGGCGACCCGGGAACTGTCGCCGTTGCGGATCACACAGTGACCCTGGACGACGTCATGGCCGTTGGACAGCCAGTGCCAGGCGTCCCGGAAGGAGTGCCGGGCCGGGTGGTGGTCGGCGTCGAAGATGCCGACGAACTCACCGCGGACGCGGGTGACCGCGGCATTGATGTTCTGCGCCTTGGAGGTGGAGCCGGCGACCGGCAGCAGCACCAGCCGCGGGTCGCGTACCGCGATCTCGCGGAGGGTGTCCTCGACGGGCAGCGGGTGCGGCGTGTTGTACGCCAGCACGATCTCCAGCTCGCCGGGGTAGTCGAGGCGCAGGAACGACTCGACGGTGTCCACGATCGTCGCGGCCTCATTGGGCAGATACGCGGCGATGACGGCACTGGCCGGCGGGTACGGCGCTCCGGGCGTCTCGGGCCGGGTGACCGCGTCGAGCGAGAAGAGGCACTCCAGGACGATCAGCAGCGCGGACAGCACCAGTCCGGCCACCACCACCCAGTACATGCCGGAGCCGAGGTCGAAGCCCAGCTCGTACGCCTGCCGGTAGAGCACGAACGGGACCGCGACGCCGAGCAGCAGCGCCAGGAGCGGGGAGAGCGCCGAGACGACGGGCCGGATCAGGGTGCTGAGCGGCGGGCGCCGGTGGCGGTGCGGTGTGCCGTGCATCCACGGCGCATAGCGGACCGGGCGCAGGTCCCGGTGGCGGAGCGCTTCTTGCACGGCGTCCCTGGCCTGGCCGGTGGCTCGGTCGCCGTCCGCGCATCCGGTCAGCGGGAGCCAGCCGATCGCGGGGGTGAGGCGGACGTTCTCGTCGGCGACGATGAACCGGGTGCCGGCCACGGTGGCGGCGAACTTCTCCAGGCCGCGGCGGGCCGTCTCCTCGTCGACGCCGGGCAGCAGCATCAGCAGATGACCGTCGTCGTCCCAGCCGAGCCGGTCACAGAAGCTGCCGAGCCGTTCCGCGACGCCGGCCAGCCGTTCGGCGACCTCGCGGCGCACCCGCTGCCCGAGCCGGGCCTCCAGGGCCGCCATCTCGGCCACGCCGACCACGGCGAGCACGCCGCCGTGCCGGGCGGCCTCGGGACGCTGTAATTCGCGGTCGAGTTCATCCAGGAAGTGCGGATGGGAGTACAGGCCGGTGCGCGGGTCGCGCAGCAGGTTCTCGACCGGCACGGGGACCCGTCGGAGCTTGGCCTCGATACGGGCGGACAGCTCGACCGGGTCGGAGGCCTCGGGTATGCAGTCGTCGGCGCCGTGGTGCAGCATCTCCGCCACTGCGGCGGGCTCCGGGGTGGCGGTGACCATCAGGAGCGGCAGCGCGCGGCCGGCGGGGACGGTGCGGACCTCGCGGATCACTTCGAGGCCGCGCTCGTCGTGGGCCCCGGGTGCGCCCTGTTCGCCGAGGGCGACGATGGCGTCCGGCTGTGCCTGCCCCATCCGCCGGTCGACCTCGCCGGGCGGGGCGTGGCTCACCTCGTGGCCGGTGGAGCGCAGGGTCCGGGTGAGCCGCTCCAGACGCGGTCCCGGAAGGCCGACCAGCAGGACGTGACCTCCGCCCCTTGAGCCGTCGGCGGGGTCGGTAGGGGCGGTGGGGTCGTCGCGGCGGGGGTGGGCCGGACGGACGGGGTGGTGCGCATCGTCGAGGAGGGCCGTGGGTGAGCCCTTTGAGTTGTGGTGGTGCGAAGTGAGCACCTCGGAAGGTCCTTTCGTGCAAGGAGACATGCCAGAGCCGGGCAGGCCGCCGTCTCGGCGGCAGCGGTCCGGATTCGTCAGCCGGTTGTCAGATGCATGACATGTGAAGCGCGCTCACTCTGCGGGGTCCGTCTCTCCGGGAGCGGACGAGGGCGCACGGGCGCACGGCTGCTGGTGCAGGCTCCAAGCCTCGGAACGCAAGAGCGCGTTCCAGCACTGATCGCATATGAAGGGTCCCATCCTGATCGGATTGTGGGGGGAGGACCGGATGTCAGGTGTGTGGACCAGCTCCGCGGGGCGGGGCCGGCCGACAACGCCAGCCTTGACGCTGACTGTGACACCACACCTTCATCTGCGTAACGCTCTTATTACGTCACGTCGACCGGGTGGTCTCAAGAGTCACTACCGCCCGGTAAGCACCAAGGCATCGGCTATACCCAGTAAGCGGGTTGATGCGTGAAATCGGACAGATAGTACACATCTCCCGCGCATCCGCCTTCGCGGCCCTTGAGAGCCTTCGACTCGAAGGGGAACTGGAGATTCGTACCTATCGACCATCTGTTAATCTGCCCGCTCCTGGAGGTTCCTCCAGCTCCGCTCCCCCCAAGCACCCCCCGTTCGCCGGTGCAGCGAGGTGTCCCGTAGGTGTACAGCACTCCCTTTTCCCCCGCAGAGGCCAGATCCGCGCGGGCCCGGGTGGGCCTGAGTACGGCTCAGGTCGCCCAGTCCATGACGGCGTGCGGCACGCCGGTCCATCCCGAGCTGATCGAGGCCTGGGAGTACGGGACCCAAGCGCCGTCCGAGTCGCAGCTGTTCGTCCTGGCCGATGTCCTGTGGTGCCCGCCGACCATGCTGATGGGCATCGAGCCCCGGACCCTGGCCGAACACCGGATGGCCCGCCAGTTGAGCGTGGAGCGGCTGTCGCAGCTGATCGGCATGGACCCGGCCATGTACTGGGCGGCCGAGTCGGCACAGCAGTGGAACGGTGACTACCGGCAGACCAAGGCACTGGTGGAGGCACTGGGGCTGTCGCTGCGGAAGCTGATCGGGGTGATGGGCCGGAACGACGAGCTGGCCGGGCATCTGCGGTCGGCCATCGACGGGCGCTGGAAGGCGCATGTGGGACCGATCACGGAGATCTCCACGCTGAACAAGACCCGGGTGAGCGACGCCCTGCGCACGATGCATGCGGAGTTCGCGGAGTTCTCCGAGCGCTACATGGGGCATGTGGTGGCGCGGAACGACGACTCCCGGCTCAAGGAGGTCGCGGCCGAGCGCTCGGCGTATCTGCGCCGGCTCGTCGACCACTTCTGGGATCTGATCGGGGATGCGGGCGAGGCGCCGCCGTTCAACACCGTGGCCACCCACTGACGGGAGCGGTCGGGCCGGACGGAGGGCAGCGGGCGGGGAGGGACCTGGATACGGTTCCCTCCCCGCCCGCGGCCGTCGAGGCTCAGTGGCCGGCGCTGCCCCAGTGCGGGCCCTGCGGTCCGGGCGGACCCTGCGGGTTGTGCGGGCCCTGCGGGTCGTAGAGGCCCTGCTGAGTGCGCGGGCCCTGCGGGTCGTACGGGTCCGCCGGGCCGGGCGCGCCGACCGGCTCGTGCGTACCCCACGCACCGTGCGCGCCGACCGGGTCGTGCGCGCCCATCGGACCCTGCTCCTCCGCCGACTCGTCGTCCTCCATGTCGTCCCAGTCGATCTCCATCGTGCTGCGGCGGGTGAAGACGTTGAAGAAGAGGTTCAGCAGGACGGCGGTGAGGCTGCCCAGCGTGATGCCGCTGTTGAGGACCGCGCGGACGTCCTCCGGCATCCGCTCGAAGAACGGCGCGACGGCGTTGGGCAGCAGCGACGCGGCGAGGCTGACCGCCAGGATCAGGGCGTTGCGCTCCTCGCGCAGATCCACCTTGCCCAGGATCTGGATGCCGACCGCGGCGACCATGCCGAACATCGCGATCGCGGCGCCGCCGAGCACCGGGTGCGGAATCGCGGCCACCACACTGCCCGCCTTCGGCAGCAGCCCCAGGACGATCATGAAGCCGCCGGCCGCGACCACCACGAACCGGCTCATGACCTTCGACATCCGCACCAGGCCGATGTTCTCGGCGAAAGCCACGTAGGGGAAGGAGTTGAACACCCCGCCGAGTACGGTGGCGACACCGTCGGCGCGCAGGGCGTTGGCGACCGTGGCGTTGTCGACCTTCTTACGGGTGATCTCCCCGATGGCGTAGACGTCTCCGGTGGTCTCCACCATGGTGATCAGCATGACGACGACCATGGCGATGACCGGGAACAGCTCGAACTTCGGCATTCCGTAGTGGAATGGCGTGCTGACACCGAACCAGTCGGCATTCTTCACCGGGCCGAAATCCACATCGCCGAGGAGCCAGGCGACCCCGGTACCGGCGACCAGACCGAGCAGTACGGCGAGGCTGCTCAGATACGGCTTCCCGAGCCGGACCACGGCCAGGATGAACAGCAGGGTGCCCAGCGCATATCCGAGGTTCTTGGGATCGCCGTATCCGGCGTGCCCGATCAACTGCGCACCGCCCGCCGCGTCCTGGAGGCCCTGCGGGATGAGGGTGAGGCCGATGATGGTGAGGATGGTACCGATGACGATCGGCGGGAAGTACTTCACCAGCTTGCTGAAGAACGGCGCGAACAGGAAGGTCGCTATGCCCGCGGTGATCACCGCGCCGTAGACGACGAGCAGCCCGGCGGTCCCGCCGCCCGCGCCCAGGCCGATGGCGATCATCGGCGAGACCGCGGTGAAGGTGACGCCCTGGACCAGCGGCAGCCTGGCGCCCACCTTCCAGACGCCGAGGGCTTGGATGATCGAGGCGACACCGCAGGTCAGCAGGTCCGCGTTGATCAGATAGACGAGCTCCTCATGAGAGAGACCCAGGGCGTTCCCGAGGACGATCGGGACGATCACCGCACCCGCGTAGAAGGCGAGGACGTGCTGGAAACCGTAGAGGGTGAGCTTGCCGACGGGGAGCACCTCGTCGACGGGGTGGGCCTGCTGGGGGTTTTGCCGGGAGACTCGTGCCATCTCTGCCTTGCCTTCGCGAGGTAGGTGAATAAGAAGGAACCGGCGCCGTCGCGTTTCGGGGGACGGACGGGCCGGCTGGGTCTTACAAAGCCGACGTTGAGCGGTGTCGCCGACACCACGTAGCCCTGTGCTGCACTTTGCGTCCTGATTCGGTAGGACTTCCTTCGATCAGCGCAGCAAATTCCGGTATTTCGATGGAATTTACAGGTGGACTAATCGGAACGTTCACCTTAGTTGACCTGCACCGTTTCTCGCGAGTAACCGGTCGTATTCGCTCGTATAAAAGGTGATCACGCCCCGAAATCCCGTTTTGGGAAGGGGTTTTGCGCGCCGCGGCAACGTATGCGCCAACGGGCGGGGCGCGGTCCGCCGCCGTAAAATTTCGGTATGCCTGAGCGGCAGGATGCGCCCACCGCGCCGGAACTCGTCGTCGAGTCCGACGGCAACACCCAGGTGATGAGCCCCAGCCGCGTCTATCACGTAGGGCGGGACCCCGAGAGCGAGCTCGTCATGAGCGACACCCGGGTTTCCTGGCACCACGCGGTGCTGCGGACGAAGTCCGGCCACTGGACGGTGGCGGACGAGGGCAGCACGAACGGCACCTTCACCGACGGGCGGCGGGTGGAGGAGACCGGCATCGGGCCGGGCAGTGTGATCCGGTTCGGCAACCCCGCCGACGGTCCGTGTGCGGTGCTCTCCGGGGTGTCACGGCCGACCCGGTCCGAGCGGCCCTCCGCCGTCTCGTATCCCGCCGGCACCCGCACCTTCCGCCGTCCCAGTGCGGTACGGCCGCTGCCGGCCGCCCGGACCACCCGTATCGGCCGCGCGCCCGACAACGACCTGGTCGTCGACGACCTCACGGTCTCCCGGCGGCACGCGGAGCTGCGGGCGGGCCCGGAGGGCTTCGAGATCGTCGACCTGGGCAGCCACAACAGCACCTATCTCAACGGCCAGCCGGTGGACCGGGCCCCGATGATCCCCGGCGATATCGTCGGCATCGGCCACTCCGCGTTCGCCCTGGTCGGCGATGAACTGCAGGAGTTCATCGATACCGGCGAGGTCTCGCTGGACGTGCAGGATCTGGCCGTACGGGTCGACAAGGGCCGGAAGACGCTGCTGGACAAGGTGTCCTTCCCGGTGGGCGAGAAGTCGCTGCTGGCCGTGGTCGGGCCCAGCGGCGCCGGCAAGTCGACGCTGCTCAACGCGCTGACCGGGCTGCGCCCCGCCGACGACGGCACGGTGCTCTACGACGGCCGTGACCTCTACCGCGACTACGCCGAGCTGCGCCGGCGCATCGGGCTCGTACCGCAGGACGACATCCTCCATCTGCAGCTGACCGTGCGCCGGGCGCTCGGCTACGCCGCACAACTGCGCTTCCCCGAGGACACCGCGAAGGGCGAGCGGCAGGCGCGGGTCGACGAGGTGATCCGTGAACTGGGCCTCGACCAGCGGGTGAACCAGCCGATCCACAGCCTCTCGGGCGGCCAGCGCAAGCGGGTGAGCGTGGCCCTGGAGCTGCTGACGAAGCCGTCGCTGCTCTTCCTCGACGAGCCGACCTCCGGTCTCGACCCCGGCATGGACCGCTCCGTCATGCATATGCTGCGCGGCCTGGCGGACGACGGCCGCACGGTCATCGTCGTCACCCACAGCGTGCTGAGCCTGGATGTCTGCGACCGGCTGCTGGTCCTGGCGCCGGGCGGGACGATCGCCTACTACGGGCCTCCGGAGGAGGCGCTGTCGTACTTCGGGTACGGGCAGTGGCCGGAGGCGTTCGAGGCCTTCGAGAACGACAGGGACCGTGACTGGGCGGGAGACTTCCGCGCCTCGCCGCCGTACCGGCGCTATGTGGCCGGTGACTCCCATCAGCCGCTGCGCGCCCCCGAGGCGCCGAAGCGGCAGGTGGCCGTGCCCAAGGCGCAGAGCTGGGGCAAGCAGCTGAACACGCTGGTGCGGCGCTATGCGGCGGCGCTGACCGCCGACCGGACCTTCCTGATCATCATGGTCGCGCTGCCGTTCGTGATGGGGGCGATGGCACACGCCCTGGCCGGATCCTCGCTCGCCAAGGGCGCGGCCGCGATCAACGCCCTGCTGATCCTGTGCGTCGGAGCGGTGCTGACCGGCGCCGCCAACGCGGTGCGCGAGCTGGTCAAGGAGCGGACGATCTATCAGCGGGAGAGAGCCGTCGGCCTGTCCCGCTCGGCATATCTGATGTCCAAGGTGCTGGTACTGGGCGCGATCACGATCGTCCAGGCCGTGGTGCTGACCCTGGTGGCGCTGTTCGGCGTCCAGCTGAACGCACCCGGCGGCAAGGGCGTGTTGCTGCCACCACTGATCGAAATCATCCTGGCGGTGGCCCTGTTGGCCTTCACCGCCATGATGCTCGGCCTGTTCGTGTCCGCGCTGGTGCGGAAGGAGGAGGTCACCATGCCGCTGCTGGTCCTCCTCGCGATCGTCCAGGTCGTGTTCTGCGGTGCGCTGCTCAAACTGAACGGGGTGCCGGGGCTGGAGCAGCTGGCGTGGCTGGTGCCGTCCCGGTGGGCCCTCGGGGCCATGGCGGGCACCATCGATCTGCACCGCCTCGTACCGCAGGGGACGTCGGACCCGCTGTTCCAGCACACCCCGGGGATCTGGCTGCTGAACATGGGCATGATGCTCGTGCTCGCGCTGGTCCTCGGATTCCTGGTCACCAAGCTGCTGCGGCGGCACGAACCCGAGATCATGCGCAAGTAGGGCCGAGGAGCCGCCTGTGACCGCGCCCGAGTTCCTCCCCAGCCATGTCGTTCCCCCGGAAGGGATGGCGACCTGGTCGGCGCCGGACACCACCCGGCCGACCTCGCCGCTCGATCCGCTGCTGCCGGTCCAGATCATCGACCGCCGCGGCGACTGGGCGCTGGCGCTGTGCTCCAACGGCTGGTCGGCATGGGTGGACGGCCGGCTGCTGCTGTCCGTACCGCATGAGCCGCCGGCCGCCGCGCAGCCCGCCGCCCGGACCGCCGACCCCCGTCCGCTGCTGGGCGCGGTGGAGGGTGAACTGAGCCGGTTCCGGCGGCTGATCGAGGAGCTGGCCGCCGGGCAACTGGACGGCGAGTCGTTCACCCGGCGCACCCGGGGCACCCGGCTGGGGGTGGTCGTGGACGGCGATGCGGTCTGGATGTACGACGCGCGGCACGAGCGGTGGTGCTACTGCGACGGGGTGTCGTTGCAGACATATGCGGTGACGGCGGGCCCGTCGTCGCGGCCGGGGGAGCAGACGCCTCCGGGAGCGGGCTCGGGCTCGGGAGCGCAGGACGAGCCGGGAGAGGCGGCGGATCCGCCGGCCGGCGACGGGTCCGGGGCCGGGGCGGAAGCCGATCCGCCGGGACCGGCGGACGGGCAGCCGTCGCCGCCCCCGCCGGATCCCGACCGGACCCGGGCCCTGCGCCCCGGCGATCCCCCGCCGCAGCCACCGAACCCCGTGGGTGACACCCGGTGAACGGCGAGCGGACGGGGCCCGACCGGCCCCGGGAGCGCTCCACCTCTCCCGACGCCTCCAGCCTGCGCGGGCGGCGGATCGCCGGGTATCTGCTGCAGGACGAGATCGGCCGGGGCGGGATGGCGGTGGTCTACCGCGCGGAAGATCTGCGGCTCGGCCGTACCGTGGCGGTGAAGCTGCTGGCGCCCGAGCTGGCCCGTAACGACACGTTCCGTCAGCGCTTCGCCCATGAGTCGCGGGTGGCCGCGGCGATCGACCATCCGCACATCGTGCCGGTCTTCGAGGCCGGCGAGACCGACGGCGTCCTCTACATCGCGATGCGCTACGTCCAGGGCCGGGATCTGCGGGCGCTGCTCGACCGCGACGGCCCGCTGCCCCTGGAGACCGCCTGCCGGATCGCCCTCCAGGTCGCCTCCGCGCTGGACGCCGCCCATGCGCACGACCTGGTGCACCGGGACGTCAAACCGGGCAACATCCTGATCGCCGAGGGCACCGACAGCGACCGCCCCGAACACGCCTATCTCACCGACTTCGGGCTGACGAAGAAGTCCCTGTCGCTGACCGGGTTCACCAGCGTCGGCCAGTTCGTCGGCACGCTGGACTATGTGGCGCCCGAGCAGATCTCGGGCCGTCCGGTGGACGGCCGCTGCGATGTCTACAGCCTGGCCTGCGTCCTGTTCGAGATGCTGACGGGGGCGCCGCCGTTCCGGCGCGATGACGACATGGCGCTGCTGTGGGCGCATCAGTACGATCCCCCGCCGGCGCTGACGGAGCGGCGCCCCGATCTGCCGGAGGCCGTCGATGCGGTCTTCGCCGAATCCCTGGCCAAGGCACCCGAGAACCGCTACGAGACCTGCCGGGGGTTCGTGGCGGCCCTGCGCGCGGCCGGACGGACCGCGGCCCCCGGGTCACCCGTGGGCACCTCGCGGGCGCACCCCATGACGCAGGTGGACGCCCAGGCGGACCCGGGCGGCCGGCGCAGTCCGGCTCCCCCGCCGCCACCGCGCTGGGCGACCCCGATGTTCCCGGGCCGCGCGGGCCCGTCGTGATCCGCGTAGCCGCGCGGGCCCGTCGTGATCCACGCGGGACAGGGCCTGGGCGGCGCGTGCGGCGGCCTTCTGGATGAGGCCGCCGAGCAGTCATCGCAGGGAAACCCGCTCGACCCGGCTGCCTCCTTGAAGAGACCCTACGGGCATGGAGTTCTTCTGCTACCACCGCGACCGGCCCGGCTCCGTAGCGCTGCGCGACGAGCTACTGGAAGAGCATTGGTCCTATATGGACCGGTACGCGAAGGAGCTGATCGCCCGGGGCCCGACCCTCGCCGACGACGGCGAGACACCCACCGGCAGCGTGCACATCGTCGATCTGCCCGGTCCCGTCGCCGCCCGCGCGTTCGCCTTCGACGAGCCGAACTACCAGGCCGGCGCGTACCGGGACGTGCTGCTGCGACGGTGGCGCAACACCCTGGGGCGCACCATGTGGGATTTCCCCGGCGGCCGGACCGATGGCAACCGGTACCTGGTGCTCGGCCTCGGCACAGGGCAGGCCGCCGACCTCGCGGTCCCGCCCGACCAGGACGAACTGATCGCCTACGGGCCGCTGTTGTCCGACAACGGCGCCACCTGGCTGGGCACGGCGGCGTTGGTCCGGGCGCCGGACCCGGACACGGCACGCGCCGTCCTGACCCAGGACCGGTACGCCGACATCGAGGTGCACAACTGGCAGTTCGGCGGGCGGCCGTCATACCCCGAGGACGTCCAGGCCGACGTCACCCCCGAAGCCCTTCGGACCGCTCGGCATCCTCGTGTTTCACCCGACCCCACCGATGCCTCGGCCTGACACACACCGGTGGTCCCGTGGCGGTTCATCCGGCAGGGCCGAGCCCACTGGTTGGCGAGCCGACCTCGACCTCGGCCAGGGCGACGTGCCATGGACGTGCCTGGCCGACCCGGAGGGCCACGAGTTCTGTGTCCTCGCCCCGTCCTGACGCGGAGCCTGAGCGCAAGTCAGCCGGCGAGCAGGCGTCAGATATCGACGTGGGGATAGAACTCGACATAGTTCTCGCCCGTCGCGCCGCGGTACGTGCAGCTCCGCTCGGCGAGGTCGACGGTGTAGTCGACGACACCCGCCGCCCAGAGCGCCCGAGTGAACTCGGGGTAGCTGCTTTTACCGGCCTGATCGGTCCGGAGGGCGGTGACGACGGCCTCGGCATCGAACGGGGCGACATCCGTCATCCCGTTGCAGAGCGGCGTGGCCTGGTTGATGACGGGGCCGGTGCCGGTCAGGAACAGGTTGGTGGCCGAGGCCACCGTGTGGCGGTAGGTGGTGATGCCGGCCTGACGGAGAGCCTCGGCGAGGTAGGGGAATCCGCCCACCTGGGGGCGGACGGCGGCGGCGCGTTCCAGGGCGGCTTCGAGGGTGTCGGTGGTGATGCTCATGAGTTCCTCCGGGGATCCGGTGTCGGCCCGGGCAGTGCCACGGTTATCATGGCAACAGAATGCCAAGATGGCAACATGTTGTCAAATATGGAGCGTGAGATGCCCGACGAGATGGCTCTGCTGGTGGCGGATGTCTTCGAGGCCGCGGGAGCCCTGCGCCGTGCGGGCGAGGCCGTAGCCGCCGCCGAGGGACAGACCCAGGCCCGCTGGCAGTTGATGAGCGCGGTATCGGAGCAGGCGCTCACGGTTCCGCAGGCGGCCCGCCGGCTCGGCATCGCCCGGCAGGGCGTCCAGCGCGTGGCCAACGATCTGACCGGCGCCCGCCTGGCGGAGTTCCTGCCCAACCCGGACCACCGCACGTCCCCGCTGCTGACCCTGACCGCCGAAGGGCGCACCACATTGCGCAAGATCACGGCGCGCGCCGAGGCGGCCCACAAGGCTCTCGCCGCGCACCTTCCCGAGCACGATCTCGCCGCCGCGCGCGCCGTCCTGCAACGCCTCACCGAGGAGGTACGGAACCAGGGAGCCGGCCAGGTGCGGGACCCGGAGTGAGCGCGGAGGCGACGCCCCGGGCTCCGGCTCCCGCTACGGCTCCCCCACCTCGCCCGGATGGCGTACGCGCCGCGCCGCCAGGCTGCCGAGGAAGCCGGTGACCAGCCCCCAGGCGAGGCCCACGCCCACCAGCCGCAGGAGTTGCGGGTCCACGGTGACCTCGCCGCCCAGGTCGCCGCCGAGGTCACCGATGCCCAGCAGGGAGAGCCCGTAGTGGGCGGAGATGCGGGTGAGCAGTCCGACGACGAGCAGGGTGAGCCCCAGCGCGACGGCCATCTCGACGGCGTGCCGCCAGGCCGGCAACCGGGCCGGGGAGCGGACCGCCGCGGTGAAGGCGGCGACGAGCAGCACCACGGCCGCCACCGCCACCAGCAGCCAGGCCCGGCCGTCACGCTCCGCCAGCGAGCCGAGGTCGAGGGTCTGCTTCCCGTGGGTACGGAGCACCTGGTCGAGGATGTGCGGCAGGGGCAGTTTGATGCCCTTGTCGACATGCCCCACCCAGGCTCCGCCGGTGCCGATGCCCAGCGCCATCCAGGCGAGGTTCGGCAGCCCGAGGAAGATGACGGCGAACGTCTCGGCCGGGCGCCCCTTGGTGAAGAGCTCGACAACGGCGATGACCAGCCCGATCACGACATAGCCCAGCAGCGTCAGCAGCATCGCGAAGGCGGGTGGCCGTACGGAGGACTGGAAGTGCAGCAGCTGGGGCGAGAGCGGGGCCCGCCGCGAGACGACGAAGGTCAGCACGAGCAGCGCCAGCACCCACAGCAGTCCGAACCCGAGGGTCGCGGGCACATCGGCGTGGAAGCCGACGGTGGGGGTGGCGCCCAGGTCGGCGCCGAGCTGATCGGCGAGGTCGTTGCCGACGGAGATCCGGAAGCCGTGCCGGGCGGCGAGCGTGAGCAGCAGCAGAAGCACCAGCCAGCACACCGCCGTTCGGACGATCCGGCCGAGCAGCTCCCGGGTGCCGGCCACCGCCCGGTGACGCAGCGGCAGCAGGAAGACGGCGGCGGTCACCAGCGCACCGGCGAGCGTGACCGACAGCGGTACGACGTCCAGGGCGGCATCGGCCTGCGCAAGGCCGCCGACGTCGCCGTAGAGACCGACCGAGCCGCCCGCCGCGACCAGCACGGTGGCCGCGACCACGGAGGGGAACGCCCCGCCGGGAAGGTCCGCCGCGCCCGCCGCCCACAGGCCGAGCGCGGCGACCACGATCATGGTGACGATGCCCGCCAGGGCCGTGCCCAGCGCTTGCGCCCAGAACCGGACGGCGGGCGGTGCGCCGCGGCGGCGCACCGGGCCCGGCGAACCGGCCGACGCGGGGCCTCGCATCTGGCTCACGCTCTCTCCTGCCGGTCACGGGACCGCGTACCAACGATCCGCCTGGAAGGACACCTTGGCCGCCCCGCAGGGAAGGAAAATGCAGGAAACGGCCATGTGGCGCAGAACGCCTGTCCCGATACTTGTCCCGCATCCACGGCATGCACGCACCACCGTAAGCACCGGCGGGCCGCCCCGCTTGCGGACGGTGTCGCCCCCGGGCACACAATGGTCACGACCTTGACAAAAGCGGGCGAATTTCGCATCGCCGGATGGCCCACCCGCGACGGAAGAGGTACCCGTGACATCTCCACCGCCGCCTGACAGCCACCCGACCGGACCACCATCGGGCCCGCTCTCCGGCCCGTCGTCCGAGCCCTCGCACGAGCCGACTCGGGTGAGTCCGGAACCGGGGCGGACGCCGCCGACGGAGCCCACCGCGCCGGGATCCGGCACTCCCCCGGGCGGGTCCGGCGGGGGCGACGAAGGCGGCGGGGGCGGTGGCGGCTCCGGCCGTGGTGGGGGCGGCGGGGCGGCCGGGGGCGGCAGACCCTGGTGGCGGTCCGCGCCGCGGGTCGCGATCATCGCGGCCGCCGTGGTCGCAGCGGTGATCCTGACGGTCGTACTCACCCGGCCGGGCGGCTCCGGCACCGGCGAGGTGTTCGCCGAACCGGCCGGCTCGACCGGCCGGGACCCGGTCACCAAGTCGACGGCGAACGAGTCCTCCCCGGCCCCTTCCGCCACGCCCAAAAAGCCGTCCGGCGGCGGGAACAGCACCTTCCAGGGCGCGACGCCCGGCCTCTACGGCGGCACCCGGAAGAGCGCGAGCTGCGATGTCGAGAAGCAGATCACCTACCTGAAGGACGCCCCCGCGAGGAACCGGGCGTTCGCCGGCGTCCTGGGCAAACAGCCGGCTCAGATCCCGTCCTATCTGCGGTCGCTGACGCCGGTGCAGCTGGGCTATGACACCCGGGTCAGCAACCACGGCTTCAAGGACGGCAAGGCCACCACCTTCCAGTCGGTCCTGCAGGCCGGCACCGCGGCCATGGTGGACTCGTATGGAGTGCCGCGGGTGCGCTGCAAGTGCGGGAACCCGCTGACCGAGCCGACACCTCTCAAGGGCGGGGTGAAGACGGTCGGCACGAAGTGGCCCGGATACCAGGCCTCGAACGCGGTCGTCGTCACGCCCGCAAAGACCAAGATCAAGGAATTTGTGCTGCGCGACCCGAAGACGGGCACGTGGTTCAAGCGCCCCGAGGGCGGCACCGGCACCACGGACACCCCGACGACCCCGCCGGCCGAGACCCCCAGCGGCCCCACCACCTCCGAGCCCCCGCCGAACGGGTCGCCGTCGGCCGGTGAGACCTCGTCCGGGACCTCCGGCCCCTCGACCCCGGGCACCGGTACGGCCACCCCCGGGTCTCCGACGGACACCACGGGAGGGTCCGGCACCACCGGCGGGCCGACCGGGCACTCCCCGAGCCCCGGGGGCACGCCCGGCGGCGGGTCACCGGGCGGCGGGTCGCCCGGCAGCGGTGGGTCACCCGGCGGCCGGGCTTCACAGCCGGGAGGCGGCAAGACACCGCCGTCCACCTGACAGCAAGCGCCCCGTACGGGAAAGCGGCGGGCAGCCGGAAGGCCGCCCGCCGCTTTCCTGCTGCACGGCTTTCCTGCTGCGCGGCTTTCCTGCTGGGCTGCTGGGCTGCTGGGCTGCTGGGCTGCTGGGCTGCTGGGCTGCTGGGCCACCTTCGCCGCATGCCCGATGTCGAACTGTGTCCTAATCATCCGGCGCACCGGACAACCTCCGAAGCGGAGAGACCCTCTGCCTATGCGGCGGGTGCATTGGCGGCCCTTGACGGTTATCCCCGCACAGGGCCGGGCTCCGCCACTGTCAGTTGTTCTGCTTTGCAGGGGACCCCCGTGCACGCCGGACCACGCCGCCACCCCGCCTGGTTGATACCCGCCCTGATAGCGGCGGGCACGCTGTTGACCGCGTGCGGGGCGGGTGCCGACGCGCCGGAGGCGGGGCAGCCCGCGGCGAAGGTGACCGTCACCCCGGCCGCCGGAAACACCTCGGCCAAGCTCGGCTCGGAGATATCCGTACGGGCCGACGGCGGAAAGCTCACCTCGGTCGAGGTCAAGGACGACAAGGGCGGCACGGTCACCGGGAAGCTCGCCGGTGACGGCGTGTCATGGAAATCGGACGGCAAGGTCAAGCCCAAGACCACCTACACCGTGCGGACCAGGACGAAGTCGTCGCAGGGCAAGGAATCCGCGGCCACCTCGGAGTTCACCACAGAGCAGGCCGACAAGGTGAACAAACTCACCAACACCCCCTCCGGCGGGCAGACCGTGGGCACCGGAATGCCGGTATCGATCCTCTTCGACCACCCGATAGCGAAGGACCGGCGCGCCGAAATCGAGAAGGCGCTGAAGGTCACCACCCAGCCGAAGGTCCAGGGTGCGTGGGGCTGGGTCAAGGACTACTCCGGCAAGGACCGGATCGACTGGCGCCCCAAGGATTACTGGCCCGCCGGCACCAAGGTCTCCGTCAAGGGCGCGCTGTCCGGGATCAACTCCGGTGACGACGGCGGCTGGTTCGCCCGCGACTACAACTTCGGCTTCCGTATCGGTGCCGACCACAAGGCCGTCATCGATGTGCCCTCGCACACGCTGACCATGTACGAGAACGGCAAGAGCGTCGACAGCATCCGCGGCTCCGCGGGCTCCCCGCAGGACCCGACCCGCGGCGGGGTGCACACCGTACGCAGCAAGAACGCGGCCGAGACGATGGACTCCGCCACCATCGGCCATGGCGACGAGTGGAGCCTGGACTCCAAGTGGGTCACCCACCTCACCGCGTCCGGGACCTTTCTGCACTCCGCCCCGTGGAACAAGTCGATCGGTGTGGACAACAACAGCCACGGCTGCTTCGGCATGACCACCTCGGACGCCAAGAAGATCTACGACTTCCTGCCGATCGGCTCCACGGTCGAGGTGAAGGGCACCAGCAACACCAACAGGACCGACGTCGGCAACGGCCTGGAGGTCTGGCAGGAGAGCTGGACGCAGTGGCAGCAGCGCAGCGCGCTGCAGCACTGACCCGGGCGGCGGGCACTCATCTGCGGTGTCTGCGGGGGCTGCGGGTGCGGGTGAGCAGCAGGAAGAAGGTGGCCAGGACGGCGACGGCCTGACCCAGTGCCGCGAGCCTCTTGTCGCTGCTCCAATCCGGTTCGTACATGTCCGGGAGCGGTCCCGGCGCGCCGATGTCCACGTAGGTGTAGAGGAGCAGCAGCGCGAGTCCGCCCGTCGCGACGAGCCAGGCGAAGGTGTCGGCCGCCGGCCGGCGCCAGGCCAGGACGAGCAGGGCGGCGAGCGCGGCCAGCGCGGCCTCGACACGGAAGAGCATGCCCTGGCTGATGGTTGCCGTGACCCCGTCGTACCGGCCGGCGAGCCGGGCGTGGACGTAGGCGTCCAGGGCCAGGCCGGCCGCCGCCAGCAGCCGTGCGATACCGCGGGCGACGCGGCCGGACCGCCCGCGCTCCGGGACGGAGTTGTCTGGTGCCACGGCTTCTCCAAGCCTCTCGGTGAGCGGCGGTAGCCGGGTCAGCGGACGGTGAGCCGGCCCTTCATGTACGGGTGGATCGTGCAGACGTAGGGGTAGCGGCCGGGCTTGGCGGGCGCCGTGAAGGTGACCGTCCGGCCCGGCTTGATGCTGCCGGTGTCGAAGGCCTTGGCGCCGGTGGCCGTCACGGTGTGCGTGGTGGAGTCCTCGTTGACCACGGTGATCCTGGCGCCGGGCCGTACGGACAGGGCGGCCGGCTTGAAGGCGAAGTCCTTGACGGTGAGCCGGGTGCCGGCCGGTGCACCGGGGCTCGGCTGCGCCGTGGGGGTGCGGGATCTCGACGGGGCGGTGCCGCCGCCGGTGTGCGAGCAGCTGCCGAGGCCCGTGGCGAACAGGGCGACAGCAGCCACGGCGACGGCCGTCCTGGCGGTCTTCCTCATCGGGCGTCCGTCTCCTTCGGTCCGGCCGGTCCGGCCTCGGCGGGCCGCACACCTCAATAGACCGCAGACGCCGCCGCCCGGCCATCCGGGCGGCGGCGTTCGGCGTACCGGGCGGACGGCAGGGCGGGCGGCGGGCGCCGACGCCGTTCCGTACGCAGCGAGGCCGTACCGGTCAGCGGATCTCGCTGGTCGTACGGCGATAGGTGGAGCGCCGGTCCTCGATCTCGGGCCAGCGGTCGCCGTAGACGTTCTCGGTGATGCCCGGCTCCCGCAGGAAGTCGTGCGGGAAGCCCAGCGGTACCGCGCTGCTCCGTTCGAGCCGTGCCAGCGCGTCGGCGTCCAGCGTGACATCCACCGAGGCGAGGTTGTCCAGGAGCTGGCTCTCCTTGGTGGCGGCGATGATCGGGATGATGTTGCCGGGCCGGCTGCGCAGCCACGCCAGCGCCACCTGCGCCGGGCTCCAGCCGCCCTGCTCGGCGATCTCCAGCACCGCGGTGACGGTCCCCTCCGCGTTGTGGTCCCGTTGGCCGTCCTCGCCGACGATGTCCAGCCGGCCCGTCTCACCGCGGCGGTACTTGCCGGTGAGCCGGCCGCCCGCGAGCGGTCCCCACGCCAGTACGGCCAGGTCGAAGGCGCGGGCCTGCGGCAGCAGTTCGCGCTCCGGCGTCCGCTCCAGCAGGTTGTAGCGCAGCTGCGAGCCCGCGAACGCGGTCCAGCCGCGCAGCTCGGCGAGGGTGTTCGCCTGCGCGATCTCCCAGGCCGGCCAGTCGGAGACGCCGATGTAGAGCACCTTTCCCGACCGCACCATGTCGTCGAGCGCCCGCATCACCTCCTCCACGGGCGTGAAGTTGTCCCGGGCGTGCACCCACAGCACATCGAGATGGTCGGTGCGCAGCCGCTCCAGGCTCTCCTCCACCGACCGGACCAGGTTCTTGCGGTGGCTGCCCGCCGCGTTCACATCGCCCTTGCGGGTCGCGCAGGTGTACTTGGTCGCCAGGACGAAGCGCTCCCGCCGGCCTTCGAGCAGCTCGCCCAGGATCCGTTCCGAGGCGCCGTCGGTGTAGTTGTTGGCGGTGTCGATGAAGTTGCCGCCCGCGTCCGCGTAGGCGTCCAGGATCCGGCCGCTGGTGTCCTTTCCCGCGCCCCAGCCCCAGTCGTCGCCGATGGTCATGGCGCCCAGGCTCAGCTCGCTCACCCGCAGACCGGTCCTGCCGAACAGTGTGTAGCGCACGTGGTTCCCTTCGATCGGCGCAGCTCTCCGGTGCTGCGCTCACGCTAGGAGCTGGAGCGCGCTCCAGCGCAAGGCGCGGCGTTGACGGCATGCCCTAGGGTGGCGGGAGCAACTGGTTCGCCCTGTCCGCCAGGCAGGCGCGTCGCAAGAGGGAACTCCGGTGGAAATCCGGGACTGCCCCGCAGCGGTGAGTGGGAACGACCGCCGTCATACGCACTGGGCCCGGCCGGGTCTGGGAAGCGACGGCCAGTAGATGTCCGCCCTTGGTGGATGTGCCCATGAGTCCGAAGACCTGCCAGTGCCCCCGTGCGACCGGTGCGCGGGGAGATCTCGGTGACCTCGAGGGCGGGTCGGCGGACATCAGACGGGCACATACGGCGGGAATGCGCCGGGGCCCGTCCGGTTTGCCGTCCCTTCGCGCCCCCGACCCGTCCCGTGGTCCATGGAGGCATACTCGCGAAGGAGAGTTCCGTGACCAGCACGTCCGCAGCCGCGGCAGCACACGCCACCGTGCACGGCTACCCCCGTCAGGGGCAGCACCGTGAACTGAAGAAGGCCATCGAGGGCTACTGGAAGGGCCGCGTCAGCGCCGACACCCTCCGCAGCACCGCCGCCGGGCTGCGCCACGGCAATTGGCGGCAGCTCGCCGAGGCCGGTGTCCACGAGGTGCCGACCGGTGACTTCTCGTACTACGACCACGTGCTGGACACCAGCGTGATGGTCGGCGCGATCCCCGCCCGGCACCGCGCCGCGCTGGCCGCCGACCCGCTGGAGGGGTACTTCGCGATGGCCCGCGGCACCCAGGACGTGGCGCCGCTGGAGATGACCAAGTGGTTCGACACCAACTACCACTACCTGGTACCGGAGTTGGGGCCCGACACGGTCTTCGCCGCGGACTCCGCCAAGCAGGTCGCCGAGCTGACGGAGGCACTCGGTCTCGGGTTGGCCGCCCGCCCGGTGCTCGTCGGGCCGGTCACCTATCTGCTGCTGGCCAAGCCGGCGCCCGGTGTCGCGCCCGATTTCGATCCGCTGACGCTGCTCGACCGGCTGCTGCCCGTCTACGCCGAGGTGCTCGCCGACCTCCGGGCGGCCGGCGCCGACTGGGTGCAGCTGGACGAGCCGGCACTGGTGCAGGACCGCTCCCCCGCCGTCCTGAACGCCGCGGCCCGCGCCTACCGCGGCCTCGGTACGCTCCCCGACCGCCCGCGGCTGCTGGTCGCCTCCTACTTCGACCGGCTGGGCGAGGCGCTGCCGGTGCTGGCCAAGGCGCCCGTCGAGGGGCTGGCACTGGACTTCACCGGCGCCGCGGCCGGCAATCTCGGGGATCTGGCGGCGGTCGGCGGGCCGCCCGGGAAGCGGCTGGTCGCCGGTGTGGTCGACGGCCGCAATGTGTGGATCAACTCCTTCGAGAAGTCGCTGGCCACCCTGGGTACGCTCCTCGGCCTGGCCGACCGGGTCGATGTGTCGTCCTCCTGCTCGCTGCTGCACGTCCCGCTGGACGCCGCCGCCGAGCGCGACATCGACCCGCAGATCGCCCGCTGGCTGGCCTTCGCCCGGCAGAAGACCGCGGAGATCGTGACGCTGGCGCGCGGCCTGGCGCAGGGCACCGACTCCATCGCGGCCGAACTCACCGCCAACCGCGCTGACTTGGCTTCCCGGGCCGGTTCGGCGCTCACTCATGACCCGGTGGTACGCGCCCGTACCGCCGCCGTCACCGACGCCGACGGCCGCCGTTCGCAGCCGTACGCCGAGCGGGCCGCCGCCCAGCGCGCGCACCTCGGGCTGCCGCTGCTGCCGACCACCACCATCGGCTCGTTCCCGCAGACCGCCGAACTGCGCACCGCCCGCGCCGATCTGCGGGCCGGGCGGATCGACACCGCGGGGTACGAGGAGCGCATCTCGGCCGAGATCCGCGAGGTTCTGGCCTTCCAGGAGAAGGCCGGTATCGATGTGCTGGTGCACGGCGAGCCGGAACGCAACGACATGGTCCAGTACTTCGCCGAGCAGCTCACCGGCTACCTCGCCACCCGGCACGGCTGGGTCCAGTCGTACGGCACCCGCTATGTCCGCCCGCCGATCCTGGCCGGGGACATCTCCCGCCCCGAGCCGATGACGGTCCGCTGGACGACCTACGCCCAGTCGCTCACCGACCGGCCGGTCAAGGGCATGCTCACCGGCCCGGTCACCATGCTCGCCTGGTCCTTCGTCCGCGACGACCAGCCGCAGGGCGAGACGGCGCGCCAGGTGGCGCTCGCCCTGCGCGACGAGGTGAACGACCTGGAGGCGGCCGGGAGTTCGGTGATCCAGGTCGATGAGCCCGCGCTGCGCGAGACGCTGCCGCTGCGTGCCGCGGACCGTGCGGAGTATCTGGCCTGGGCCACCGAGGCATTCCGTCTCACGACCGGCGGGGTCCGTCCGGACACCCAGATCCACACCCATATGTGCTACGCGGAGTTCGGCGACATCCTGCAGGCCATCGACGACCTCGACGCCGATGTCATCAGCCTGGAGGCGGCCCGCTCCCATATGCAGGCCGCCCGGGAGCTCGCCACGGCCGGCTATCCGCGCGAGGTGGGCCCCGGCGTCTACGACATCCACTCGCCGCGCGTACCGGGCGTGCACGAGGCAACCGCCATGCTGCGTGAGGGACTCGACGCCATCCCGGCCGAGCGGCTGTGGGTCAACCCCGACTGCGGTCTGAAGACCCGCGGCTGGCCCGAGGTGCGGGCCGCCCTGGAGAACCTGGTCACCGCGGCCCGCGAGGTCCGTGGGGGTCTGCCCGGCGCGGCTTCCTGACCGCGGGCGGGCCGGGGCCGGCGCCCGTGGGGGGTGCCGGCCCCGGCCCGTCGCTCACTGGAGCCGCGAACGGTGGCGGCTGTAGCAGAGGTACACGGCCAGCGCCACGGCGAGCCAGCCGGCGAACAGGAGGTAGGTGGGCAGCGGCAGGCCATAGAGCAGATAGCCGCAGAACGCCACCGAGAGCAGCGGCACCACCGGATAGCCGGGCACCTTGAAGCCACGGTCGAGACCGGGCGCGGTACGGCGCAGGATGATCACGCCCACCGAGACCACGGTGAAGGCGACCAGGGTGCCCAGGCTGGTCAGATCCGCCAGGACGTCCAGCGGGAAGACCGCGGCCAGTACGGCGACGAACCCGCTGACCAGGACCGTGC
Organism: Streptomyces sp. NPDC048434; assembly: GCF_043200375.1. Taxonomy (NCBI): domain Bacteria; kingdom Bacillati; phylum Actinomycetota; class Actinomycetes; order Kitasatosporales; family Streptomycetaceae; genus Streptomyces; species Streptomyces sp. NPDC048434. The sequence goes on along the minus strand of NZ_JBICXQ010000001.1, from coordinate 419,571 downwards.
CGAGCACCGGGGTCCCGGTGCGGGGGTCGACGCGGTGGAAGACGGCGGGCAGCATCCCGTCGCGGCCCATGGAGTACAGGATCCGCGTCTGCCCGTAGAGCACCACCAGGGTGACGCTGACGATGGACAGCACCGCGCCCGCCGACAGCAGCACCCCCGGCCAGCCCGCCCCGGTGACCTTCGCCAGGATCGCCGACAGCCCCGCCTCCTGGCCCGCGAACGCGGTCCACGGCTGGGCACCCACGCCGACGAGGGCCACCAGCACATAGACGGTGGTGACCGCCAGCAGCGCACAGATGATCGCCAGCGGGAGGGTCCGGCGCGGGTTGCGGACCTCCTCCCCGGCCGTGGAGACCGCGTCGAGTCCGATGAAGGAGAAGAAGACCGTGGAGGCGGCGGCGCCTATCCCCGCCATGCCCATCGGGGCGAAGGGGTGCAGATGGGCCGGGTCGAAGCCGGTGACGCCCAGCGTGACGAACAGCGCCAGCACCGCCAGCTTGAGCAGCACCATCACGGTGTTGACCAGCGCCGACTCCTTGGCGCCACGCACCAGCAGCAGACCGCACAGCACCACCAGCACGGCGCCGGGCACATTGAGAATGCCGCCGTCACCGGGCGGCGCGGAGATCGCCGCGGGCATCTGAACGCCGAAGACCCGCTGGGTCAGATCGTTGAGGTACTGGCCCCAGCTCACCGCGATGGCCGCGCCGGAGACCGCGTACTCCAGCAGCAGGCACCAGCCGACGGCGTACGCGGCGAACTCGCCGAGCGTGGCATAGGCGTAGGAGTACGACGACCCGGAGACCGGTACGGCGGAGGCGAGTTCGGCGTAGCACAGGGCGGTGAGCGCCGCGGCCACGGCACCGATGACGAAGGAGAGGAGGACGGCGGGTCCGGCCTCGGGGACCGCGGCGTTGAGGGCGAAGAAGATGCCGGTGCCGACAGTCGCCCCGATACCGATCATGGTCAGCTGGAAGGCGCCCACGGTACGGCGCAGTCCGCCGCCGTCGGCCGGCGCCTCGGCCTCGGCGAGAAAGGCCTCCGGCGGTTTGCGGCGCAGGAGCTGATGGCGCAGTCGCGGGCGGGCGAGGGGTGGTTGGCCTGGCAGCACATCGGTGGGTCGCACGGGGGCCTCGATCCGGGGAGGGGCAGGGGTGGTCCGTCAGGGCAGGTCGCGGCGCATCAGGTCCGCGTAGGTCTCGCGTCGTACGACGGGGCGGGAGCGGCCGTCGCGGCAGAAGATGACCGGCGGACGGCGGGCCGCGTTGTAGTTGTTGGCGAGGGAGTACGTGTACGCGCCGGTGGCCGGGACGGCGATCAGGTCCCCGGGCCGCGGGTCCTGGAGGAGCACGCCCGTGCTGAGCACATCGCCGGATTCGCAGTGCCGGCCGACGACGCGGCACCGTTCGCCGGGGGACCCTTCGGCGGGGGCCCGCACCCGGGTGGCCACCGTCGCCTCGAACCGCTGCCCGTACAGCGAGACTTCGAGGTTGTCGCCCATCCCGCCGTCCACGGCGACGAAGGTCTCGCCGCCGGAGCGCTTGACCGTCACCACGCGGTAGAGCGAGACGCCGGACTCGGCGACCATCGACCGGCCGGGTTCGATGATGACCCGGGCACCGGCCGGCAGCAGCTCATCGGCCGCCGCGGTCAGCGCGTCCAGATAGGCCTCGACCACCGGCGGCCGGTCGTCGTACGTGTAGCGCGCCCCCAGCCCGCCGCCGAGGTCGTACACGGGGAACCGGCCGAGCTCCGCCACCGCCGCCACGGCCCGGACGAACGGTTCGGTGGCGAGGATCTGCGAGCCGATGTGCACATGCAGTCCGTCCAGGCGCAGCCGGGCGCTCGCGCGCAGCCGGGCGACCGCCTCGCGCGCCTGCGGCAGCAGCAGACCGAACTTCGAGCCGCGCTGGCCGGTGGAGACCGCCTCGTGGGTGTCGGGGCGGACATCGGGGGTGACCCGGACCAGGACGGCCTGCTCGCGGCGGCCCGCGCCATGGGCCCGGTCCATGACGTGTTCCAGCCGGTCGATGTCGTCGAAGTTGTCGATGACGACAAGGCCGACACGGGCCTCGACGGCCGCCCGGAGGTAGCTCTCCGTCTTGGCGTTGCCGTGCACGATCACCTTGGCCGGGTCGGTGCCCGCGGCGAGGGCCAGCGCCAGTTCGCCGCCGCTGGCGACATCGACGCCGAGCCCCTCCTCGGCGAGCAGCCGGTAGACGGCGGTGCACGGGAAGGCCTTGGAGGCGAAGGCCACCATCGAGTCCGGCCGGCGCGCGGCCAACCCGTCGGCGTAGCGGCCGGCCCGGTCCCGCAGCGCACCCTCGTCGATGAGCAGCGCGGGCGTGCCGTGGCGCGCCGCCAGCTCCGCCACATGGCATCCGCCGATGCGCAGCCCGCCGTCCGCCGCCGTCGTGGTGCCGGGCGGGAACAGCCCGAGCAGGGCGTCGGCGAACGGGGGGACGGGCGCTGCGGTGGTGGTCCCGTGAACCATGGAAGTGCTCCTTGCTGGGGCGCGTCGGGGTACGGGACGCGCGGTGCGCCCGTCGGGCCCCGGCCCCGGATCGGCTCCGCACCATGCTGGGGCCCACCCCCTTCCCCGTCGTTGGCGCAATCGCCTAGGGTCCGACCGTGGAACTGACGGATTCGCCAAACCCGCATGGCTTCGGCGGTACCAGCGAGGAGCTGTTCGCGCTGGCCAATGCCGTTGCCGCGGTGATCGGTGGTTCGGTGGCGATCGAGGACCTCGACCACCGGGTGCTGGCGTATTCGTCGGTACCGGGCCAGCGGATCGACGAGCTGCGCCGCCGCGGCATCCTGGACCGGCGGGTGCCCGACGAGCCCGAGCAGCGGCGCCAGTACCGCGAGGTGCTGGGCGCGCCCGGCGTCCCGGCTCGATGCGGCCGGTGACCGGGCGCTGCTGGACGGTGCGCGGCTCGCCGCGCTGCACATGCTGCGCCGCCGCAGCTCGGCCGAGCTGGATCTGCGGGCGCGGGAGGACACCCTGCGTGCGGCGCTGCGTGGCGACGGCACCGCACCGGAGATCCGCTTTCAGCTCGGTCTGCCGGAGCGCTCGCGGCTCACGCTCCTCGGCTGTGCGCCGGCCGCGGGCGGCCCCGACCGGACGGGTCCGGCGGCCGTCCGGCTGGGTGCCGCGGCCACCCGGCACTGGGCCGCCGTGCACGGCGAAGCGGCCGTGGCCACCGTCGGCCGTACCGTCTATACCCTGCTGCCCCGGGCCGGCCAGGCCGAGGCCCGGCGGCTGTCCGGGCAGGCCGTGGCCGCGCTCGGCCGCACCCTGGAGACACCGCTGCGCTGCGCGGTCAGCCGCCCCGCCGACGACCCCGCCGAACTGCCCGCGCTGCGTGCCGAGGTGGACGACATCCTCCGTGTGACGACCGCGGATGCGGACGCCCCGGACGTCGCGGCGCTCGGCGACGTACACGCCCGGGTCCTGCTGCTGCACTGCGCCGACGCGCTGGACCGCCGCCCCCGGCTGCGCCACCCCGGTATCGAGGCCATGCGGGAGCACGACCGGGCCCGGCACACCGACTACGCCGCGTCGGTCCTGGCCTGGCTGGACGCGGCCGGCAATGTCGGCGAGGCCGCGCGGCGGCTGACCGTGCACCCCAACACCCTCAAGTACCGCCTCCGCCGCGCCCACGAGCTGTTCGGGATCGACCTCGGCCACCCGGACGTGCGGCTCTCGTGCTGGCTGCAACTACGGCTGACCGACTGACTTGCGTGAGGCCGCCGGTGGTACGGCGCACACCACCGCGGCCGGCACGGTGTATTCGGCCAACCTCGCCAACACCCCGCCACCTCTCGGCCATCGGGCCCGGATCCGCCCCGGGGGAAAGGCCCACGCCAGGGCCGCGGCCCGCCGGACGGCCGCGCCCGCCGCTCCCCCTGCGCGCCGTTGTGCCTCCCCGGCTCCGCCCTGCGGAGTTTCAAAAGGGACAAGACACCTGATCGCATGAAAGACAGTGCGAAAACCCATCGAAGCATGGTGACTTCGCTACCTTCCCAAGGGCGCCGCACCCCTCCCCGGGCCGGTGCGGCGCACCGCTCACCGCACCCCACGAAGCACGGAAAGAGGTCTGTCATGCATCGCGTCCTCAGCCGGTTTCTCCTGGTTCTCGGCCTGCTCACCGCCCTGCTCGGCGGGTTGACCGCCGGCGCCGCCACGGCTGTCGCCGAGACTCCCCCCTACCGCATCCTCAACAATGCGACCGGCGGCAGTCTGCTGCCGGCGGGCTACGGCAGCGACTCCTCCGACGGCATCCTGATGTACGCCTGGAACCCCGGCTACACCCTCGGCGGTGACCAGTGGACGTTCGAGGAGGTCGACGGGGCCTATCTCATCCGCAACACCAAGACCGGCAAGTGCCTCAAGCCGGGCGGCCCGTGGTACGGCAAGACGTATGTGACGCAGGGCGCGTGCAACAGCAGCTATGAGTTCCAGTGGTGGCTGCAGCAGCGGGGCTCCGACGGTCAGTTCAAGATCACCTCGCGCTCCTCGCGCCAGGTGATGACGCCGTATTACGGCAGTGCGCTCGGCGAGGTCGTCGTCCTGGAACCCGACAGCAATGTCGCGAAGAACTGGTGGTCCGTCGACCGGATCTGAATCGCGGCGTCACGGGGCACCCGCCGGATCGGCGGGTGCCCCGTTCTGTGTGCGGTGCGCCGGACCTGCGTGGTCCGCTCAGCCGGTGATGATCGCCGGGTCGCTCACGCCCGCCTCGCCGTTCTCCACATGGCCGGCGAACCGGCGCAGGAAGGTGCTGTCGGCGTCGGAGGTGACCGACAGGTCGTACCAGCGCTTGCTGGCGCGCAGGTCGACCGGCTTCTTGACGGTGGCGCCCGCGCGGACCGTGAAGGTCTCGTGTGCGCCGCCGTAGGCGTGGGTGACGGTGAGGTGGCAGTCGGTGCTGCCCTGGTTGGTCAGGGTGAGTTCGATCCGGCCGGCGGACGCGTCGTGGCGGGCGGTCACCTCGGGGCCGGCCTTCTTGCCGTCGCCCTTGAAGGAGCGCAGAAAGCCGTTCGGGCCGAACACCGACAGGTCGTAGGTGTCCTTGGAGTAGGAGGTGTTCCAGGTGTCGGAGATCGTCTTGCCGGCCTCCGTGGTGTACGTCCAGGGGCCGTCGGTGCGGTTGCCCGCGGTGACGGTGAAGCAGGCGCCGGCCTTGTCGCCACCGCTGAAGGTGAGGGTGTAGCGCCCGGTGGAGGGGGTGACGGAACCGTCGACGAGCGGCACGTACGGCAGCGGGCGGGACGGCCGGGAGCCCGGCTCCTGCTTGGGCAGGACGGGGTTGGCCGGCGGCTTCGGCACATAGCTGTCGTGCCGGTCCGTGTCCGGCGGCTGGTAGCTGTCGGTGGCCGGCAGCGCGGCCGGCTTGGTGTTCTCCAGGCCGAAGTCGAACGCGGAGGTCAGGTCGCCGCAGATGGCACGGCGCCACGGCGAGATGTTCGGCTCGTGCACACCGAAGCGGCGCTCCAGGAACCGGATGATGGAGGTGTGGTCGAAGACCTCGGAGCAGACGTAGCCGCCGGTGCTCCAGGGGGAGACGACGAGCATCGGCACGCGCTGGCCGAGGCCGTACGGGCCGGCGGAGTAGGTGGCGTTGCCGCCGAAGCTGTCCAGCGCAGTGTCGACGGTCGACTTGCCCTGGTCGGCGGAGGCCGGCGGGAACGGCGGGACGACATGGTCGAAGTACCCGTCGTTCTCGTCGTACGTGATGAGCAGGGCGGTCTTGCTCCACACCTCGGGGTTGGCGGTGAGCGCGTCCAGCACCTGGGAGACGTACCAGGCGCCGTAGTTCGCCGGCCAGTTGGGGTGCTCGGAGAAGGCTTCGGGGGCGGCGACCCAGGAGACCTGGGGGAGCTTGTCGGCCTTCACATCGGCCTTGAGCCGGTCGAAGTAGCCGTCGCCCTGCTTGGCGTTGGTGCCGGTACGGCCCTTGTCGTAGAGCGGGTCGCCGGGCTTGGCGTCGCGGTACTGGTTGAAGAAAAGCAGCGAGTTGTCGCCGTAGTTGCCACGGTAGGCGTCGTCGATCCAGCCCCACTTGCCGTTCGCGTCCAGGCCGTCACCGATGTCCTGGTAGATCTTCCAGGAGACCCCGGCCTTCTGCAGCCGCTCCGGGTACGTCGTCCAGCCGTACCCCGCCTCCTCGTTGCCCAGGACCGGGCCGCCACCCGAGCCGTCGTTACCGACGTGGCCCGAGAACATGTAGTAGCGGTTGGGGTCGGTGGCTCCGATGATCGAGCAGTGGTAGGAGTCGCAGATGGTGAACGCATCGGCGAGCGCGTAGTGGAACGGGATGTCCTTGCGGGTCAGATAGGCCATCGTGCCGGTGCCCTTGGCCGGGATCCAGCTGTCGTACTTGCCGTCGTTCCAGGCCTTGTGGCCGCCTTCCCAGTCGTGGTTCAGGCCCTCGATGAACTGCATGCCGAGGTTCTCGGCGTCCGGGTGGTAGGGCAGCACATCCTTCGAGCCGTCCGGCTGGTGCCAGACGGACTTCCCGCTGTCGAGAGTGACCGGGCGCGGGTCGCCGAAGCCGCGTACGCCCTTCATCGAGCCGAAGTAGTGGTCGAAGGAACGGTTCTCCTGCATCAGGACGACCACATGCTCGATGTCGTCGATGGAGCCGGAGCGTCGCTTGGCAGGGATGGCCGCGGCACGGGCGATGCTGCTCGACAGGGCCGAGACACCCGCGGTGGCGCCGGCGATCTGGAGGAAACGCCGCCGATTCAGTTCAGGCATGACTTTGGGGACCTCATGTCGTGTGGGGAGTTCGACTGGGCAACGATGCTGCGCGGTGGTGTGAGCTGTGAGGAAACTGACGTCAGCAGAGTGTTCCAAGAGGAACGAGCCGTGGGGAAGGGGGGGTGTCCCAGGTGTGACACATCGCGGTACGCGCGGCGAACTCCCTGGTCGGGCGGGGCACACCACATCCCGGGGCATTCCGGGCAAGGGGGCGCGGCGGGCCGGGCGGCGGCCCTCAGGACACCGGAGTGAGCGGCGGGAGGCGCGGCCGGCGGGCGGCTTCACAGCAGGGCAACGCCCCGCAGGCGCAGGCCCACACCTGGAACGGGGCGGGACGCACACAGGTCCGGGCAACGGCCTCCGCGCCACGCTACGGTGAGCGGCGGCTGAACACCAGGGCCCGGACGGTGTCACGCTCGGCAGCGCGGCGTGACAGGCGACCGCTCGACGGCGGTGAGCTCCTCAACTGCCGTGCCGGCAGGAGCGCGGGGCGGTGTCCCGGGCGGCGGCGCAGAGCGCGCGCGTGGGAGGCCCGGCGGACGGATACCGTGCCCGTGGGCGAGGCGTGACAGGGGTGAGCGTCAGTCGCCTCGCCGGCCCCGTCGAGGGTGTGTCGGACGAGATCGAATCGGTAGTGGTCAGACGACGAGCGACACCGCGGACCGCGCCGGGGCGGCCTCGGCGGCGGCCGCGACGGCGGGCTCGGGCGCGGGCTCGGCCTGCGGCTCGACCGGTTCGGCCGGCGGCACCGCCGGCTGGACCTTTGCGTCGGGCACGCTGCGCAGCGGAGTGCGGCTCGTCAGCCGGGACTTGCGGGTCGCCTGGACCCGGCGGGTGAACCAGATGACCTTGCCGTCCGCGGTGCCACAGGTGCCCCAACTGTCGCTGAGTGCCGCCACTGTGGAGAGTCCACCGCCGGCGACGGAGAGCAGTTTCGGCAGCCGTGGCCCCTCGTCGGCGACGGACGCCGTGAGGTGACGGCCGGTCCAGCGGAGTTCGATGACGCACCGGGCCTGCGGCCCGATATGGCGATGGACATTGGTCAGGAGTTCCGCCACTCCCCGGCATACGGGCGGGATATGCAGTTCGAGATCCCAGTACCGCAGGTGCGCGGTAAGAATTCGCCGGATCTGCGGCACACGCTCCGCCGAAGCATGCAGTTCGACCGTGTAGTGCCGGTCGCTGGGAAGTGTCATGTCGTGGCTCCTCACCGCGAGGCTCATGCCCTTCACCTCGTTGGACCAACGAACCCCGAAACACGAAGAGTGAGCATTTATCACGTATGGGTCATTTGACATGGTGACCCCGCGGAGCGGGTTCCGCAACAGATCATGAACCGCCGGAATTCCGGGACACGGCACCGTCCTGGCCGGTCCGCGGCCCCGCCAGGGCCTTGTCCGGAGCGAGCGGGAGGTCGCGCAACCGGAGGGCCGGTGGCGTGCCGTACGGCGTTGCCGAGGGCCGCCGCGGTGCCCACGATGGCGATCTCCCCGATGCCCTTGCTGCCCTTGGGTTGAGGTGGGGGTCCTCCTCGTCGAGCCAGGGTCGCCAGGCCCCTGGTCATGCCGCCGTTGAACAGGGGTGTGCTGTAAGGGAGTTGAGGATGTGGCCGACCGCGGAGCCGCCCACCGCCGCCGCGGGTGGCGGATCCCTGCTGCCGGTCTCGTTCCGGATCCGGTCCTCCGGCACGGCGCGCGCGGCGGCGACCCGGCAGCGGGCCGAAGCGCTCCGCACCGTCGCGCGGACAGCCGACGAGGGGACGGCTGCTGAAGGCGCGGTCGCTGTCCGGCTCGGTGTCCGGTTCATCACGGATCCGCAGGTCGACGGGGGCGCTGTCCCTCAGGACAGCGAGTTCGTCCATGGCCGGCTCCAGGGCGCGGCTTCGGGGGACCCCGCCCGGTGCGCTCCTCCACGTTCCAGGCCGTGGGGGCAGCTGCCGCGGGCCGGGCCCGCGTGGTCGCGCGGGTCCCCGCTCCTCCCCCGCCGTGAGTGACCCGCTAACGGGTCTCCAGTCGGAGTTCGACCTCCTTCTCCTGGTCGCCGGCTGCCGTGCCGAGGACGTGCACCGTGAACGCGGACTCCAGGCCCTTGCACAGTTGGTCGACCGCCCAGTAGCCGCCTTGGAGGCTGACCAGGACGGGGGCGGTCAGCCGGCGGGGCTCGGCCGCGGACTTGAGTTCACTCACGTCGAAGGTCGAGGTCCACACGGTCGAGCCCGCCCCGGCGACCTCCTCGGGTACGTCGTCCGCCGCCCGGTCGGAGGTGAAGGAGGTGCGCAGCGCACTGAAGACGGCATGCGCGTCCTGCGTCGCGCAGCTCTCCAGCTCCACCATCACCTCGGCGGATACATGTTCCGTGTCTGCCGGTTTCGCGCTGTTCACTGTGGTGACCTTCCTCTGCGGCCGTCCTCCGGGAGCCGAACGCTTCCAGGCTCGCCCCGCGGACCGGTGTGTGCGACCGGAGGCGCGCGAAGGGGCGGACGGACGGCGGCCGCACCCCGGAACCGGCCGCCGGCCGGGGCTGCCGTCAGACCGGCTGGGTGAGGTTGACCGCGTTGCCGTCCGGGTCCCGGATATGGGCGACCCGTTGGCCCCAGGGCATGTCGTTGGCGGGTCCGAGCACCTTTCCGCCGAGCGGCTCGACCCGGTCCAGCAGGGCGTCGACGTCCGCCACGGCGATGCTCAGCAGGATCCGGGTCGGGGTGCCGGTCTCGACGCTCCGGTCCGACACGATGCCCAGCTCCGAGCCGTCGAGCCGCAGCCCGACGAAGAAGACCGGGCCCTCCTCGGGCACCCGGGTGAATTCCTCGGCGCCCACCAGCCGGCTGTAGAAGGCCTGCAGACGATCGAGGTCAGGGGTGACGATCACCGGCTGGACGGCGGCGGGGGCAGGGGACGGGGATGGGGATCGGGTGGCAGACATGGTCTCCTCCGGTTGCGTGGCCTATGGGGTCAGTGGGACAGACCGCGTCCGGGGTGCTGATTCATCGGTCCGAACCGGAACCGGAGCGGGAATCGGTGCCGGGTGCCGCCGGAATGCCGTAGGTGGCGGGTGCGTGGTGCGGCAGGACGACACGGAAGTCGCGGGCCAGGGCCTTACGGGCGGTGGCGATGACGCACCTCTCGCGCTCTTGCGGACCACGGTCTCGCGGGGTCCGGGCGCCACGGGCAGCTGGAGTCGCCGGCCAGGGGGATGCGGCTCATCGACGGTTCCGGGTGCACCGTCTCTCCGCAGAGGGACGACGAAGGCCGCCCGGCCACGGTCTATGCCGGGCGGGCCGGTACTCACCCGCCGGGGGCGGAATCCGGACACGCGCCGCTGAGCCGTCCGGACCCACATGGTTGCCACGGGCATCGAGCCGGACGGATCATCCGGTAGGGGACGCCGTACGCACGTACGGAAGCACGGGATGACCGCACACGGACGACGCGAGGAGAGCCACCGTGGGACCAGCCACCGTCAATGGCCACTGCGCACCGAACTTCACCGGCGTACAAGAAGCGTTCGAGCGGAACTTCAGCGAGCACGGCGACATCGGCGCGGCGGTCACGGTGACCGTGGACGGCGAGGCGGTGGTCGACCTGTGGGGCGGCCATGCGGACGCCGCCGGGACCCGCGCCTGGGAGCGCGACACCCTGGTGAATGTCTACTCGACATCCAAGGGGATGACCGCGCTGTGCGCCCATCTCCTCGTGGACCGGGGCGAGTTGGACCTCGATGCGCCGGTGGCCCGGTACTGGCCCGAGTTCGGACAGGCCGGCAAGCAGGACATACCCGTACGCTGGCTGCTCAGCCACCGCGCCGGCCTGATCGCGCCCCGTGAGCCGCTCCCCGCCGGCTACGCCTACGACTGGGACCGGGTGTGCGCCACCCTGGCAGCGACCCCGCCGTGGTGGGAGCCGGGCACCGCGCAGGGCTATCACGCGGTGACCTTCGGATACCTGGTGGGCGAGGTCGTACGGCGGATCACCGGACAGTCCCTCGGCGCGTTCCTGCGCAGCGAGATCACCGGGCCGCTGGACGCGGGGGTGTTCATCGGCACCCCCGCCGAGGAGCACGCCCGCTGTGCGGACATGGTCGGGCAGCTGGACGAGGCGCGGATCGCCGAGCGGTTCCCCGGCGTACCCGCGCCGCCGTTCCGGACGTTGTCCGACCATCCGCTGGCCGTGGTGATGCTGGCCCTGACGTACATCCCCACCGGGGATGTCAACAGCGCCGCCTACCGGTCGGCCGAGATCCCGGCGGGCAACGCCCACGCCAACGCCCGTGGGCTGGCGACCGTGTACGGCGCGCTGGCGGGCGGCAAGCTGGTGGGTCCGGGCACCCTGGAGGCGATGCGCCGGTCGCAGAGCCTGCCGGGCGAGCGTGATCTGACGATCGATGCGCTCGCCCCGGCGGGCCACGAACACCGCTGGGGTCTGGGCTACATGCTCAACCACCGGGGCCAGGCGGGGCCCAATCCCGGGGCGTTCGGGCACGGTGGCGCGGGCGGCTCGTATGCCTTCGCGGATCCGGAGAACCGGCTGTCCTACGCGTACACCATGAACAAGTACGACGGTGGCACGACGGGTGACGACCCGCGCAACCGCGGCCTGGTCCGGGCGGTGTACCGGGCTCTGGAGGAGAACCGCAGGTGAGGCCCGGCCGCCTCACGGAGCGGCCGATTCGGGCGGCGGCGCCGGTCGCGGGGCCACCGGAGGCTCGCCCGCCACGCCGGTGAGGGCGCGCAACGAGTCGATGAGCCCGGCGCGCTGGGGGGCCGGCAGCCGGGCGACGATCTCGGCGATCTCCGTGTGCCGGTCGGCCAGCACCCGCTCGACGAGACGGCGGCCCTCTTCCGTCAGGCTCAGTACGACCTCGCGGCGGTTGCCGGGGTTGGTCTGCCGGGTGACGCCGCCGGCCGCCTCCAGCCGGTCGACCATCCGCATCGCGGTGGACGGGTTGACGCCCAGCGCCGCGGCCAGCGCGGCGAGCTTGGCCGGGCCCTGGCCGTCCAGCACCACCAGGGCCCGCAGCTGAGGCAGGGTGAGGGAGGGGGCCGTGCGTGCGAGCGACCGGGCGGAGATCCCGACCAGCAGCCGGGAGGCGGTCAGCACCGCGGCAATGACCTCCTCGACGTCGTGATCGAGATCCTCGCCGGGCGCGGCCGCCCCGGCCTGCCGCGGTGCGCGCTGCGCGTCGTGCCCCATGGCGCCTTTATACCCGGTGAGGGCATCGTGCCTGGTGGCGGGCCCTGCCGAAGGCCATCGGGGGTACGGAAATCTGCCCCCGCGAACCCCCTTGCAGAGCGCAATAATGGGAAGTGCGGCATGCAGCCGGCCCGGCGCGAGTGCGGCGGGCCCGAGAGGGCGTGATGACCATGGAACGGGACACCGAGACGGTTCACGAGGCGTATGCATTCGTCTGTCTGCACTGTGGACACGGCTGGGAAGAGGAGTACGAGATCCGGCACACCACGGATCTGGCCGGCCACCGGCGCGCCGACTACTTCGCCCGCGGCTCCCGGGTCCCCTCGCCGCTGACCCTCAACGACTGCCCGTCCTGCAATCTCGGCCCGATCCGGATCCTGCGCCCCGGCCGGGTGAACTCGACCCGCCCCTACCTCGCCTGACCCCTGGCACAAACCTGATATACCGTCACCACCCGGTGTACAGAAGGTGGTTGATCAGTAGTGCCAGTACGGCCTGGGCCGTCAGCCACGTGCGGTGCCGGGTCGTGGGCAGCAGGGCGCAGGCGGCCGGCAGCCAGGCGGCGAACGGCAGCCAGATGCGTTCGGTCTCCGCCTTGCTCATCCCGGAGAGATCGGCGACCAGCACGGCGAGCAGCACCGCCGACACCAGGACGGCCAGCCGGTCGGCGGGGGCGCGCAGCGGCCCGGCGGACGGGCGGAGCCCGCGCAGGGCGGTGGGGGCCGCCGCGAGGGTGCGGCGCAGACCTGCCACCGTCGCCAGGCCGGTGATCAGGACGGTGCAGGCCAGATTGCCCCACACCCAGTAGGCGTACGGGCGGACCGCCGCGGCGCCCTGGTAGTAGCGCTCGATCAGCAGGTGATAGCCCTCCCACCAGCGGAATCCGGCAAGGGTGAAGACGGCCGCGACGGTCACCGCCCCGGCCGCCAGGAGGGGCAGCGGGCGCGCGGTACGGGTGAGCAGCAAGATCGCCGCGGCAATCAGCGCGACCAGGGTGAGGCCGTAGGAGAGATAGCAGGTCAGACCGAGGAGAAGCCCGGAGGCCAGGGCGGCGGCGGCCGGACGGCGGGTGCGGCGGGTGGCGGCGAGGGCGAGCAGCGCCAGGGACCAGGCGGCGACGGCCGCGAAGTAGCCGTCCGCCGAGGTGCCCACCCAGACGGCGGCCGGAGCCAGTACGAGGAACGGGGCGGCCCGGCGGGCGGTCGGCTCGTCGGTGAGGGCGCGCAGCGCGATGAGGACCGCGGCCACGGCGGAGGTGCCGACCGTGATGCACCAGACGCCGGCCCAGCCGCCACCGCCCAGACCGATGCGGTCCAGGCCGACGAAGGTGAGGACGGCGGCCGGTGGATGCCCGGCGACATGGGCGGGCCAGTGGTCCGGCGCGTTGTTGAGGATGTGGTGGGTGAAGTCGCGGAGCGCCGGGCCGAGAGCGTCGAAGCGGCGGATGACGGTCAGGTACTCGTACTCGGTGGTGAGCCGGCCGGCGATACCGGTCCGCCAGCCGTCTATCAGCGCCAGTGCCCACGTCCAGGCCAGGGCGGCGGCCCAGCCCGTGAGGACGAGGGGGCGCCAGGCCAACCGGGCCGCGAGGGGCGGCCCGTGGACGATCACCACGACGGCGACCGCGAGCGCGGCGGGGGTGCCGGGGCCCAGGTGCGGGGACCACGAGGCGTACAGCGGAGGCCAGTTGACGTGCAGGCTGCCGTTGGCGTGCTCGATGACGGTACCGGCCAGCGCGGCAGCCACGACGAGGAGGGCGCCGGCCGCGGCGGCGGCCAGATCGAGGCGGTGCACGGGGCGTTGCGGGGAGGGCGGAGGGGAGGCCGGACGGGGGGTCACACGGGAGGTCACAGCGGCACGCTAGGCGCCGGCCGGCGGCAACGGCCGCTCGGTGGCCGCGGCGTCATCGTTCCGTCAGATTTCCCCGGCGCCCTGCCGTCGAAGGGTCTGACCGCGCGCCGACGTCAGAGTTTCGTCATGCGGCACGGCCCTGTCGGCGCACCGGTCGCGGCATACCGTCGAGATCAGGCCCGCCGGCCCTGACCGCCGGCCCGGCCCAGGCGGCGGACCCTCGTCGCGCCAACCGCCAAGGACACACCATGAGTGCCCCTCCCCCTCTCACTTCCCCGGCATCGCCGTCGTTCTGGCGCAGTCCGCTGCGCGGCCCGCGGCTGACCGCGCTGCTCGGCGTCGTCCTGCTGGCCGGGATCACGCTGCTGTTCGTGACCGGTCTGCTGTCGTACGCCGCGTACAACCCGGATCTGGCCGGCGGTGTCAACGACAAGACGCCCGACAAGGGCCTGCTGGGCTTCTACCTCTTCAGCTGGCCGACCGGCCCGTACTGGCTCTACCGGCTCACCCAGGGGCTGCATGTCACCGTCGGGATCGCGTTGGTGCCCGTCCTGCTGGCGAAGTTGTGGTCGGTGATCCCGAAGCTGTTCACCCTGCCGCCGGCCCGGTCCCCCGGCCATGCACTGGAGCGGCTCTCGCTGCTGTTGCTGGTCGGCGGGGCGCTGTTCGAGTTCATCACCGGCATCCTCAACATCCAGCTGGAGTACCTCTTTCCCGGGTCGTTCTATCCGCTGCACTTCTACGGCGCGTGGGTGTTCATAGGGGCCTTCGCCGCCCATCTGGTGCTGCGTCTGCCGCGGACCGTACGGGCGTTGCGGGAGCGCACCGACCCGGGTGCGGCGGACGATGACACCGGGCTGGTGGCGGCCCGGCCGGACCGGCCGACCGTGACCCGGCGGGGAGCGCTGGGGCTGGTCGGCGCCGGTTCACTGCTGCTGTTCACGACGACGGCCGGGCAGAGCATCGGCGGGTGGTGGCGGCGGACGGCCGTGCTGGCGCCGCACGGTGGCCGCGATCCGGGCAGCGGCCCGAACGGCTTCCAGATCAACAAGACCGCCGCGGCCGTCGGCATCCGGACCCAGGAGACCGGCGGGGACTGGCGGTTGACGGTCGAGGGCGGCGGGCGGCGGGTGCGGATCAGCCGCGCCGAGCTGCTGAGGCTGCCGCAGCACACGGCGACGCTGCCGATCGCCTGTGTCGAGGGCTGGTCGACGGACGACCAGCAGTGGAGCGGGGTGCGGCTGCGGGACCTCGCCGCGCTGGTGGGGCTCGGTGAACGGCCGCCCGGTGTGCTGGTGGAGTCGCTCCAGCTGCACGGCGCGTTCCGCCGGGCCGCACTGCGGGACAACCAGGTGCGCGATCCGCGGGCGCTGCTCGCGCTGCGGGTGGGCGGCGCGGAGCTGTCCGCCGACCACGGTTATCCGGCGCGGATCATCGTCCCGGCGGCGCCCGGGGTGCTCAACACCAAGTGGGTCGCGCGGCTGACGTTCGGGGAGTGGTGAAGGTGCGGACGAGGCAATCGGCACGGCGCGAACGGGCGGTGCGGGCACTCAGGGCGGTGCGCCCCCCGCGCCGGTACGGCGAGGGTCCGCTGCATCTGCTGCTGATGCTCGCCTCGTTCGCGCTCACCGCCTTCGCGGGGGTGCGGCTGCTGGCCGGCGGGCAGTGGCCGCTGGTGCTCGGCTGGTTCGCCGGCGCGGCGCTGCTGCACGATCTGGTGCTGCTGCCGCTGTATGCGCTCGCCGACCGTGCGGTGGTCCGCTGCACGGCGGGGACCGGCGGGCACCGGGCCTGGACGGCGTATGTCCGGGTGCCCGCCGCGCTGTCCGGGCTGCTGCTGCTGGTGTGGTTCCCGCTGATCGCCGGCTCGGTGGGCAGCGGCTCGGCGGCACACTACGAGGCCACGACGAGGCTGCCCGGCGGGGTGTTCCTGACCCGCTGGCTGCTGGTCACCGCCGGGCTGTGCGCACTGTCCGCGCTGTGGCTGGCGGGCCGTACGGTTCAGCAGCGGCTGCGCGAGAGGTCCCGGCGGCGCATGGAGACGAAGCAGCGTTCGGCGCCCGGTACCTGATCGGCCCGGTCCGTGACGGTCCACTGCTCGACGGGCGTCCAGCCGGCGGCGGCCGCGTAGCGCAGCAGCGCGGGGCCGCCGACCCGGGCCCAGGGGAACAGCTCGCCCGGTGCCTCCGGTGCACCGGGGCAGGGGTGGTACCCGCGCTCGACCCGGACCTGGACCTGTTCGTCGACATCCGCCGCGGTGGTCTCCACGATCAGCAGACCGCGCCGGCCGACCAGTTCCGCGGTGCGGGTGAGCAGGGCGCACGGGTCGCCGCCGATGCCGATATTGCCGTCGAGGAGCAGTGCGGTGCCCCAACTCCCCTCGCCGGGAAGGGAGTCGAAGACGGAGCGGTGCAGTGCGGAGCCGCCGACCGCTGCGGTGCGGGCCACCGCGGCCGCGCTGACGTCGATACCGAGCGCCCGCCGGCCCTGTGCGACGAGCGCCGCGACCAGCCGGCCGGGGCCGCAGCCGATGTCGAGGACGGTGCCCTCGCAGCGGCGCAGCGCCGACAGATCGGCGGCGTCCGCACCGGCGCACCAGCGCTCGACCTCCAGGGGCAGCAGCCAGCCGTCACTGCGGCGCAGGAAGAGCGGGCCGCGGCCACTGCGCAGGGCGTCGGCGTAGGGGTCCGCGCCCCAGGTGACGGTGTCGTGCCGGTCGGTTTGTGCCGTGGGCGGCATGGCGGTGCTCATCGTCCGGTGACCGGGGTCAGCCGGGCGAGGGTGGCGGCGAACCGTCCGGCGGGTGCCGCGGCCGCGACCCGCTCCGCATCGTCCGCGGTGTCGACGTCCCGCAGCGGCGGCAGGTCCCGCACCCGGAGCCCGGCGGCGGTCAGCCGCGCGCGCTGGGCGGCGCCGGTGTGTTCGGTGGACATGGGGACGCCGCGCAGCAGCCGGGGGTCGGGAACGGCCAGGCCGAGCGCCCAGAATCCGCCGTCCTCGGCCCCGCCGAACCAGGCGTCGCAGTCGTCCCAGCCACCGAAGTCCAGTGCAGGGGCGAGGAGTTGGGGGGTGACCTGAGGGGTGTCCATGCCGATGAGCAGGGTCGGGCCCGCGCTGTCGGCGAAGGCCGCGGCGAGCCGCTCGTCGAGGCCGCCGCCGCACTGCGGCCGGACCTCGAAGCCGGGCGGCAGCCAGTTCCCCGGACGGCCGTCGAGGACGACCACCCGCCGCCGGGCGGGCATGGCGCGTACGGCCTGGAGGGTGTCGTACAGCGCGGCCTCGGCCAATTGGGCGGCCTCGTCAGGCGTGTAGGGCGGGGTGAGGCGGGTCTTGACCCGGCCGGGCACCGGTTCCTTGGCGATGACCAGGAGCGTCGTCGGCCCGGGACATGCCGGGCGGTCTGCGGGCTCGGTCATCGGGCCGTCTCCTCCGTACGGGGCGCGAGCGGTGGCTGGTTCAGGACGGTGCGCATATCGCGCACCGCGTGCCAGGTACCGCGCCAGGTGCCGGTGACCTTGGAACGGCCGGTGCGCGGACGGTAGGGCACATCGCGTTCCTCGACGCGCCAGCCCGCGTCGGCGGCCCGGACGACCATCTGCAGGGGGTAGCCGCTGCGGCGGTCGGTGAGGCCGAGGCCGAGCAGCGCGGTACGCCGGGCGGCGCGCAGCGGGCCGAGGTCGTGCAGCCGCAGTCCGGTACGGCGGCGCAGCATCCGGGCGAGTGCGAGATTGCCGAGCCGGGCGTGCGGCGGCCAGGCGCCGCGTCCCTGCGGGCGGCGGCGGCCCAGCACCAGATCGCTGGCGCCGTCGCGGACGGCGCGGACGAACGGGGTGAGCAGCACGGGGTCGAGCGAGGCGTCGCAGTCGCAGAAGCAGACGATGTCGGCGTCGGCGGCCAGCAGTCCGGCGTGGCAGGCGGCGCCGAAGCCGCGGCGCGGCTCGTGCACCACGGTGGCGCCCAGGCCGCGGGCGATCTCGGCGGAACCGTCGGTGGAGCCGTTGTCCACGACGATCGCCCGCCAGCCGGCCGGGATCCGCGCCAGCACCCAGGGCAGCGCGGCGGCCTCGTCGAGGCAGGGCAGCACGACATCCACCGAGGCGGTTCGGGGGGCGGGAGGAGGGGAGTGGGTCACGCCTTCACCTATGCATCAGAAGCGGACAACAGGGATTTTCAGGTTCTCGTGGAAGGTGGCTGCCGGAGGGCCGGCGGCGCCGTGGGTCACCCCGTCGGCGCCGCCCTCATCCCCTCCCGGGCGAACTCCTGCATCCCCTCGGCGAATCCGGTCGCCGCCCGCCAGCCGAGGTCCTCGGCGATCCGCTGCGACGAGGCGGTGATGTGCCGTACGTCGCCGAGCCGGTACTCCCCCGTCACGACGGGCGCCGGTCCGCCGCAGGCCTCGGCCAGGGTCCGCGCCATCTCGCCCACGGTGTGCGGCACCCCGCTGCCCGTGTTGTACGCGGTGAGGGTGCCCGCCGCCCGGTCCGGCAGGGCTTCCAGGGCCACCGCGTTGGCCGTGGCGACATCCCGCACATGGACGAAGTCCCGCCGCTGGCCGCCGTCTTCATAGACCGTCGGCGACTGACCGCGGGCCAGCGCCGAGCGGAAGAACGAGGCCACCCCCGCGTACGGGGTGTCGCGCGGCATCCCGGGCCCGTAGACATTGTGGTAGCGCAGCGCGACGGCCCGGCCGCCGGTGGCACGCGCCCAGGAGGCGGCCAGATGTTCCTGGGTGAGCTTGGTGGCCGCGTAGACGTTGCGCGGATCGGTGGGCGCGTCCTCGCCGACCAGCCCCGGCCGCAGTGCGGCGCCGCAGTGCGGGCAGCGCGGCTCGAACCGCCCCGCGTCCAGATCGGCCACCGCCCGTGGGCCGGGCCGCACCACTCCGTGGCCGGGGCAGGTGTAGCGCCCCTCCCCGTAGACCACCATCGACCCGGCGAGCACCAGGTCGCGCACCCCGGCCTCGGCCATCGCGGCCAGCAGCACCGCTGTGCCCAGGTCGTTGCAGCCGACATAGTCGGGCGCGTCCGCGAAGTCCTTGCCCAGGCCCACCATCGCCGCCTGATGGCAGACCGCCCGCACACCCCGCAGGGCCGCGTCGACCGCCGCCCGGTCCCGTACGTCGGCGACGATGCGCCGCTCCCCCGGGCGCGGCGGCGGGGGCTCGGGATGCGCCGAGGGCAGCAGGGCATCGAGCACGACGGGCTCGTGGCCGCGCGCCGTGAGCGCCTCGACGACCTGCGATCCGATGAAGCCGGCGCCGCCGGTGACCAGTACACGCATGCTGGTCACGCTAAGCGGGACAGGGCGCGCCGGCCCGCGCCTGAGCCACCGTGTCATGGGTCCGTAAGATCCGCGGCCGCGTCCGGCGCGGCGGCCTCCCCGCCGTCCTGGCCACTGCAATTCGGTAACAGGGCGCATTCGAGGTATTTCGGTACGGCATATGTTGCATATGCTCAGGTCGGGGGTCGGGGGGCCGCTTTCGGACACTCCGACGGCCGACGGCCCCTCACCCGATCACTTCACCTGACACCGTCGGAGAACACCTTGACCGTGGAGAACGAGGAGCAGCGCACCGGCTCCCGTGTGCTGTCCGCGCTGCCGTACGCGGTCATGGCCGTGGTCACCACGGTCGACCTCACTGCGGGTCCGGGCGTCGGGTTTCTCCCCCTGGTGTCGCTGGGACCGGCGTTCGCGGGGCTGGTCGGCGGCTGGCGGCGGACCGCCGTGGTCGGGCTGACGGCGTTCGTGCTCTGCCTCGGCCTGGGGGTCTACAACGGTGTGTTCGAGAACCGGCGCGGGCTGACCGCGCTGCTGTCGGTCGCGGGAGTGACCGCGGCCGGGGTGGTCGCCGCGGTGATGCGGCAGCGGCGCGAGGCGGAGCTGGCCAGCGTCCGCTCCATCGCCGAGGTCGCCCAGCGGGTGCTGCTGCGCCCCGTGCCGCGCGGTGCGGGCCCGCTGAGGATCGCGGTCTCGTACACCTCGGCGGTGGCCGAGGCCCGGATAGGCGGCGATCTGTACGAGGTGGTGACCTCGCCCGCCGGGGTGCGGATCATCGTCGGCGATGTGCAGGGCAAGGGCCTGGAGGCCGTGGAGAGCGCGGCGGTGGTGCTGGGTGCCTTCCGGGAGGCGGCACACGACGAACCGGATCTGCCGGCCGTCGGCGAGCGGGTCGAGCGGGCACTGAACCGCCATCTGTCCGGCGAACGGTTCGTCACGGCGGTGCTCGCCGAGATCGGTGACGGTCCGAACGCCACGCTGCTCAACTTCGGCCACCCGGCGCCGCTGGTCGTCCGCCCCACCGGCGCGGTGGCCTTCGCCGCACCGCCCGACCGCGCCCTGCCGCTCGGCCTCAGCCTCCACGACGCCGGGGCGCCGATCCCCTACGAGGTGCCGTTCACGCCCGGCGACCAACTGCTCTTCTACACCGACGGCGTCACCGAGGCCCGCGATGCGGTGGGCCGCTTCTACCCCCTCGACGAGCGCGCCGCACTGCTCAAGGACCCCGACCCGGAGGCCGCGCTGCGCGCGGTGCGCGAGGACCTGGTCGAGCATGTCGAGGGGCCGCTGCACGACGATGCGGCGATGCTGCTGGTCCGCCATCGCGCGGCCCGCTGAACCGGCGTCAGGCCGGGGGGCGGGCGGCGGAGGCGGTGGTGGCGGTCAGTGGAACGGCGACCGCTGCGGCGGTGGAGCCGCCTGGCTGCGGAGGTGGCTCCACCGCCGCAGCCAGGCGGGGCTTTACTTGTGGGCGCTGATCACACCGCCGTTGCTGAGCACGATGTACACGCCGTTGGCGTCGACCCCGACGTCGTGCTGGTTCGTCTCCAGCGTGGCGGCCACGCCGTCGTGGCCGAGGATCTGCGCGCGGTACCGCAGCTCGCCGACCTTCGTGACCTTGGCCGTCCAGCCGCCGGCGAGCGTGAAGGTGCCCGGTCCCTGGTGTCCGCCGCCCATCCAGGAATGGACCTGGCCGTCCAGCGTGAGCGTGACGAACATGTCGTTGGCGTCGAGCCCGGCGTCGCGCCCCGTCGTCTCCAGCGTGGCCAGGACCGAACCGCGGGCGACGATCTTGGCACGGTAGTGCTGGTCGCCGAGCTTGTAGATCTCGGCCTTGCTGATGCCGTCCGCCAGGCGCTGGGTGCGGACCGGGGATGCCGCCGTGCCACCGCCGGTGGCGTGCGTGCTGCCCGACTGCTTGCCCGCGGCGCCCGCCTTGGTGTCGGCCTTGGTCTCGGCCTTGGCACTGGGACCCGCCTGGGCATCGGAGCCCTGCGCTCCGGCGGAGGAGCCCGCGCCGCTGGACTCGGCGGCGGCCATGCCCGTGTCCGTGTCCGTGTGGCCTGCGGGCTTCGCGCCGGCGGCGTCCGAGCCGGAGCAGGCGGTCAGGGTGAGGCCGGCGACCGCGGTCAGGGCCACGGCGGCAACGCGCAGCGTGCGGCGACGAGCGGTGCGGACAGTGGTGCTGGAGCTCATTTCGGATTCCCCCGGGGCAGTCGGTGTCGTTGTCTCTCGGTACGTCACCCACTCTGATCGGGGCCACTGTCGCGAGGCTGCCGCTCCGCTAACGTCCGGCTAACACGGGTGCGAGTAGGGGGAGGACGCCAAGGAGAACCCGAAGTACCGGACTGTGTCGCCCAGTTGGGAAGCATGCAGTTGCTTGCCGGAATCAGGGGCATCCGACAGGTCAAGGTCATAGCCACAGGCGTCCCGCCCACAGCGACCGGAACGGTCAGGACACCCAGAAGTCACACGACCCAGCAGAAGTCACGCGACCCATCGGACACGTCCCGGGCCGGAGGTGGCCCCGAGGCCGGAGGAGCCCCGATGTCAGCGGCAGCCCCGATGTCGGGGGGCAGTCCGGCCTCAGTGGAGAGTCCCGACGTCGAAGGGCAGCCCCGTGTAGTTCTCCGCCAGCTCCGCGGCGGCATGCGGGGAGGCGGCGATCCGGTCGAGCCGGGAGAGCTGCAGCCGGGTGTCGAACGGGCTCTGGTCCGGGGCGGTGTGCAGGGTCGTCGTCATGGAGTACGAGAAGTGTTCGGCGCGCCAGACCCGGCGCAGACAGGTGTCGGAGTAGGCGTCGAGCAGCTCCGTCGAGCCGGTGTGGTGCAGCCGGTCGAGGGCGTGGGCCAGCACGGTGACATCGGCGACGGCGAGGTTGAGGCCCTTGGCTCCGGTGGGCGGCACGATATGCGCCGCATCGCCGGCCAGCAGCACCCGCCCATACCGCATCGGTTCGGTGACCGAACTCCGCATGGGCAGTACGGCCTTGGCGGTGAGCGGCCCGCGGGCCGGTTTCCAGGGGGCGTCGATCGCGGCCCGCGCCTCCAGTTCGTCCCAGATGCGGTCGTCGGGCCAGTCCGCCGGGTCGGTGCCGTTGGGGACCTGGAGGTAGAGCCGGCTGACGGTCGGTGTTCGCATGCTGAACAGCGCGAAGCCGCGTGCGGAGTGAGCGTAGATCAACTCGTCGGAGGAGGGCGGGACATCGGCGAGCACACCGAGCCAGGAGTACGGGTAGCCGCGCTCGTAGGTGCGGCGTGCGTGCTCCGGTACCGCCTGCCGGGCCACGCCGTGGAAGCCGTCGCAGCCGACGACGTAGTCACAGGTCAGGGTCTGCTCGCGGCCCTGGTGGCGATAGCGGATACCGGGCCGGCCGGTGTCCGCGCCCGTCACCTCCAGCGCCTGCGCCCCGAACAGCAGCGGCGCCCCGTCGTCGAGCTGCAGGGCGATCAGGTCCTTCACCACCTCCGTCTGGGCGTAGACCGTCACCCGTCGGCCGCCGGTCAGCGCCGGGAAGTCGAGACGGTGGGCGCGCCGGTCCCAGCGCAGCTCGACACCGTCGTGGACCAGGCCCGCACGGTCCATCCGCTCCCCCGCCCCGCAGGCGCGCAGCACATCGACGGTGCCCTGTTCCAGGATTCCCGCGCGCTGCCGCTGTTCGACGTAAGCGCGGTCCCGGCTCTCCAGGACGACACAGTCGACGCCGGAACGGTGCAGCAGCCGGGCGAGCAACAGCCCCGCCGGGCCGCCGCCGATGATGCCGACCGTGCTGTGGCGGGTGCGGTTCACTTCTCGGTTCCTTCCGCGGGGTGCGGTGCCGGGTCGTCGAGGTGTGCGGCGACGATGCGGTCGGCGACGGCGAAGGCGGTGTTGGCGGCCGGGACGCCGCAGTAGACGGCGGACTGGAGGAGGACTTCCTGGATCTCCTGCGGGGTGAGGCCGTTGCGGAGGGCGGCCCGCAGATGCATCGCCAGTTCGTCGTGGTGGCCGCGGGCCACCAGCGCGGTGAGGGTGATGCAGCTGCGCGTCCGGCGGGACAGCCCGGGGCGGGTCCAGATCTCACCCCAGGCGTAGCGGGTGATGAAGTCCTGAAAGACCTCGGTGAGAGCGCTGGTGCGGGCCTGGGACCGGTCCACATGGGCGTCGCCGAGGACAGCACGGCGTACGGCGGTGCCCGCCGCGTGCCGGGATCGGTCGTCCGCGGCGGGGAGGCCGGCGGCCGGATCCGCCGGGCCGTCCTGCGGGTGCGCGGCGAGATGGCCGAGCAGGGCGGCCAGCACCGGGGCCGGGCGTTCGACGTTCGCGAGGTGGGCGGCGGCGGCCAGTTCGACCAGGCTCGCTTCCGGGATGCCGTCGGTGAGTTCGCGGGCGCAGGCGGGCGGGGTGGCCGGATCGGCGCGGCCCGCGACGACGAGTGTGGGGGCGGTGATCCGGCCCAGATCGGCGCGCAGATCGTAACCGGCGAGCGCGTCGCAGCAGGCCGCATAGCCCGCGGGCGCCACCCCGCTGCGCACCGTGTCGACCAGGGCCACGGCCTGCGGGGAGCCGGCGAAGGACGGGGTGAACCAGCGGCTCGCGGTGGTCTCGGCGACCGGTCCGAGCCCGGCTTCCCGTACGAGCGCGGCCCGCTCCCGCCATCCGGCCGGCTCTCCGAACCGGGCGGCGGAGCAGATCAGGGCGAGCGAGGCGATCCGCTCGGGGTGATCGGCGGCGAGCCAGGCACCGACGGCGCCGCCGAGCGAGATCCCGGCGTAGGCGAACCGTTCGATGCCGAGGGAGTCGGCGAGATCCAGGACCAGCCGGGCCAGCTCGGGCACGGTGGTGGTGGGGACCGGTGCGGGAGCCAGTACGTCGGTGGGGGTGCCGCCGTGGCCGGGCAGATCCCAGCGTACGACGCGGTACCGGCGTGCCAGGGCGGGGAGTTGGGGGTCCCATACGGCGTGCGAGGAGCCGAGCGAGGGGCCCAGGAGGAGTGGCGGGGCGCCTTCGGGGCCGTCCACGGTGTGATGGAGGAGCGGGGCGGCGGGTGACTGGGTCATTCGGACTCCTGCGGGTCGTTCTCGGTACGGGCCAGCGCGCGGTCCACCAGGGCACCGGCGGACCCCAAATAGGCGGTGGGATCGAGGAGTTGACGCAGACGGGACTCGGGGAGGGATGGCACGGCCGGGGCGCCGGACGGGACAGCCGGGGCATCGGACGGGACGGAACCCTTCGGCGGCCCGGCGGCAGCCCCGTCCTCGCCCCGGGCCGTGTGCAGCGCGTCGCGCAGCGCCGTGGCCAGCTCGATGCCCTCCGCCGCGGTGCGCCGGGCCGCCGTGTCCATGATGCGGCGGGCCTCGTCGCGGCCGGTCAGGGCGGTGAGGGCCGCGACGAGGCGTTCGGTGACGACCAGTCCGCCCGTCGCGTCGAGGTTCTGCCGCATGCGGTGCGGGTGGACCCGCAGTTCCGCGGTGAGTTCGGCGGCGTCCCGGGCCGCGCCGCCGGCCACCCGCAGGGCGTCCCGCAGCGGCTGCCATTCGGCGTGCCAGGCGCCGGCCGGTCGCTCGTCCTCGGCGGCGAGACACCCGTAGAGCACCGCGGCCAGGGCCGGGACCTGCCGGGCGGCGGCCGCGATCAGCGTGGCACGCACCGGGTTGGCCTTGTGCGGCATCGCGGAGGAGCCCCCGCCGGTGCCCTCGGAGAGCTCGCCGAGCTCCGTGCGGGAGAGGGTGAGGACATCGGCGGCGAGCTTGCCGAGGGCGCCCGCGGTGAAGGCGAGCGCACCGGCCAGATCGGCTACGGGGGTGCGCAAGGTGTGCCAGGGCAGGGCCGGTTCGGCGAGTCCGGTCTCGGCGGCGTAGCGGGCGAGGAGCCGTCCGCCCAGGTCGGGAGCGGGCGCGGGCCCGCGCTCGGGTCCGGGTCCGGGTCCGCCTTCGGCTTCGGCTTCCGCGTAGGCATGGAACGCGGCCAGGGTTCCGGCCGCACCGCCCAGTTGCACGGGCAGCGCGGCCCGTACGGACGCGAGCCGGTCGCGGGCGTCGAGCACGAGGCTGCGCCAGCCCGCGGCCTTGAGGCCGAAGGTGGTCGGCACCGCGTGCTGGGTGAGGGTGCGGCCCGCCATCGGGGTGTCGCGGTGTTCCGCGGCCGTACGGTGCAGCGCGTCGGCGGTGCGGGTGAGGTCCACCAGCACCGTGTCCACGGCGCGGGCGCAGACCAGCATCGTGGCGGTGTCGAGGATGTCCTGGCTGGTGGCGCCCCGGTGGACATAGGCGGCGGCCTTCGGGTCGCGGGAGGCGACGGCGGCCGTCAGATCGGCGACGAGCGGGACCACCGGGTTGCCCGCCGCGCGGGCGCGCAGCGCGAGGGTTCGGGGGTCGGCGTCGCGGTGGAGGCCGGCGGCCGCGGCGGTGACGGCGGCGGCCGCCTGCTCCGGTGCGAGGCCGAGGGCGGCCTGGGCACGGGTCAGCGCGGCCTCCGCGTCGAGCAGGGCACGCAGATACCCGGCGTCACCGGTGACGCGGGCCACGGCGGAGCCGGCCCAGGACGGAGCCAGCAACCCCATGTCGGCGTCGTCGTAAGGGAGTTCGACCGACGAGGGCGTGCCGGCCCCCGGCAGGTCAGCGGAAGGCAAGGAAGACCGTCTCCTCGTACGTGCCGTCCTCCGCCTGCTGCAGATGGACGTCGAAGCGGTACCGGCCGGGGCCGTCGGGGCGGGCGAGCAGCGTACGCGCCCGGTCAGCGGGCAGCCGCGCGAGCAACGGGTCGGCGGCGTGGGCCGTCGCATGCTCGGGGAAGTAGACCCGGGTGAACAGGTGATGGAGCAGTCCGCGGGCGAAGACACACACGGCGAGGTACGGCGCGGCGTCCGGGCGCCCGGCGGGAGCGGTGGCCGGCAGCGTGCGGACGGCGTAGTGCCCGTCGGCGTCGGTCGGCACCCGTCCGAAGCCGGTGAAGTCCACGCCGTTGCGGCCGATGACCGCGCCGGTCGCCGGGTCCCGGCGCAGCGAACCGGGCGCGCCGGTGAGGCTGCCGTCCGGGCCCGCCTGCCAGAACTCCAGCAGGGCGTCCGGCACGGGGGCGCCGGCGCCGTCCCGTACGCAGCCGTGCACGGTGACCGTCCCCGGGTGGCCGGCCGGTGCGATCCGCTCGCCGCCGGGGAAGGGGAGGGCATAGCCGTAGAACGGCCCGACGGTCTGTGCGGGGGTCGGGGCGTGCGGCACCGGCGGTGCGCCGGGCGTCCGGTCGGGCGGGTCGTGGCGGGTGGTGGCGCGGGGCATCAGCGGCCTTCCTCGATCCAGGTGGCGGACGGGCCGTCCAGGACCACGTCCCAGCGGTAGCCCAGGGAGGTTTCGGGGCGGGACAGTTCGTGGTCGTAGGCAGCGACCAGGCGGGCACGGGCCGCGGGGTCGGTGACCGAGCCGAGGATCGGGTCGTAGGGGAAGAGCGGATCGCCGGGGAAGTACATCTGGGTGATCAGCCGCTGGGTGAAGGCCGGTCCGAAGAGCGAGAAGTGGATATGGGCCGGGCGCCAGGCGTTGTGGTGATTGCGCCACGGGTAGGCGCCGGGCTTGACGGTGGTGAACGCGTAGCGGCCCTCGTCATCGGTCAGACAGCGGCCGGCGCCGGTGAAGTGGGGGTCGAGCGGGGCCGGGTGCTGGTCGCGCTGGTGTGCGTACCGGCCGGAGGCGTTGGCCTGCCAGATCTCGACGAGTTGACCGCGTACGGGGCGGCCGGTGCGGTCGAGGATGCGGCCGGTGACGGTGATGCGTTCGCCGAGCGGCTCACCGGCGTGCTGCCGGGTGAGATCGGCGTCCAGGTCGGTGATGTCCGTGACGCCGAACGCGGGTCCGTGGAGCTCCACGGCCTCCGGATCGGCACGGTGGTCGATCTCGACCAGCGGCCGGTGGGGGTGGCGCAAGGCGCTGCTGCGGTACGGGGCGTAGTCCCTGGCGGGGTGTTCGAGGGGCGGGGCGCCCGCCGCCCGGTCGCGTTCGCCGGCGGTGTGCAGGGCGGCGATCTCGCGGCTGATGTCGGCCTGGGTGGGGAGGGGCGGGGCGACGGGGGCGCGCCGGAGCGGGGCAACGGGCGCGGGGACGGGGGCGGGGGCGAGGTCGGGGGAACCGCCGGGCGGGGTGGTCGGGGGCAGGGCCATGGGTGCCATCTCCATGCGGTGGGTCACGGGTTGGGGCCGACGGGGCGGACGGGACGGGCGCAGCAGGTGGGGATACGCGGGCGCTACCTCTCCAGCACCACGGCGAGCCCCTGCCCCACGCCGATGCACAGCGTCGCCAGTCCCGTACCCGTGCCGGCGGCGGCCAGTCGGTGGGCGACCGCGCCCGTGATCCGGGCCCCGGAGGCGCCGAGCGGATGCCCGAGGGCGAGGGCGCCACCGTGCGGGTTGACGAGGCCGGGGTCGAGATCCGGCCAGCCGGCCAGACAGCCGAGCGCCTGGGCGGCGAACGCCTCGTTCAGCTCGACGGTGCGCAGCGCATCGAAGCCGCGCCCGGCCTTCTCCAGGGCCCGCCCGGCCGCCTCGACCGGGCCGAGCCCGAAGTACTGCGGTGCGATACCGGTGACGGCGCTGCTGCGGATCCGGGCGAGCGGTTCGCACCCTGAGGCGCGCAGCCCCTGTTCGTCCATCAGCAGCAGCGCCGCCGCCCCGTCGTTCAGCGGGGAGGAGTTGCCGGCGGTGACGGTGCCTCCCCCGGCCTCCGGCCGGCCGGACCCCCGCCTCGCCTCGCCCGCCTTGCGGAAGGCGGGCCGCAGCTTTCCCAGCGCCTGGAGTGAGGTGTCCTCACGGATGCACTCGTCGTGGCGTGCGGCCGCACCCACGGCATCGTCCTCGTACGGCACGACCTCCGCGTCGAAGGCGCCGTCCTTCCGGGCCCGCGCCGCCTTCTCATGACTGGCCAGCGCATAGGCGTCCTGTTGCGCACGGGTGATGCCGTAACGGTCGGCGATCAGTTCCGCGCCCTCGCCGAGGGCGACGGTCCACTCGTCGGGCATCCGCGGGTTGGTCAGCCGCCAGCCGAGGGTGGTGGAGTGCAGGGTCTGCGGCCCTGCGGGGAAGGCCCGTTCGGGCTTGGGCAGCACCCAGGGCGCGCGGCTCATCGACTCCACGCCGCCGGCGACGGCCACGGAGGCATCGCCGAGCGCGACGGCCCTGGCGGCCTGGATGACCGCCTCCATACCCGAGCCGCAGAGGCGGTTGACCGTGACACCGGGCACGGTCACCGGCAGCCCCGCGAGCAGCACCGCCATCCGCGCCACATCGCGGTTCTCCTCACCCGCGCCATTGGCGTTGCCGAGGTAGACGTCATCGATCCTGGCCGGATCCAGTCCGGGCGCGCGGTCCACGAGGGCCCTGACGACATGCGCGGCGAGGTCGTCGGGACGGGCTGCGGAGAGCATGCCGCCGTATTTGCCGAAGGGGGTGCGGACGGCATCGACGACATGGACGTCCCGGGGGCGGTCGGTGAGCATCAGGCGTCCTTCCGGGAGCGGTGGGCGTCGGCCGTGCCTGTGGCGGAGGTGTCGTGCGCCGGTACACCGGGGGTGTCGTGTGTGGCCGCCTTCAGGGCCCGCAGGGCGGTGAGTTCGGCGGCGGTGGGCGGGGCCGTGACACCGATCCGGCCGGCCTCCCTGAGGTCCCAGCCGGTGGCCTCCCGTACCTGTCGGGCCGTCACTCCCGGGTGCAGATCGGTGAGGACGAGTTCCGCGGTGACCGGGTCGGGGCGCAGCACGCCGAGGTCGGTGATGACCGCGGTCGGCCCGGCGCCGGGCAGTCCGAGTGCCGCCCGGTCCCGGGGGCCGGTGCCGTGGCCGAGGGTGGTCACGAAGTCCAGAGAACCGACGAAGTTACGGCGGCTGTGCCGCAGAACCATCAGCACCTGCCCGCAGTTGGCAGCGATCTCGGGGGCGCCGCCGGCGCCGGGCAGCCGCCCCTCGGGACGGCCGGGGCCACGCCGGACGACGGTGGTGTTGATATTGGCGAACCGGTCGACCTGTGCGGCGCCGAGGAAGCCGACATCGATCCGGCCGCCCTGCAGCCAGTAGTTGAACATCTCCGGCACGGACACCACCGAGTCCGCGGTGTCGGCCAGCTCGCCGTCCCCGATGGACAGCGGCAGCCGGGTCGGCTTCGAACCGATGGTGCCGGACTCGTAGACGAGCACCAGATCCGGATTGACCGTACGGCGGGCGAGGTTGGCGGCCGTACTGGGCAGCCCGATGCCGACGAAGCAGCTCCGCGCACCGGCCAGGGCACGAGCGGCGTTGATCTCCATCAGCTCGTCGGGGGTGCAGTCGGGGGCCATCTCCGGGGCTCCCTCAGGGGTGGACTCGGGGACGGGCTCGGGGGCTTTTTCGGGGACGGGCTCCGGGGCCGCCTCAGGGGCGGGCTCCGGTACGGCTTCGGGGGCGGGGTCAGGGGTGGTGGTACGCGCCGTCGACGGGGCGGCGGCCATCGCGGCAGCGGTGGCTCCGGTCACCGACACCGTGGCCGGCATCCGCGCCGGGTCCGCATCCCCCCGTTCGCTCTGGTCGCCCCGTTCGCCCTGGCCGCCCTGCTCCTCCTGCTCCCCCTGCGCCTCGGGCCTGTCCTCCTCCCCGGGCTCCCGGTGCACACACTCGCCGAGCCACCGCCCGAACGCCGCCCGGTCCCGCGAAATGCGGTCCCATTCCCGGTAGAAGGCGTTGTCACGGACCGAGTAGCCCGCCGCATACGACGGATGGGCGCCACCGGGGACGACCGCGACCGCGTCGACGACCCACGTGGGCAGGACGACGCCGCCGGGACGGGGCTCCAGTGCCTCGACGACCTCCTCGACGGTGACCAGCACACGCCTGGCGGCCAGCGCCGCTTCCTTCTGCACCCCGGTCAGGCCCCACAGCTGGACATTGCCCGCCGTGTCCGCCTGCTGCGCATGGATGACCGTGACATCCGGCGTGAGGGCGGCAACGGCGGCCAGTTCCTCGCCGGTGAACGGGCAGACGACGGTGGAGACCGTGGACGTACGGGCCGGGATGTCGCTGCCGCGGTAGCCGCGGAGCACGGCGAACGGGAGCCGTGCCGCGCCCGCGGCGTAGCGGTTGGCCATCCCGGCGTGGCTGTGTTCGTCGATCTCCAGCGGGGCGGGCCAGCCGTTCTCGACCGCGTCCCGGAAGCGGTGCAGTGAACCGACGCCCGGATTGCCGCCCCAGGAGAAGACCAGCTTGGCGGCCACCCCCGCGCCGATCAGCTGGTCGTAGACCACGTCCGGCGTCATCCGGGCCAGCGTGAGGTCCTTGATGCCCTGACGGATGATCTCGTGCGCCGCGGCGAACGGGATGAGGTGGGTGAACCCCTCCAGCGCCACGGTGTCGCCGTCGTGGATCAGCTCCGCGACGGCATCGTGCAGGGAACGGATGTCGGCCATGTCCTCGCCCTCGGGTCGTGCCGGGGCCTGGCCTCACGGGCCGCCCCTCATCAACTTGTTCGCACAGTGAACTTAAGTTCATAATTGAGCTGCCCCGAGTTTGACCCCGGCCCCCGGCCCTGTCAACGGTCTGCCCGGGTACGGTTCCGACGAGATCGCCGCACCATGGAGAGGCCATGACCCAGCCCGCCGCCACCGCCCCGTCCGCACCGCCACCGCCCCCTCCGGAAGCGGTGGGGCCGCTGATGCGCAGCCTGTCCGTGCTGCGGGAGCTGACGGCCGGCGGCGGCCGCCGGCCGGTGGGCGACCTGGTACGCCTCACCGGCCTCGCCCGCTCCACCGTCGACCGGGTACTGAGCACCCTCGCCCGCCTCGGCTACGTACGCACCGAGGGGCGGGACGCGGTGCTCGCGCCCCGGCTGCTGGAGCTCGGCAACGCCTACCTCGCCGCCTCCGAACTCCCCGACCGGCTCGGCCCCCTCGCCGACCGGCTGGCCGACGAGCTGGACGAGTCGGTCTCCCTCGCGGTGCCGGACGGCGACGGGGTGCGCTTCGTCCACCAGGCGACCCGCCGCCGCGCCATGTCGCTCGCCTTCCGCATCGGCGATCTGCTGCCCGCCGAGCGGGGCGCGCCCGGGGCGCTGTTCGCGGACCGGTGGGACGCGGCGGACTGGCGGCGCTGGCGGTCGCGCCGCGCAGCCGACCCTACGGACGCGGGCTTTCCGGCCGTACCCCCGCGGCGCGCCGAGGACGGGGCGGACCCCGCGGCCGCGACCGCGGCCGGGCCGGGCACGGATGCCGCGGCGCCCACCGGTTTCGAGGCCCGGGTGGCCGCGGCACGCGCCGCCGGCTGGTCCCTGGACGACCAGCTCATCGAACCGGGCCTGGTCGCGGTGGCGATGCCGGTCCACGACACCACCGGACGCCCGGTCTGCGCCCTCAGCGTCGTCAGCCACACCAGCCGGCTGAGCGCCGCCGAGCTGCCGGACGCGGTGCTCCCGCGCCTCCGCGAGACGGTCTCAGCCATGGAGTACGCCCTGAGCCTGCCCCGGGACGCGGCGCCCGGCCCCGACGCGGCGCCCGGCCCCTCCCACACCTCGCACGCCACCTGGATGCGGGCGTCCAAGCAGGAACTGGGCCCCGAATTCGTCGAATCGATGGCCCGCGGGCTGATCACCCTCACCACCTTCGGTGCCGGCCGCGCCGAACTCCCGCTCACCGCCGTGGCGGAGGACACCGGCCTGGCACGGGCGACCGCCCGCCGCGCCCTGATCACCCTGGAACACCTGGGCTACCTCGCCACCGACGGCAAGCTCTTCCGCCTGACACCGAAGGTGCTGGAGCTGGGCTTCGCCCCCCTCTCGGGCCTCACCCTGCCCGCCGTCGCCCAACCACACCTGGCCGCGCTGGTCGAGCGGGTACACGACTCCGCCTCCATGGCGGTCCTCTCCGGCGATGACATCCAGTACGTCGCCCGGGTCCCCACCGTGCGCATCATGAGCGTCAACATCACCCTGGGCACCCGCTTCCCGGCGTACCCGACCTCCATGGGTCGCGTCCTGCTCGCCGACCTGCCCCCGGCCGAACTCTCCGCACGACTGGCCCTCACCGACCTCAAACCGCTCACCCGTCACACCGTGACCGACCCCGAACAGCTCCTCGCCGCCCTGGAAGAGGTCCGCACCCACGGCTACGCCCTCGTCGACGAGGAGCTGGAAGAGGGCCTGCGCTCCCTCGCCGTCCCCGTACGGGACCGCACCGGCCGTGTCGTCGCCGCCGTCAACGTCTCGACCCACGCGGGCCGTTGCACCCCCGCCGAGGCCCGCGACGCCCTCCTCCCGGCCCTGCGCACCGCCGCCGCCGGCATCGAGGCCGACCTGCACGTGGCGGGACGGTATGCGCGGATCCCGGCGCTGTGAACGCCTCTACGGGCGCGACGGGTGATCCCGGCGACGTACGACGGCGGCGCGGGGGCAGCCGGGTACCCGAAGCCGCCCGGCCCGCCCTTCACCGCGCTGCCGGAAGAACCTGAGCCGGGTGCGGTACCGGGCCCGCTCCGAGCCCGTGCCGGACGTCCACGGCCTCTCGCGGGATCGGTACCCGGGTGCGGCGCCCTCGGCCACCGTCACGGCTCCGCGCTGACCGCCGTCGGTGCCGGTGCGGTCGCCGCGGGACGGCCGAGGCGCCGGGCGAGCGGCACCAGGCCGATGGCGAGCGCGCCCAGCAGACCGGCCAACGCGAAGGCGGTGAAGCCCAGTTGGTCGTTGCCGGTGGCGGCGAGGGTGCCGCCCAGCCAGGGGCCGACCACCGCGCCGGTGCGGCCGATGCCGGTGACCCAGCCGATGCCGGTGGCCCGTTCGGCGGCCGGATAGACACGGTTGGCCGCCGCATAGACCATCACCTGCGCACTGAAGAGCCAGACGCCGGTGACGGCGACGACCACATAGGTGAGGCCGAGCGGCAGCCGCGCCCCGAGGAGCAGCGCACCGGCGGCGGTCAGCAGGAACCAGACGGCGGAGACCTTGACGGGGCCGTAGCGGTCGGCGGTGCGTCCCGCGATCAGCATGCCGACGATGCCGCCCGCGTTGATGATGAGCAGAAAGCTCACCGAGGACGTGAGGCCGTAGCCGGCGGCACGCATCATCTGCGGCAGCCAGGTGCTGACGCCGTACACCAGGAGCAGACCGCAGAACGAGGCGAGCCACAGCAGCGGCGTCGCCCAGCGTGCGCCGGGACGGAACAGCGCGAGGACCGCGGCCAGCCGGCCCTTGGCTCCCTGGGCCGGTGCGTCGGCGGGGACGGGGCGGGCCATGCCGTAGCGGTCGGCGACCGCGTCGGCCTCGGCGGTACGGCCCTTGGCGAGCAGCACGTTGGGCGACTCCGGCAGCAGGCGCAGCAGCAGCGGGGCGGCGATGACCGCGGGCAGCACACCGGCCCAGAACACCCAGCGCCAGCCGAGCACGGGGGCGAGCGTCAGGCCCAGGCCCGTCGCGAACATGCCGCCCGCGTGGTACGAGGTCATCAGCAGGCCGGTGGCGAGTGCGGCCCGCCGGGGCGGTGCGAACTCCATCACCATCGAGAGGCAGAGGGGCATCAGGCCGCCGAGGCCCAGACCGGCGAGAAAGCGGCCGGCGCCGAACGGCCCCGGCGCGCCGGACAGCGCGCAGACCGCTGACCCGGCGGAGAACAGCAGCACGCTGGCGACCAGGACCGGGCGGCGGCCCAGCCAGTCGGTGAGGGTGCCGGTGCCGAGGGCGCCGATCAGCATGCCGAAGGTCGTCCAGCTGCCGATCGTGCCTGCCCCGCCGGGGGTGAGGCCGAGTCCGGGGTCGTCGAGCATGTGCGGCATGACGGCGCCGTAGACGTTGACGTCCATGCCGTCGAAGAAGACGGCGAGCCAGCACAGCGCCAGGACGGGCGCGACGGAGCGGAAGGTGTGCCGGCGGTGGGAGTCGGCGGACGGGCCGGTGGACGGCGGAGGGCCGGTGGGAGACATGGGGACCTCGGATTCACGATGCACGAGGCGCGACGTGTGCGGCACGCGGCACGCGGCGCGAGGTGACGGCCGGAAGGCGGAAGTTCGCCTGGTGAACTTTCGTTCGCGAAGTAGTCGGCATGGATCATCTGCCGGAGTCCCGGGGCTGTCAATGACTTGCGCACGCCTTCATGGACAGCGGCGCAGAAGGAGCGGCGGCCCACGGTGAGGCCGGCCGGGGTGCGCCGGCTCAGTCGTCGCGCGGGCTGTCGGCGCCGCGGCCACCGCCATGGCCACCGTCATCGTGGCGCCCCTCGCCACGACCGCCGTCGCCGCCACGGCCGCGGTCACCGCCGTCCGCCGCCCCCTTCGCGTCGCCGGCGCCCGCCTCACCGGCTCCCGCCTTCGCCGCCGCCTTCGCCGCCGCCCGCCGTGCGACCTCCTCACGGGCCGCGGCCGTGGCGACCGACGGCCACACCCGGTCGAGTGAGGCGTTCATCGCGGCCCCGACCAGCACCGCGAAGGCGGACACCCCGATCCACAGCAGTACGGCGACCGGAGCCGCCAACGAGCCGTAGATCGTGGGCCCCTCGACCGTCGAGGTGAGATAGAGCCGCAGCAGAATGCTGCCGAGCACCCACATGCCGAGCGCGACCACCGCACCGGGAATGTCCTCCGGCCAGGGCGAACGGACCGGTACGGACGCGTGGTAAAGCGTGGTCAGAAAGGCGACCGACAGCAGCAGGACGACCGGCCAGTACAGCGCCCGGATGATGTGCTCACTGGCCGGCAGCCAGCTCACGACGGTGTCGGGACCGGCGACCATCAGCGGCAGCGCGACGGCCCCCACGACCAGCGCGGCGAGGTACAGCGCGAACGCCAGCAGCCGGGTCCTGATGATGCCGCGCCGGCCGTCGAGCCCGTACATGATGGTGATGGTGTCGACAAAGACGTTCATCGCCCGGGACCCGGACCACAGGGCGATGGCGAAGCCGAGGGAGATGATGTCCGGGCGGCGGCCGGTGAAGACATCGTCGAGCAGCGGCCGGGCGATCTCGTTCACGCCCTTGCCGGACAGTACGGTGCCGGCGGCGCCGAGGATGTGCCGGCGGACGCTGTCGATGGTGTCGTGCCCGATCCATGCGTTCGTATAGCCGAGCACGCCCAGGAGTCCGAGGATCAGCGGCGGCAGCGACAGCAGGCTCCAGAAGGCGGCCTCGGCGGCCAGGCCGGTGACGCGGTACTTCATGCAGGAGTTGACGGTGTCCTTGAGCAGAAGCCAGGCCAGCCGACGCTTGGAGACGTTGCGATAGAGGGCGCGGGCCTTGGTCAGACGGCCCGCGGGCCGCTCGGTTGGTTCGTTTGCCGGCTGCACCTCCTTACCGTATCTGCCATGGCAGCCACCACTCACATGGTCACGAACCAGCCTCCGCCCCTGGTCGGATACGACGTCTTCGCCGGCGACGCGGCCCTGACCGAGGGCATCACCCGGCATGTCGCCGACGTCCGGCTCGACGAGGTACGCGAAGAGCTGAGCACGCTGGGGAAGGCGGCCGGCTCCGCGCACGCCCAGCGCTGGGGCGAGCAAGCCAACGCGAACCCACCGGTCCTGCGCACCCATGACCGCTACGGCCGACGCATCGACGAGGTGGAGTTCCACCCGGCGTGGCACCGGCTGCTCGGCCATGCGGTCACGGCCGGCCTGACCGGCGCCTGGTCCCGGCCGGACGGACATCTCCGCCGCACCGCCGGCTTCATCGTGTGGACCCAGGCTGAGGCGGGGCACGGCTGCCCCGTGTCGATGACCCATGCGGCGGTGCCCACGCTGCGCGCCGAGCCCGAGCTGGCGGCCGAGTGGGAGCCGCTGCTGACCTCGCGGGTGTACGAGCACGAGCTGCGCCCGGTCGCCGAGAAGGGCGGCGCGCTGGCCGGGATGGCCATGACGGAGAAGCAGGGCGGCAGCGACCTACGGGCCGTCACGACCCGCGCCGAGCCGCTGGCCGCACCCGGCGAATACGTACTGACCGGTCACAAGTGGTTCTGTTCGGCACCGATGTCGGACGCCTTCCTGGTGCTGGCCCGGGCGCCGGGAGGGCTCACCTGCTTTCTGCTGCCCCGGGTGCTGCCGGACGGCAGCCGTAACGCCTTCCGCATCCAGCGGCTCAAGGACAAGCTCGGCAACCGTTCGAACGCCTCGGCGGAGGTCGAGTTCGACGGGGAGAGCTGGGCGCGCCGGGTCGGCGAGGAGGGGCGCGGGGTGGCGACGATCATCGAGATGGTCGCGGCGACCCGGCTGGACTGTGTCAGTGCGTCAGCGGCGGTGATGCGACAGGCGGTGACGCAGGCGCTGCACCACACCGCGTACCGGGAGGCCTTCGGGGACCGGCTGATCGACAAGCCGCTGATGCGCAATGTGCTGGCCGATCTGGCGCTGGAGTCGGAGGCGGCGACCACGCTCGCGCTGCGGCTGGCGGCGGCGTACGACAGCGGCACCGAGCAGGACCGGCACTTTCTGCGGCTGGCGGTGCCGGCGGCGAAGTACTGGGTGACCAAGCGCTGCACGCCGATGGTCACCGAGGCGCTGGAGTGCCTGGGCGGCAACGGTTACGTGGAGGAGTCGGGGCTGCCGCGGCTGCTGCGCGAGGCGCCGCTCAACTCGATCTGGGAGGGCGCCGGCAATGTACAGGCGCTGGACGTCCTGCGGGCACTGCAGCGCGAACCGGAGGCGCTGAACGCGTTCCTGACCGAGATCGGGACGGCGCAGGGCGCGGACCACCGGCTGGACCGTGCCATCACCGGGATGCTCACCGAACTCGCCGATCTGGAGGGCATCGAGGCGCGGGCGCGGCGGCTGACGGAGCGGATGGCGCTGGTGCTCCAGGGTTCGCTGCTGGTGCGCCACGCGCCGTCCGAGGTCGCGGACGCGTTCTGCGCCGCCCGGCTCGGCGGCGACGCGGGCGCGGCGTTCGGGACGCTGCCGCACACGCTGGATCTCGCCGCCGTGGTGGCGCGGGCCCGGCCGGTGACCGACGGCTGAGCGCCGCGCCGGCCCGACGCGGCGGCGGCTCCCCGTCGCCTCCGGGCCGTTCGCCTCACGAGGCAACGGGGACAGGGGGATGCCGCCGCCGCGTCGGTCAGGGAGCGGTGCCGCGCCGACTCGGCACCGCTCCCGGTATCAGGGGCATCCCAGGGGCTGCGGCGGGGACCCGGCGCCGCGGGACGACGAGGCCGGTGAGGGCCGGCGCACCGTGCCGACGTCGCGCCTGGCGGCCGATGGAATCCCCGGCGACAACCGGCGGGTTCCCCGACGGGTGACCGGCGAACCCGCGGTGGCGGGACACCATCGGCCGCTCCGGCCAGCCTCCCGGAA
Source organism: Streptomyces sp. NPDC048434 (assembly GCF_043200375.1). Classification (NCBI taxonomy): domain Bacteria; kingdom Bacillati; phylum Actinomycetota; class Actinomycetes; order Kitasatosporales; family Streptomycetaceae; genus Streptomyces; species Streptomyces sp. NPDC048434. The sequence goes on along the minus strand of NZ_JBICXQ010000001.1, from coordinate 382,247 downwards.
CACACCATGAGCGACAACGGTTGCAGTGCGTTGCAGCCCCCGGAGGCGGGCCGGGACAATGGGCCCTCCAGGACGGACCGGTGAGCGCACGAGAGGCACGACCCGAGGCTCAGGGCACTACGGAGAACAGCGTGAGCGACAGAGCGATCGACAGCGCCGTCTGGTCGGCCCAGGACAACCGCACCACCGCGCACCGCCTCGCCACGGTCCACGAGGCGGTGCTCGCGGGCGAGGAGCCCGACGCCTCGCCCGGAGCGCCGCGCGCGGTGATCGGTGAATCCTGGCGCCGGGTGCTGGTCTCGGGCGTCGACCCGGACCGGGACCGCCCCCAATGCCCCCTTTCCGTGGCGGAGTTGGAGCGCCGTCGGCAGATGTCCCAGCTGGCGACGGTGCTGCCGGTGCTCCACGAGGGGCTGCTGCCGGCCGCCGACGCCGCGCAGCAGATCATGGTCGTCACCGACGCCGAGGGCCGGGTGCTGTGGCGCGAGGGCAGCGCGCCGGTCCGGCGGATGGCCGACCGGCTGGGCTTCGACAAGGGCGCCGACTGGACGGAGGACGTCGTCGGCACCAACGCCATCGGCACCGCGCTGGTGGCCCGCCGGCCGGTGCTGGTGCACTCCGCGGAGCATTTCGTCCGCAGCCACCACCAGTGGACGTGTGCCGCCGCGCCGCTCCACGACCCGCGCGACGGGCGGCTGTTGGGCACGGTGGACATCAGCGGTCCGGCGCCCTCCTTCCACCCCACGACGCTCTCGCTGGTGTCCGCCGTCGCCCGGCTCGCCGAGGGCCAACTGCGCACCCGCCACCATCTGTCCCTGGAACGGCTGCGGTCGAGCGCGGCACCGATGCTGGCGCGGATCGGCGGGCGGGCGCTGGCCGTCGACCCGAGCGGCTGGGTGGTGGGGGTGACGGGCCTGACGCCGCCGGACCGGGTGGCGCTGCCCAAGACGCCCGAGGCCGGGCCGCTGTGGCTGCCGCGGTACGGCATGTGCATCCTGGAGCCGTTGCCCGGCGGCTGGCTGATCCGGGTCGGGCGGCAGGAGCGGGACATCGGGCCGAGCCGGGTGGTGCTGGATCTCAGCGGGCGCAACGGCTCGACGGTCACCGTCAGCGGCCCGGCCGGCAGCTGGTCGCACGAGCTGACCCCGCGCCATGCCGAGCTGCTGTTCGTCCTCGCCGCGCATCCGCAGGGGCGCAGCGCCGCCGAACTCGCCCGGGACCTCTTCGGCGACGACAGCCGTACGGTCACGGTGCGGGCCGAACTGTCCCGGTTGCGCCGCCATTTCGCGAGCGTGCTGGCGCACCGGCCGTACCGCTTCGCGGACGGGGTGGAGGTGGAGCTGCTGCTGCCGCCCCGTCCCGCCCACCTGCTGCCGCAGTCGTTGGCGCCCGCGGTGGCGGCGGCGCGCCGGGGGTGACGGGACGGCAGGAACCGGAGGACGGGACGGCAGTCCGGCGGTGACGCGGGCGCCGGGGCGAAAAGCCGATGCGGTGGTGCAAGCCCTTCCCATAGGGTGGCCGCACTCTGACCTGAGCTCTCCAGAAGGACGTCGCAGAACGGGAGCAGCCCGCGCGCAGCGAACGCGCGGAGCCGAATGAGTGGGCGACACGACAGTCCGTGATCACTCATGCCCGAATGTCCTTCTGGAGGACCCTCCATGTCCGTAGGCCTTGGCCTTCCCATCGGCGACCCCGCGCAGCTGCTGAGCTGGGCCCGGCGTGCCGAAGCCACCCCCTTCACCACCGTCGCCCTGCTCGACCGGCTGGTGTTCGGCAACCCCGAGCCACTGATCACGCTGGCCACCCTGGCCGGCGCGACCTCCCGGGTCCGGCTGCAGACCGAGGTGCTGCTCGCCCCGCTGCACCGTACGACGCTGCTCGCCAAGCAGGCCGCCACGCTCGATCTGCTGTCCGGCTCCCGCTTCACCCTCGGCATCGGCATCGGCGGACGCGACGACGACTATCTGGCCGCCGGTGTCGACCTCCGCACCCGCGGCCGGCGGCTCGACCGGCAGTTGGCCACCATGCGCCGCATCTGGTCCGGTGAGCCGCTCTCCGAGGACGTCGGCCCGATCGGTCCGGCCCCCGCCCGGCCCGGTGGGCCCGAGGTGCTGCTGGGTGGTTTCGTGCCCGCCGTGAGGAAGCGCGTGGCCCGCTGGGGCGACGGTTTTCTCGGCGCCGCGCTCCCGCCCCCGCAGATGGACGGCATGTTCCGTGCGGTGGAAGAGGCCTGGTCCCGGGCCGGACGTACGGGCCGGCCGCGGCTGCTGGCCCAGGTCAATGTCGCCCTCGGTCCGGAGCCGACGCTCGACCGGGCCCGTGAGGAGCTGCGCGCGTACTACCGGCCGAGCGGCTACACCGAGCATGTCGTGGAGGGGCTGCTCACCACCGGGACGCAGATCCGTACGGCGGTGGCCGCCTACCGGGCGATCGGCGCGGACGAAGTGATGCTCTACTGCTGGTCCCCGGACCCGGACCAGGTCGAGCGGCTGGCCGATGCGGTGTTCCCGGCGCCGTAGGTTCGGCCGGACACCGCTCCCCGTGAGCGGGTGGGCAGCGGCGGGCGGGCAGGCGGGCGAGCGTGCCGGGCAGGCCGGAGGGCCCGGCGACGCGGCGTCCGCCACCCGTTCGGCCGTCTGCTGTCGCTCCTGCCCGGCCGCGCGCCTAGCGTGCCGACAGCGGACCGCTCCCCGGGGACGGGCACCCCGGGGAGGCGGCCACGGGAGGTGAACGATGAGCCCGACAGGCCCGCAGGAAGCGACGTCCGGGGAACCGGCGGCCGCACGCCGGCCCAGGTGGGGCGTGCTGGCGCTGGCCGGGCTCATCGGCATCGGCATGGTGCGTCAGGGACTGTCCGGTGAGGCGGACGGGCCGCCCCAGCCGGGGGCCGGCACCGCGCTCTTCCCCGGCGACCTCCCGCCCGACGGCCCCGCACCGCCGCCGCTGCCCCGCTCCGCCCCCTCCCGGGTGGCGATCGAGTCGATCGGCGTGTCGGCGCCGCTGATGCCGCTGGGCCTGAACAGGGACGGCTGGATCGAGGCCCCGCCGCCCGACGCCCCCCGGCTGGCGGGCTGGTACGAGGACGCGCCGGCCCCGGGCGAGAACGGCACCGCCGTCATCGTCGGACATGTCGACGGTCGCAGCGGGCCCGCCGTCTTCTACGCGCTGGGCGCCGTGGAGAAGGGCAGGACGATCCGGGTGACCCGCGAGGACGGGCGGACCGCGGTCTTCGAGGTCTACGGCATCCAGGTCTTCGACAAGCGGAAGTTCCCCGCCCGGAAGGTCTACGGCACCACCGGACGCCCCGAGCTGCGCATCCTGACCTGCGGCGGCACCTACGAGGCGGGCTCCGGATACGCGGGCAATGTGGTGGTCTTCGCCCGGATGACGGCGGCCGGCTAGCTTGCGCCGGACGCTGCCGAGGTGGGTCGTGCGCCTGCCGGGGAGGCGGGCCGGCCGGCCGCGCGGTGCCGCCGCGGGGAGGAAGCGGCGGGCACCACGTCGGCCCTGGCGCGAGTCGCGGTCACTGGGAAGCGGGTTCGCCCCAGCTCTGGGCGATGATGCCCTTGGCATTGCTCTGCTGGGTCTCGGTCGGGAAGCTCGGCGTGCCGGAGACCTTCGGCAGCTTCGCCGCCGCGGCCTTGTCGAGCGTGCCGGCCTCCTTCATGGCGGGCATCAGAGCCGGGCGGGCGTAGCCCTTGAGTCTGATGTTCTGGCCCTCGGTGCTGTAGAGGTACTCCTGCCACAGGCGCGCGGCCGCGGGGTGCGGCGCATCCTTGTTGATGGCCTGCGAGTAGTACTGGGAGAACTTGCCGTCCGAGGGGACCGCGACCTTCCAGTCGAGGCCCTTGGACTTGAACGCGTTGGTGTACCCGGCGTTGAGGTAGTCCCAGTCGATGCTGATCGGCGTCCGGCCCTTTTCGATGCCGGCCGGGGTGGAATCGACGGACGTGTAGTTGCCGTTTCTCTTCAGCTTGGCGAAGAAGTCCAGGCCGGGCTGGATGTCGTCGAAGGAGCCGCCGTTGGCGAGGGCGGCCGCGTACACGGCGCCGAAGGCCGAACCCGACTTGGTGGGGTCGCCGTTGAGCGCGACCTGCCCCTTGTACTGCGGCTTGAGCAGATCCTTGAAGCTGGTCGGGCAGGTCTGCACACGCTTGGCATCGCAGCCGAAGGAGATATAGCCGCCGTAGTCGTTCGCCCAGCGGCCGATCGAGTCCCGCTGGGCATCGGGGATGTCAGCGAAACCGGTGACCATGTACGTCGCGAGCAGCCCCTCCTGGGCGGCGCTCTGCGCGAAGGAGCTGCCGAGGTCGAGGACGTCGGGCGCGCGGTCCTGGCCCTTGTGCGAGGTGACCGCACTGATCTCGTCCTGGCTGGCGCCGTTCGGGTTCTCCACCTCGACCTTGATGCCGTACTTCTTTTTGAAGCCGTCCATCAGGGCGCCGTAGTTGGCCCAGTCGCGGGGCAGCGCGACCGCACGCAGCGTGCCCTCCTTCTTGGCCGCCTCGGCCAGGGCGTCGATGCCGCCGAAGGCTTCGGCCGTGGTCGCGGTGGCCGCACTCTTTCCGCCACCGGCCGACGCGTCGGAGGGCCCGCCACAGGCGCTGAGGGCGAGTGCGGCGGCGACGGCGAGGACGCCGGTGAGGACGGCTGTCCTCGGCAGGAACACGGTCACGGTCTCTCCAGGGGTACGCACAGAGGGTTGAGGGGTTTCATGCGGGGCCACACCAGGGATGCACGTGGGGGGTGAGCACCTGTCCGACGACCTGTCTGACAAGTTGGGCCACAGTAGGCCCAACTATGGTGTTCGCCAGGTAAACATTGGTAAAACTCATGACTCCGATTCCTAGCCACCACAGCTCGCAGGGGTCACCACGGCACCCGTTCAGGCCGACCAGGCTGCACACTCTGCGCACGACTGCGCGCGAGAGAGGAAGCCCGGCAGCGCCACCCGACAGTGCCCGCCACACCCCACACTGTGAGCCGGTGTCTCACCATTCGGGACGATCCCCCCTCGCGCGTCCCTCACCCCCCGCTCATCCGCCCCCTCCCCCGGGCCACACCCAGCCCCCGAGGCGGGTGTGATGTGCTGGCCGCATGAGCATCTCGGTCACCACGTGGTACCTCCAGCAGACCTCGCGCACCGACCTGTCCCCCGTCGAGGGACCCCCGGCCGAGCAGGACGTCCGCATCGTCCGGTCCGAGGTGCCGTCGCCCGAATTCAGCCGCTTCCTCTATACGGCGGTCGGCGGGGACGTCACCTGGACCGACCGGCTGTCGTGGTCGTACGCACAGTGGGTGGCGCACCTCGGGCGCCCCGGGAGGGAAACCTGGGTGGCGTACGAGCACGGCACGCCGGCCGGGTTCATCGAGCTGGCGGCGGAGGCGGACGGCTCCGTGGAGATCGTCTACTTCGGGCTCATCTCGGGCTTCCGGGGGCGCCGGATCGGCGGGCAGCTGCTCGCGTACGGGACCGAGCGGGCCTGGGACCTGGCCGAGCGGTGGCCGGGGCTGGCGCGGACCGAGCGGGTGTGGGTGCACACGTGCAGCAAGGACGGCCCGCACGCACGGGCCAATTACGAGCGGCGCGGCTTCCGGGTGTACGACACCACGGTCACCGAGGAGCCCGAGATGCCGGCTCCCGGACCCTGGCCCGGCGCGGGGCCCACCACGGCCGAAACACCCGCCGGGGAGTGATCGACACCACACTGTCTCTCGATGTGAGACGTAGGTGTCCAAATCCTGGATTACGGTGGACTGGCCGGAGAGCGGCGTGCCACGCTTCCGTCATGTCTCGAGCTGGAATTGCCTTGGTGAGTCGGCGGCACGTCGACCTCGGCCGCATGTCCAGCGCCATTTGTCGGGCGGGCTGAGGCTGTATTCACCAGGAGCCTTCGGCCCCTGGCAGCGCCCAGCACCACCGAACCTCACGCCGTCCCCATCGTCGCGGACGCGCTGACGCCCCTTGACCCGCAGACCCTTCCGACGCGTTGCCGCGCGCCGCCTTTCGGTATGTCTGCGCAGGTCATCGTGGGGTGCTCGGCGCCCCGTCCGCGTTTCCTGAGCCCGCCCAGAAGGACGTACACCCATGGCCGCCTCCCCCGAAGTCCCTGCAGCTGCCACGACCCGCCGCAAGGCCGGACGCCACCGCGGCGAGGGCCAGTGGGCCGTGGGCCACCACACACCGCTCAACGGCAATGAGCAGTTCAAGAAGGACGACGACGGTCTCAATGTGCGGACACGCATTGAGACGATCTACTCCAAGGCCGGTTTCGACTCCATCGACCCCAACGACCTGCGCGGGCGGATGCGTTGGTGGGGCCTGTACACCCAGCGCAAGCCCGGGATCGACGGCGGCAAGACCGCGGTCCTGGAGCCCGAGGAGCTGGACGACAAGTACTTCATGCTGCGGGTCCGCATCGACGGCGGGCGGCTGACGACCGAGCAGCTGCGGGTGATCGGCGAGGTCTCGCAGGAGTTCGCGCGCGGCACCGCGGACATCACCGACCGGCAGAACGTCCAGTACCACTGGATCCGCATCGAGGACGTGCCGGAGATCTGGCAGCGGCTGGAGGCCGTCGGCCTGTCCACCACCGAGGCCTGCGGTGACACCCCCCGCGTCATCCTCGGCTCCCCGGTCGCCGGTATCGCCGAGAACGAGATCATCGACGGCACCCCGGTCATCGAGGAGATCCAGAAGCGGGTCATCGGCAACCCGGAGTTCTCCAACCTGCCGCGCAAGTTCAAGTCCGCGGTCTCCGGCTCGCCCCTGCTGGACGTCGCGCACGAGATCAACGACATCTCGTTCGTCGGCGTCGAGCACCCCGAGCACGGCCCCGGCTTCGATCTGTGGGTCGGCGGCGGGCTGTCCACCAACCCCAAGCTCGGCGTCCGGCTCGGCGCGTGGGTCTCGCGCGAGGAGGCCGCCGATGTCTACGAAGGCGTCATCTCGATCTTCCGCGACTACGGCTACCGCCGGCTGCGCACCCGCGCCCGGCTGAAGTTCCTGGTCGCCGACTGGGGCCCGGAGAAGTTCCGCCAGGTACTGGAGGACGAGTACCTGGGGCGCAAGCTCACCGACGGTCCCGCGCCGAAGCAGCCCGACCAGCAGTGGCGCGACCACATCGGTGTCCACAAGCAGAACGACGGCCGCTACTACGTGGGCTTCGCCCCGCGCGTGGGCCGGGTGGACGGCGCCACCCTCACCAAGATCGCCGAACTGGCGGCGGAGCACGGCTCGGGCCGGCTGCGTACCACCGCCGAGCAGAAGATGATCGTGCTCGACATCGACGAGTCGCAGGTCGAGTCGCTGGTCTCCGGTCTGGAGGCGCTCGACCTGCGGGTCCAGCCGTCCCCGTTCCGGCGCGGCACGATGGCCTGCACCGGCATCGAGTTCTGCAAGCTGGCGATCGTGGAGACGAAGGCCCGCGGTGCCTCGCTGATCGACGAACTGGAACGCCGGCTGCCGGAGTTCGACGAGCCGGTCACCATCAACGTCAACGGCTGCCCGAACGCCTGCGCCCGGATCCAGGTCGCCGACATCGGCCTCAAGGGCCAGCTGGTCCTGGACGACGACGGCAACCAGGTCGAGGGCTACCAGGTGCACCTGGGCGGGGCACTGGGCCTGGAGGCCGGCTTCGGCCGCAAGGTCCGCGGCCTGAAGGTCACCGCCGATCAACTCCCCGACTACGTCGAGCGGGTGCTGCGCAACTTCGCGGAGCAGCGCGAGGACGGCGAGCGGTTCGCCACCTGGGCGGCCCGCGCCGAAGAGGGTGCATTGAAGTGAGCGAACGCGCCGCGCCGTTCTACTGCCCGTACTGCGGGGACGAAGACCTGCGGCCCTCCGAGGAGGGGACCTCCCGCGGCGAGGGTGCAGCGTGGGAATGCCGGGCCTGCAGCCGTGCGTTCCGGCTGAAGTTCCTGGGCCTGCTGGCGCCGGGCAACACCGGCCGGGCCCCTACCGCTTCCGACGGAGGTACCTCGTGACCACCGCTACCGACCTTCAGCAGCTCGCCGAGCAGGCGGGCCGGGACCTGGAGGACGCGCCCGCCCTGGAGATCCTCCGGTGGGCCGCCGAGACCTTCGGTCCGCGCTTCTGCGTCACCTCCTCGATGGAGGACGCGGTCGTCGCGCACCTGGCCTCGCGGGCCTTCCCCGGCGTGGACGTGGTCTTCCTGGACACCGGCTACCACTTCCCGGAGACCCTCGGGACCCGGGACGCGGTGGCCGAGGTGATGGACGTCAACGTCATCACCCTGACCCCGCGCCGGACGGTGGCCGAGCAGGACGCCGAGCACGGCCCGAAGCTGCACGACCGCAACCCGGACCTGTGCTGCGCGCTGCGTAAGGTCGCGCCGCTCGAAGAGGGCCTGACCGGCTACGACGCCTGGGCGACGGGCCTGCGCCGGGACGAGTCGCCCACCCGGGCGAACACCCCCGTCGTCGGCTGGGACCCCAAGCGGCGCAAGGTGAAGGTCTCGCCGATCGCCCGCTGGACGCAGGCCGACGTGGACGCGTACGTGGCCGAGCACGGGGTGCTCACCAACCCGCTGCTGACGGACGGCTATGCCTCCGTCGGCTGCGCGCCCTGCACCCGCCGGGTGCTGGAGGGCGAGGACGTCAGGGCCGGCCGCTGGGCCGGCAGCAACAAGACCGAGTGCGGGCTGCACGGATGACCGAGCATCAGGAGATATCCATGACGGGCGCCACGATCTGGCTGACCGGTCTGCCGAGCGCGGGCAAGACGACCCTCGCGCACGAGCTGGCCGCCACGCTGCGCGGCGCGGGCCACCGCGCCGAGGTGCTCGACGGCGACGAGATCCGCGAGTTCCTCTCCGCGGGCCTCGGTTTCACACGCGAGGACCGGCACACCAACGTCCAGCGCATCGGCTTCGTGGCCGAGCTGCTGGCGAGCAACGGTGTCAAGGCGCTGGTGCCGGTGATCGCGCCGTACGCGGAGAGCCGCGAGGCCGTGCGCAAGCGCCACCAGAGCGAGGGCACCCCCTACCTGGAGGTGCATGTGGCCACGCCCGTCGAGGTGTGCTCCGAGCGGGATGTGAAGGGGCTGTACGCGAAGCAGGCGGCCGGTGAGATCTCCGGTCTGACCGGCGTCGACGACCCGTACGAGGCACCCGAAGCACCCGATCTGCGCATCGAGTCACACACCCAGACCGTGCAGGAGTCCGCGGCGGCGCTGCACACGCTGCTCACCGAAAGGGGACTGGCATGACCACCATCGCTGCCGTGACCGAGAACGCCGAGGACGCCAACAACCCGTACGCCCTCTCCCACCTCGACGCCCTGGAGTCCGAGGCGGTACACATCTTCCGCGAGGTGGCGGGTGAGTTCGAGCGGCCGGTGATCCTCTTCTCCGGCGGCAAGGACTCCATCGTCATGCTGCATCTCGCGCTGAAGGCGTTCGCGCCGGCCGCGGTGCCGTTCTCGCTGCTGCACGTCGACACCGGGCACAACTTCCCCGAGGTCCTCGACTACCGCGACCGCACGGTGGAGCGGCACGGCCTGCGGCTGCACGTCGCCTCCGTCCAGGACTTCATCGACCGCGGTGAGCTGCGCGAGCGTCCCGACGGGACCCGTAACCCGCTGCAGACCGTTCCGCTGCTGGACGCCATCGAGAAGAACCGCTTCGACGCGGTCTTCGGCGGCGGCCGCCGGGACGAGGAGAAGGCACGCGCCAAGGAGCGGGTCTTCTCGCTGCGCGACGAGTTCGGCGGCTGGGACCCGCGACGGCAGCGCCCCGAGCTGTGGCAGCTCTACAACGGCAAGCACTCGCCCGGTGAGCACGTCCGGGTCTTCCCGCTGTCCAACTGGACCGAGCTGGACGTGTGGCAGTACATCGCCCGCGAGAAGATCGAGCTGCCCGCCATCTACTACGCCCACGAGCGCGAGGTCTTCGGCCGCAGCGGCATGTGGCTGTCGCCCGGTGGGTGGGGCGGTCCCAAGGACAGCGAGAGCCTGGAGACCCGGCAGGTGCGCTACCGCACCGTCGGCGACATGTCCTGCACCGGCGCCGTCGACTCCGACGCCGACACCATCGAGGCCGTGATCGCGGAGATCGCCGCGTCCCGGCTCACCGAGCGGGGTGCCACCCGGGCCGACGACAAGATGTCCGAGGCCGCCATGGAGGACCGCAAGCGCGAGGGGTACTTCTAACCATGAGTTCGACCACGAACACGGGCGCCATCGACGTCGTCGACGCGGGTGCCACCTCGCTGCTGCGGTTCGCCACCGCCGGGTCCGTCGACGACGGCAAGTCGACGCTGGTGGGACGGCTGCTGCACGACTCCAAGTCGGTGCTCGCCGACCAGCTGGAGGCCGTCGAACGTGCCTCCCTGGGCCGCGGCCAGGAGGCGCCCGACCTGGCGCTGCTGACCGACGGACTGCGCGCCGAGCGCGAGCAGGGCATCACCATCGATGTCGCCTACCGCTACTTCGCCACCCCGCGGCGCCGCTTCATCCTGGCGGACACCCCCGGGCATGTGCAGTACACCCGCAACATGGTCACCGGCGCCTCCACCGCCGAGCTGGCCGTGGTGCTGGTCGACGCCCGCAACGGCGTGGTCGAGCAGACCCGCCGGCACGCCGCGGTCGCCGCCCTGCTGCGCGTCCCCCATGTCGTGCTGGCCGTCAACAAGATGGACCTGGTCGACTACGCCGAGCCCGTCTTCGCCGCCATCGCCGAGGAGTTCACGACGTACGCGGCGTCGCTGGGCGTCCCGGAGATCACCGCGATCCCGATCTCGGCGCTGGCCGGTGACAACGTGGTGGCGCCGTCGGCCCACATGGACTGGTACGGCGGCCCGACCGTGCTGGAGCACCTGGAGACCGTGCCCGTCGTTGCCGACCCCTCGGACGACCCCGGCCGTTTCCCGGTCCAGTACGTGATCCGTCCGCAGACCGCCGAACACCCCGACTACCGCGGCTACGCGGGCCAGGTCGCCTCCGGTGTGCTGCGCGTCGGCGACGCCGTCACCGTCCTGCCCTCGGGCCGGACGAGCACCATCGAGGCGATCGACGCGCTCGGCCAGGCCGTGGACGCCGCCTGGGCACCGCAGTCGGTGACCGTGCGGCTCAGCGATGACCTGGACATCTCGCGCGGTGATCTGATCGCCCCGACGGCCACCGCGCCGGGCGTCTCGCAGGACATCGAGGCGACCATCTGCCATGTGGCGGACCGTCCGCTGAAGGTCGGCGACCGGGTGCTGCTCAAGCACACCACCCGCACCGTCAAGGCGATCGTCAAGGACATCCCGTCCCGGCTGACGCTGGACGACCTCTCCCAGCACCCGGCGCCCGGCGAGCTGGTCGCCAACGACATCGGACGGATCGTGGTCCGTACGGCCGAGCCGCTGGCCCTGGACGCCTACGCCGACTCCCGCCGCACCGGCTCCTTCCTGCTGATCGACCCGGCGGACGGTACGACGCTGACCGCGGGGATGGCGGGCACCGCCTTCGCGGAGGCGGCCGCCGAGGCCGCTCCGGCCGACGGCGCGGACGACGAGGGATGGGACTTCTGAGCGTGCTCAAGGACGTTTTCTCGACCTTCGCGAAGGAGGGCGGCCGCATCGGCAGCGGCGCCCTGGGCAGCGGGCAGGGCGGAGTCGGCCGATGTGTGTGCTGACGATGCCTGACTCCGTATCCCCCACACCCCCCTTCCGAAGATCCATCGATCTGCCGGGCGCGCCATAGGCGCGTACTGACCCGGCCCTCCGAGAGGAACACCTCCGTGTCTGCCGTTCGTCACCGCCTGCTGGCGGCCGCCGTCACCATCCCGCTCCTGACCGGGGCGCTGGGCGCCTGCGGCTACGGCTCCGAGGCCAAGAAGGACACTTCGGCCGGTGTCGCGCCCAAGGGCGCCAAGACCGACGGGCTCGATCACGTCACGATCGGGGTCTTCGGCAACACCACCCACGCCACGCCACTGATCGGCCTCCAGAACGGCGAGTTCCAGAAGGAACTGGGCGGCACGAAGGTGAAGTACTCCACCTTCAACGCGGGCCCCGCCGAGATCGAGGCGCTCAACTCGGGCGCCATCGACATCGGCTGGATCGGCCCCTCCCCCGCGATCAACGGCTACGCCAAGTCGCACGGCAAGAGCCTGAAGATCATTGGCGGTTCGGCCTCCGGCGGCGTCTCGCTGGTGGTCAACCCCAAGAAGATCAAGAGCCTGGACGATCTCAAGGGCAAGACGATCGCGACCCCGCAGCTGGGCAACACCCAGGACGTCGCGCTGCTGAACTACCTGGCCGAGAAGGGCCTCAAGGTCGACGCCGCCACGGGCAAGGGCGACGTCACCGTCCAGCGCACCGACAACAAGGTGACGCCGACCGTCTTCCAGCAGGGCGGCATCGACGCCGCGTGGGTGCCCGAGCCCACCGCTTCCAAGCTCGTCGCCGAGGGCGGCAAGACGCTTCTGGACGAGAAGAAGCTGTGGAAGGACGGGAAGTTCGTCATCACGAACATGATCGTCTCGCAGAAGTTCCTCAAGGCGCACCCGAAGGCCGTCGAGGCGGTGCTGCGGGCCTCGGTGCAGACCAACTCCTGGATCCGCTCGCACCCGGCCGAGGCGAAGAAGGCCCTCAACGACAAGCTCGCCGCCTCGGACGTCTCCGGCAAGGCACTGCCGGACAACGTCATCGACCCGGCGTTCAAGAACGTCGACATCACCGATGACCCGCTGGCCGTCACCCTCCAGCAGGAGGCCGATCACGCCGTCAAGGCGGGCCTGCTCAAGAAGCCCGACCTCAAGGGCATCTACGACCTCACCCTGCTGAACAAGGTGCTCAAGTCCGAGGGCAAGAAGCCGGTCTCCGACGCCGGACTCGGCAGCAAGTAGCCCCGCCCGCAGTACCGCACTCCCCCAGGAGGTGACACCGATGACGACCACCACGCTCACCAAGCAGCAGCCCGCCACGGCGGACACGGGCACCACCGTGCCGTACGCGGCCCGCATCGACCATGTCTCGAAGTCGTTCGGCCGCACCGGCGCACAGCAGCATGTCCTGGACGACATCAACATCGATGTGGCGCCCGGCGAATTCGTCTGCCTCCTGGGGGCCTCGGGCTGCGGCAAGTCCACCCTCCTCAACCTCGTGGCCGGTCTCGACGCGCCGTCCGCCGGCGCCATCGAGACGCCCGGCGGCCGGCCGGCCCTGATGTTCCAGGAGCATGCGCTGTTCCCGTGGCTGACCGCGGGCCGCAACATCGAACTGGCGCTGCGGCTGCGCGGGGTGCCGCGCGCGGAGCGCCGGGACGAGGCCGAGCGGCTGCTGGAACTCGTCCGGCTCAAGGGCGCCTACGGCAAGCGCGTACACGAGCTGTCGGGCGGTATGCGCCAGCGCGTGGCGATGGCCCGTGCCCTGGCGCAGGACAGCCAACTGCTGCTGATGGACGAGCCGTTCGCCGCACTCGACGCGATCACCCGCGATGTGCTGCACGACGAGCTGACCCGCATCTGGCGCGAGACCAACCTCTCGGTCCTGTTCGTCACCCACAACGTCCGTGAGGCCGTGCGGCTCGCCGAGCGGGTGGTGCTGCTGTCCTCCCGTCCGGGCCGGATCGCGCACGAGTGGCGGGTGGACATCCCGCAGCCGCGCCGCATCGAGGACTCCGCGGTCGCCGACCTTTCCATCGAGATCACCGAACAGCTCCGTGGGGAGATCCGCCGCCATGGCCAGCACTGAGACCAAGGCCCCGTCCGCCGCCGCCCGGGGCGGCGAGGACACCGCGGCCGACAGCACCGCCGCCAGGGCCGGTGATATCGCCGGCCTGGAGGCCGGGCTCGACGCCCTGGAATCCAGGGTCATCGACCGGCAGCCGTGGCTGCGCACCGCCGTCTCGAAGGCGTTCCCCCCGCTCGTCGCCGTCCTCATCGTGCTCGCGCTGTGGCAGCTCGCGTTCCACTTCGAGCTGAAGCCGCACTACCTCCTGCCGAGCCCCGCCGACGTCGCGCACTCGCTGCAGCAGAAGTGGCTGGAGGGCACCCTGCTGGGCTTCGTGTGGACCAGTGTCTCCCGCGGCGCCCTCGGCTTTGTGGCCTCGGTGGCCATCGGTACGGTGCTCGGGCTGATCGTCGCCCAGGTCAAGGCCGTACGGGCCGCGATCGGGCCGATCCTCAGCGGACTGCAGTCGCTGCCCTCGGTGGCCTGGGTCCCGGCCGCGATCATCTGGTTCGGGCTGAGCGACGCCACGATCTACGCGGTGGTGCTGCTCGGCGCCGTCCCCTCCATCGCCAACGGCCTGGTGGCGGGCGTCGACCAGATCTCCCCGCTCTACCTGCGGGCGGGGCGCACCATCGGCGCCACGGGCCTGGCGGGGGTACGGCATGTGCTGCTGCCGGCCGCGCTGCCGGGCTATATCTCCGGACTCAAGCAGGGCTGGGCGTTCTCCTGGCGCTCCCTGATGGCCGCCGAACTCATCGTCAACGCGCCCGACCTGGGCACCGGGCTGGGCCAGCTGCTGGAGCAGGGCCGTGAGTTCCAGGACATGTCCTGGGTACTCGCCGCGATCCTCCTCATCCTCATCGTCGGCATCGGCATCGAGCTGCTGATCTTCGCCCCGATCGAACGCCGGGTGCTGCGCAGCCGCGGCCTCCTCGTGAAGAGCTGAACCATGGACGCACGCCCCACACTCCTCGTCATCGCCCACGGCAGCCGCGATCCGCGGCACGCGGCGACCGTCTCCGCGCTCTGTGCGCAGGTCCGGTCGCTGCGGCCGGGGCTGCGCGTCGAGGTCGGCTATCTCGACTTCAACGCGCCCCGGGTGCCGCGGGTGCTGGAGCGTCTGTCGGCCGAGGGGGTGCGGGAAGTGGTGGCGCTGCCGCTGCTGCTCACCCGCGCCTTCCACGCCAAGTCCGACATCCCGGCGGTACTGCGGGAGGCGGCCGCGCGGCTGCCCCTGCTGACCGTCCGCCAGGCCGAGGTGCTCGGCCCCTCCCCGCTGCTCACGGCCGCGCTGGAGCGCCGGCTGGAGGAGGCCGGGCTGCGGCCCGGCGACCGCCGCTCGACCGGAGTCGTACTGGCCTCGGCGGGCTCTTCGGACCCGGAGGCGATCGCAGTGATCGCTGAAATCGCGCGGGAGTGGCGGCACACCGCTGGCTGGTGTGCCGTGCGACCTGCGTTCGCCTCCGCATCTCTGCCCCGCACGGCCGACGCCGTGCGGGCCCTGCGCGCCGAGGGCATCGGCCGGGTGGCCGTGGCCCCGTACGTCATCGCCCCCGGCTTCCTCCCGGACCGCATCGCCGCCGGGGCCCGCGAGGCCGGCGCCGATGTCCTCGCCCCCGTGCTCGGCCCGGCGCCCGAGCTGGCCCGGCTGCTGCTGCGGCGCTACGACCGGTCGGTGCTGGACCGCGCCAGCGGGGACCTGGCGGCGCTGGTCGCCTGACGGGTCCCCGCGGCGCGGCGGGTCAGGCCGTCGTGGTGCGCAGCCAGACCGTCGTCCACGGCGGCAGCTCGTCGCCGGTGACCGGTGCGGAGGCCAGCAGCAGTTCGCCGGCCGGCAGCGGCCGGGGCTCGTCCGACAGGTTGGTCACGCACTCCCAGCCGCCCGAGCGGCGGAAGTGCAGCACCCCCGGGCCGGCCGTCGGCGCGTCGTCGGCCCATTCCAGCGCCTCGTCGGCCAGCAGCCGGCGGCGGGTGGCCAGTGCCGTGCGGTACAGCTCCAGAGGGGAGGACGCCACCCCCTGCTGTGCCTCGACGGACAGTTCGCCCCAGCCCGCCGGCTGCGGCAGCCAGGAACCCCCGCTGCCGAAGCCGTACGAGCTGCCCTCGCGCCGCCACGGCAGGGGCACCCGGCAGCCGTCCCGCCCCTTCAGCCGGCCTCCGCTACGGGTCCACACCGGGTCCTGGAGGCTGTCCCGGGAGAGGTCGGCGACCTCGGGCAGCCCCAGTTCCTCGCCCTGGTAGACGTAGCCGGAGCCGGGCAGCGCCAGCATCAGCAGGGTTGCGGCCAGCGCCCGGCGCAGCCCGGACTCCCGGTCCAGGACGGGCTCCTGTCCGTCGGAGAGCAGCCAGGCCTCCTCGTCGCGGCCGTCCGGAAGGCCGTACCGGGAGGCGTGCCGGATCACATCGTGGTTGGAGAGCACCCAGGTCGCGGTCGCCCCGGCCGCCCGCGCGTCGGCGAGTGCGGTGTCGATGGAGGCGCGCAGCTCCCCGGCGTGCAGCGAGGCCTTGAGGAAGTCGAAGTTGAAGGCCTGTCCGAGCTCCTGCGGGGTGGCGTACGCGGTACGGCGGGAGGTGCGTACCCATGCCTCGGCGACGGCGACCCGCGGCGGGTCGTACTCGTTGAAGACCTTGCGCCAGTCGCGGAAGATGTCGTGCACCTCGTCGCGGTCCCAGAACGGGTGGCTGCCGTCCTCGGGCAGGTCGCCGGGCTCATAGCCCTCGATGGTGCCGACGTCGCGAAGCGGTGCGGCCAGGTCCTTGGCCAGGCCGTGGGCCACATCGACCCGGAAGCCGTCGACACCGCGGTCGGACCAGAAGCGCAGGGTGTGCCGGAAGTCCGCGCGGACCTCGGGGTTGTCCCAGTTGAAGTCGGGCTGCTCGGGGGCGAAGAGGTGGAGGTACCACCAGCCGTCGGGCAGCCGGGTCCAGGCGGGGCCGCCGAAGCAGGAGATCCAGTCGGTGGGGGGCTCTTCGCCCAGCTCCCCCTTGCCCTCGCGGAAGACATAGCGCTCCCGTGCGGCGGACCCGGGCTCGGCGCGCAACGCCTCCTGGAACCAGCGGTGCTGGTCGGAGGAGTGGTTGGGCACGATGTCCACCATCACCTTGATGCCGAGGCGGTGCGCCTCGGCCACCATGGCGTCGAAGTCGTCGAGGGTGCCCAGCCGCGGGTCGACATCGCGGTAGTCGGCGACGTCATAGCCGCCGTCGGCCAGCTGCGAGGGGTAGAAGGGGCTCAGCCAGACGGCGTCCACACCCAGGTCGGCGAGGTAGGGCAGCCGGGAGGTCACACCGGGGAGGTCGCCGATGCCGTCGCCGTCGAAGTCGGCGAAGCTGCGCGGATACACCTGGTAGACGACGGCCTGCCGCCACCAGTCGGTGGTGTTGCGGTCGGAGCCGAGGTGCTGTGCGGTCACGTGGAGGCCTTTCGATACGAGAGCGGTCGCGTGACGGGGTACGGCGCGGTGTGGCGCCGGGTTCGGTCGGGTGCGGCGCGGGCGGCGGGCCCTCGGGGCGCCGGTCTCATCCCTTCACCGCCCCTGAGGTCATGCCCGAGACGATCGAGCGACGGAAGATCATGACCAGGACGCCGATGGGGACGGTGGCCGCCACGGCCCCCGCGAACAGCGTCCCGTAGGGGACCGTGTACTGGCTGGTGAACAGGGCGATGCCGACCGGAACGGTGCGGTGGCCGTCCTCGCTGTTGAAGGTCAGCGCCAGCAGGAACTCCGACCAGGTCGCGGTGAAGGTGAAGATTCCCGCGGTGAACAGCCCCGGCCGGGCCAGGGGGGCGATGACGGTCAGGACGGTACGCAGCGGGCCGGCACCGTCGACGGTTGCCGCCTCCTCCAGCTCACGGGGGATACCGATCAGATAGTTGCGCATGATCCAGATGGCGAACGGCAGATTCAGCGCGACATAGGGCACGATCAGGCCCGCATAGCTGTTGAGCAGCCCCAGTTGCCGCTCCAGCAGGAAGAGCGGTACGACGAGCGCGATCGGCGGGAAGACGGACAGCATCAGCAGCGCCGTCATGATGGCGCCGCGGCCCCGCAGCGGTGTGCGGGCCAGGGCATACCCGGCGAAGAAGGACAGCCCCAGCACGGCGACCGTGGAAACCGACGCCACCAGCACGCTGTTGAGCAGATAGCGGCCGATCCCGTTGCGGACGAAGGCCTCCGCGTAGTTGCCGAGCGTCGCCGCTTTCGGGACCAGGGTCGGCGGGGCGGCGCTGATCTCGCCCGGTCCCTTGAAGGAGGACGCGATCATCCAGTACAGCGGCAGCGCCGACAGCACGACGATCGCCAGACCGCCGAGGTTGACGGCGTTGACGTACCGGCGGATGCCGGACGCCGGTGCACGGC
This sequence comes from Streptomyces sp. NPDC048434, assembly GCF_043200375.1. Classification (NCBI taxonomy): domain Bacteria; kingdom Bacillati; phylum Actinomycetota; class Actinomycetes; order Kitasatosporales; family Streptomycetaceae; genus Streptomyces; species Streptomyces sp. NPDC048434. The sequence continues at coordinate 364,207 of NZ_JBICXQ010000001.1, read as the reverse complement.
GGCTCATACCCGCCCCCCTTCGTCGGCCTGCGTCTTGAAGACCCGCAGGAAGAGCAGACAGCAGGTGATCACGATGACGGCGGTGGTGGTCGCCACCGCCGCGCCCCGGCCGATGGCGAGGTTTTGGAAGAGCGTTTTGTATCCGAGGATCGCCAGGGACTCGGTGGCGGTGCCCGGACCGCCCTGGGTCAGGACGAACGGCAGATCGAAGATGCCGAAGGCCTGCAGGATGCGGAAGAGGACGGCGATGGCGATGATCGGGCGCAGCTGCGGCAGGGTCACTTTCCAGAACGTCGTCCAGGTGCCGGCGCCGTCGATCTCCGCCGCCTCGTAGACGTCGCCGGGGATCAGCATCAGCCCGGCGAGGACGACAATGGCGACAAAGGGTGTGGTCTTCCAGACATCGACCACCACCATGGCGCCCATGGCGGAGGCCGGCTGCCCGAGGATGTCCGGCTGGCGGCCGAGGATCTGCTCGAAGAGCCAGGTCAGCCCGCCGTAGGTGCCGTTGAAGAGATATCCCCACAGCTGGGCGGCGACGACATTGATCAGGGCCCAGGGCAGCAGCAGGACGGCCAGGACCCAGCCACGGGCGGCCCCCAGCCGTTCCAGCACGAGCGCGGCCACGGTGCCCAGCACCAGTTCCAGCAGGACGGTGACGGCGGTGAACCCGAAGGTGAAGACGAGCGCCTGGCGCCATTCCGGGCTGCTCAGCACGGCGGCGTAATGGTCGCCCGTCAGGGAGAGGATGCGGAATCCGCCGTACTCCAGGCGGACATCGGCGAAGCTGAGCAGCAGCGAGAAGAGCACCGGGAAGACCGTCACGGCGGTGATGGTCAGCAGCGCCGGGGAGGCGAAGAACCAGCCGGTGCGCGCCCGGCGGCGGCCGCTCACCCGGGCCGGACCGCCGCCGCGCGGCGCCGGACCCGTCCGTGGGCCGGTCTGCTCGGAGGCCTGGGCCCGCGACGCGGTGGCGGAGGATGTCATGGCATTCACAGCGCCCTGCCTTCCAGCGCGGTCCGGATATCGGCGCGAGCCGCGCGCACGGCCTGGGCGGGCGTGGCCCGGCCGCCGATCACGGCGTTGGCCCTGGTGTAGAGCGCCTTGCTGACCTGGGGGTAGTACGGGGTCTGCACGGGCCGGGCGACCAGCCGTAGTTCGCGTACCCGGGTGAGCGTCGGATCGCCGACCGCGCGCGCCTCCGGCCGGGTCAGCACCTCTTCGAGCGCCGGAATCACCCCGGCGTGCTTCAGCAGGATCATCTGCGCCTCCTCACCGGCACAGAAGCGGGCAAAAGCGACAGCAGCTCCGAGGTGGCGGGAGTTGGGGTTGACGAAGTTGCTCCAGCCGCCGGCGCAGCTCACCCCGCGCGGGCCGCCGCCGGCGAAGCCGGGGCGGGGTGCGACGCCGACCCGGCCCGCCACCTTGGAGACCGAGCGGTCGGCCGCATTGCCCCAGGCGTACGACCAGTTGCGCAGAAAGACGCCGCGGCCGCCGGTGAACGCGTCCTGCGAGTCCGCTTCCACGTAGGTGGCGACCGTAGGGGGCGTGACGCCGGTCTCGGTGAACTCCCGCATCAGGGCGAAGGCCCGCTCCGCCCCCGCCCCGCTCAGCGCCACGCGGCCCGCACCGTCCAGTACGGGGGCCTCGGCGTCGGCCAGGAATTCGGCGACGTTGCAGGTCAGCGACTCCGATACGGACCCCTGCCAGAGAAATCCGTACGGGGCGTCCCCGGCCCGCTGGATGGTGCGCGCGGTGCGCAGCAGCTCTTCCCAGGTGCGGGGCACCGGTCGGCCGTGCTTGGCCAGCAGGTCCTTGCGGTAGTAGAGGAAAGCGCTGTCGGTGAAGAACGGCAGCGCGTACACGGCGCCGCGGTACTCACTGACCCGCCGCAGGGCCGCCGGGTAGTCCGTCCAGTAGCCCTTGGGCAGCAGCGTCTGCAGCGGCAGCGCAAGGGAGTTGGCGCCGAACTGGGCCGGCCAGGTGGTGTCGCCGAGATAGACGTCCGGGGTGGGTGAGCCGCCCGCGAGCTGCGTGGTGACCGCGGCGCGGTTGGCGTCGGTGGTGCTGAGGGCGTTCGACTTTCGGACATGGATGTTCGGATGGCGGCGCTCGAAGGCGCGGATGATCAGGTCGGCCACCACGGGGCCGTTCCGGGAGGGGATTTCGGACACCCACCAGGTGAGGGTGGCCGGGGTACGCGGGACGTGGGCGGCTTGGGTCAGCAGGGTGTCCAAGGGCTTGCCCGCGCAACCGCTGGTGAGCCCGACTCCGGCGGCGAGACCGCCCGCAAGCAGGGTTCTGCGGCTCAAGGCCATGAGTGCTCCTCACGTCTTGCCTGCCATCGATGACAGCGCTTGCAGGCTAAAAGCGGGCTTGTCGCCAGGTCAACGGCTGATGAACAACAGATTTCGCGAGAGGATCTTCTGGCAACGCTGTCATCGCCAATTTGTGCTAGCGTCCCCGCATGTCCTCAGCGCAGAGCGAGGCCACGATGGCCGATGTGGCCCATCGGGCGGGGGTTTCGGTGTCCACGGTCTCGCGCACCCTGCGCGGTCTGTCGACGGTCTCGGATCCGACGCGCGCCCGGGTGGAAGCGGCAGCCCGCGAACTCTCCTTCGCGATCACCCGCAGTGCCTCCAGCCTGGTCACCGGCCGCACCGGACGAGTCGCCGTACTGATGCCGGACCTGGCCTCGTGGTTTCTGAGCTCGGCACTGTCCGGCATGGCACCCGCGCTGCGCGAGGCGGGCCTCGATCTGCTGGTGTACAGCGTGACCGACGTGCACGAACGCGCCGATTTCTTCGACCGGTTGCCCGCCCGCCGCAACGCCGACGCCCTGCTCGTGGTGAGTTTCTCGCTCTCCCCCGCCGAACGCGCCCGCCTCGACGACCTGAGCATGCCCCTCGTCTTCGTCAGCCAGCACGCCCCGGGACGCCCCAGCGTCTACGTGGACGACGAGGACGCCGCCCTGCGCGGCACCCGTCATCTGGTCAACCTCGGGCACCGGCGGATCGCCTTTCTCCAGACGTCCGACACCACGGGCTTCGCCTGGAGCAGCAAGAACCGGCTCACCGGGCATCTGCGGGCGCTCACCGAAGCGGGGCTGGAGCACGATGACTCGCTCATCCTGAGCGTGCCGGGCTGGAAGGGCAACGGCATGGCCGCGGCCGTGGGGCGGCTGCTGAGCCTCCAGGAACCCCCGACCGCAATGTTCACCGAGACCGATGACATGGCCTTCCGGCTGCTGGCGGCCCTGCGGGAGGCCAACGTCCCGGTACCGGGGCGGGTTTCGGTGATGGGCTTCGACGACCACGTCATGGCGGGAGTCATGGGCCTGACGACACTGGCCCAGCCCGCCGTGGAAATCGGGCGCGCCGCCGTCCGCCTCACCCGCGCGGTGATCGACGACTCCGACGGCGCTCACGAGCGGCACATCGTGCTGCCGACCGAACTCGTCCCACGCGGAAGCACGGGGCCGCCGCCCGAGGGGAGTTAGGCCGGTGTCTTGCGGATCGGTGCGGTCCCGTGCCGATCCACAAGACATGCCTGCCGGACGCTGAGATCACGGATCTCGCTACGCGCTGCCGTCCCGCTCGCCGGAGCCGGCACCGGAGCCAGTGGCCGCGGGACCGTCCGCCCCCCTCGGGAGGAGCGCCGTCCGGAATCCCGTGGACCGGTGCGGTCCAGGGACCTCGTGGGCCGGGCCCCGGCACCGGATGGCAAAGCTGACCTAACTGACCTTGCTGACCACCGCTGACTCTTCACCAGCATCCCGTCCATCGACTGTCATAGGGACCGCACACCCACCGGTGCGGCCAGTGACGATCTGGGGGGAACTGATGCTGGACAGGAGTTACGTCGTGCCCTGGGGAAAGCGGGGCAGCATGTCGGCCGGCGCCGAGGCGGCCGTACTGACCGAGCTGACCCACGACAGCACACGCCTGCCGACGGGCAGCCGGCGCGAGGGGTTCGAGCGCTCCTTCGCCGAGACGGTCGGCAGCCGGCACGCGATCTCGGTGACCAGCGGCACGGTCGCCCTCCAACTCGCGGTCCGCCTGCTCGACCTGGCACCCGGCGACGAGGTGATCACCACCCCGCAGACCCATCGGGCCACCGTCCAGCCGCTGTCCGACCACGATGTACACGTCCGGTTCTGCGACATCGACCCGGCGACCCTCAACATCGACCCGGCCGCGCTGGAAGGGCTGATCACCCCGCGCACCAAGGCCCTGCTGCTGGTGCACTACGGCGGCTGCCCCGCCGAGATGGACACCATCATGGCGCTGGCGCGGCGCCACGGCGTCGTCGTGCTGGAGGACTGTGCGCATGCGCTGGGCGCCCGCTACCGCGGACGGAGTCCCGGGTCGCTGGCCGACCTCGCCACCTTCAGCCTCCGCAACGCCAAGAACGGCACCATGCCCGGCGAGGGCGGCCTGATCACCTGCGACCGGGACGACTGGGCCGAGCGCCTCCGCCTGCTGCGCACCGCGGACCGGGGGACCCGGACCGTGCGCACCGGGCCGGCTCGGCCGGGCGTGCTGCCGTGGACCCCGTACGACGGGCCCCTTCACCGCGGCTCCGTGCGGCGGCCCGGCAGCGACGCGACGATGCCGGAGGCGGTCGCGGCCCTCGGACAGGCCCAGCTCACCGGGCTGTGGGCCGCCGTCGGCCGGCGGCGCGCGCTCGCCGGGCGGCTGGACGAGGTGCTCACCCGCTACCCGTTCATCACGCCGCAGTCGGCGCCCGCGCACAGCGAGCACGCCTACCACCTCTACACCTGTTTCGCCGAGCGCCAGGAGCTGCGCGACCTGCTCGTCCTGGCCCTGGACCGCAGGGGCGTGGAGATCCAGCTGCGCTACTTCCCCCAGCATCTGCTGCCCCAGTGGCGGCACCGGGGACATCTGCGCGGTGAGTGCCCGGTCGCCGAACGCAGCTGGTTCGACCGGCACGTCAACCTCCCCTGCCATCCGCTGCTGACACCCTCTCAGGAGGACTATCTCGTCGAGGCGCTGGACGAGTCGCTGGCCGAGCTGAACGGCGGGACGCCGGCCCCGTTGGCGGTGTCGGCGACGGCCTGCGGACGGAAGTAGGGAGGAGAGCGGAAGGGAGCGGGAGAGGGAGGGAAGAAGGCCATGTCCCTGGGAAAGGCGTTACCGGGTGTGGTGGACGGCGTACCGTCCGGACCGGCCGGCGACGAGGCGCGGACGCATCTGCCGGCCGCGCCCGCGGCGGGCCGCGAGCCGGTGCCGCTGCAGATCAGCGCGCTGGACATGTCGGAGTCACCGCGGCTCGGAGGCTGCGACGAGGCGCACATCCGCACCCTCGCCGAGGCGGACCCGGACGGTCTGCCGCCGGTTCTCGTGCACCGCCCCACGATGCGGGTGCTCGACGGGATCCACCGGGTCCACGCGGTGATCCTGCGCGGCGGGTCCGAGATCAGCGCGGAGCTGTTCCACGGCACGGAGAAGGAAGGCTTCGTGCATGCCGTACGGTCCAACACCGCCCACGGGCTGCCGCTGTCCATGGAGGACCGCAAGGCCGCGGCGCTGCGCATCCTGCGGGACTACCCGTACTGCTCGGACCGTTCGCTGAGCGCCGTCGCCGGGCTGTCGGCGAAGACCATTGCCGCGCTGCGCGGGCGTTCGACCGCGCACGAGCCGCAGTCGAACGCAGCCCGGCTCGGGCGCGACGGGCGGGTCCGCCCGGCCAGCACGGCGGACGGCCGGCTGCTGGCCGGGCATCTGCTGCGCGAGAATCCCGGAGTGACCCTGCGGGAGGTCGCGCAGTGGGCGGGGATCTCCCTGGGCACCGCTCAGGACGTGAGCCGACGGCTGCGCAGCGGACAGGATCTGATCCCCGCACAGCAGCGGGGCATCGCCGCCGGCCGCCGCAGGCTGGAGGTGCACGGCCGCACCCGCGATGCCGAAGAGGGCGACACCTCTGCCGGAACCGCACCGCACACCCCCTCGCACGGCGCCGCCCGGAGCGCCTCCCCGCCCGACGCTCCGCAGCACGCATCCGCGCACGGCGGAGCGCCCCGGAACGGCACCCCGCACGCACTCGCTGCGCCCTCGCTGGCACGGCTGCCGTTCCTGCGGCAGGACCTCTCCCTGCGGTCCACGGACGCGGGACGCGCACTGCTGCGGCTGCTCATCGCGCAGGAGGCCGCGCTCGATGACGTCGAGCAACTCGCCAACGGGGTACCGGCCCACTGCGTCCCGGCACTGGCCGAGACGGCGAGCGCCTGTATGCGGCTGTGGGCGGAGTTCGCCGAGAGCCTGGCCCGCCGCGAGGGGACGGAGTGACCCGCGTCGGGCCAGGGGCACGGTCAGTCCGGGCGGGCCGCAAAGATCTGCTGGATGATGGTGACGAACTCGGCGGTGAGGGGGTGGGCGCCCTGCCGGGGGAAGGCGAGCTGCAGGGGAACGGGCGGGGCGTCCACCAGGCGGACGAAGACGACGGACGGATGGATGTGGCGGTCGGCGACGGATTCGGGGACGACTCCGACGCCATGGCCCGCGGCGACGGACTCCAGCCACTCGTCGAAGTTGGTGCAGGTGGCCGCCAGTCGGGGGCGGCGTTCGGCGGGCCAGTCCTCCAACCGGGTGGTACCGCTCACGGTGTTGATGACCAGCGGCAGTCCGGAGAGTTCGCTCCATCTGATCCGGTCCCGACGGGCCAGGGGGGAATGGACCGCCACGGCGGCGATGCGGTCCTCGTGCAGGAGGGTCACCGAGCGGATGCCGGGGGTGGTGACCGGCCCCCGCAGAATGGCGAGGTCGGCCTCCCCCCGGTCGAGGCCGGCCAGTGGCTCGTCCCTGCGTATCGGTACGACACGGGCGCGGGTGAGCTCGTGGAAACGGTCCATGGCCTCGTGGGCCCAGCCGGCGGGGAAGCCCCAGGTGAACCCGAGCCGCAGGACTTCGTCCGCCCGGTCGGGCCGCAAGGCCTCCTCCAACCGGGGTAAGAGCTGGGCGAGTTGACGGTAGAGCCGTTCACCGGCCGGCGTGAGGGTGACGCGGCGGGTGGTGCGCTCCAGGAGACGGACGCCAAGCTGCTCCTCCAGGCGCCTGAGATTCCTGCTCAGGCTCGGCTGGGAGAGATGCAGTCTGGCGGCGGCCCGGGTGAAGTGTTGTTCCTCGGCGATCGCCAAGAAGCCCCGTAAGTGGTGCAGTTCTATCCCCATATCCAGGAGCATACGAACCGAGGCGAGGACGGCCGAGAATCGGGGCACCCCGGCATCGGCCACCTCGCGCGTATTACCGCTGGTTAAGGGGAGACCGGAATGGGGATCCGGGCCGTTCGCGGACGGCGTGCGGTTCGCGTCTCCGGGAACCTCCGCATTCGTTGCGGGCAACGCCGGACCTCCTTCATTGCGGCAATGTCGGTTCGCTCCTTCAAGGGGATACGGCTCTCACTCGGGCCCCGGGCCGGGGGGCGAGGAGTAAGGGTATGAGAGGGCGGCATACATGAGAAATGACTTGACGCACCGATTCATTCATGGACGACATAAGTGCAGTTGATCCACCCTGCCGGGCGGAAAAAGTTGTAGCTGACAGCGAGTTGCGCGGTGCCGCCCATTCATACGCACCGGCTATGAGTGGGACGCGCTTGATATTTCACACGGCCGCAACCTCGTGGCTAGCCTTGTTGTGCGATCTGGAAGCGGCCTCATGCGGGCCGATTTCCGCCGTGACGGAAGCGAGTGGGGGACGTGATTCAACGTGCGAGCGCACACAGGCGGAATCTGCCGGAGAGTAAATATCCGACACCGGGCCGGGCCGGGATTCCCGGCATGCTCGCGGCCCTGGGCACCGGGCGCTTCCGCCGGCCGGTGACGATCACGCCGATCGCGGCCGGTGGGGGCCTTTCCCGGCGGTGCTCGGCGCTGGTCGCCGCGGCGATGACCGCCGCCGCCCGGCCCGTGCTCCCCGCCCGTACCCTTCGGCACCCCGCCCACGACGGCCACCGGACCGGCACCGGTTCCGCCGCCCCTGCCCCGCAGGCACCGGGCCGGCCGACGGTCCTCTCCTCTGCGCTGCTCGCCGCCGTCACCGCCGCCGTCACCGCGCCCTGCCGACCGGGCGGGCAATGTGCCGCCTCTCGCGTGGCCTTCGGCGCTCTGCCGGCCGTCGCACTCCGTCGATGTCAGTGCCCGGCCCCGCCCCTCACGGCCTGATCTCCCCTCCCGCTGTCCCGTTCACCGATTCCGCTCCAACCCCACCGGTTACCGACGGGCCGCTCCCCGTGCCCGTTTCCGCCGCCGTGCGACGGCGTACGGCCACCCAACTGCTTGGAGAGACGATGAAGACGACCCGTGAGATCGCGATTGTCGGCGCAGGACCGCGCGGACTGAGCGTGCTGGAGCGAATATGCGCGAACGCGCGAGGCGCCGCCGGGGACAGACCCGGCACGCTCGTCGTCCACCTCGTGGATCCCTGGCCGCCCGGCGGCGCGGTCTGGCGCACGGACCAACAGCCGGAACTCCTGATGAACACCGTGGCTTCCCAGGTCACCCTGTTCACCGACACGAGCCTGAGCTGCGCGGGTCCGGTGGAAAGCGGCCCGAGCCTGTACGAGTGGGCCCGCTTCGTGGTCGTCATGGAAGGCGTCGAGTCCTGCCCCGCGGACGTCGCCCTGGAGGCCGCGCGGCTCGGTCCCGACGACTACCCCACCCGCGCCTTCTACGGCCACTACCTGAGCTGGGTGTACCGGCGGCTGGTGGAGACCGCTCCACGGGGCGTCCGTGTGCGGTTCCGTCGGACGCGCGCGCTCAAGGTCACCGAGGACGACGCCGGGCAGCGCGTTCTGCTCGGCGACGGGGGTGAACTCACCGGCCTGGACGCCGTGGTGCTCGCCCTCGGCCACCTCCCGGCGGTCCCGTCCGGGGAGACCGAACGGCTGGAGAAGGGCGCGCGGGCCCGCCACCTGCGCTATCTGCCGCCCGCCAACCCCGCCGACGTCGACCTCGACGGCATCGAGCCGGGCGAGGCGGTGATCCTGCGCGGGCTGGGCCTGAACTTCTTCGACCACCTCGCCCGCCTCACCGCCGGCCGCGGCGGCACCTTCCACCGCGGCGAGGACGGGCGGCTGGCGTACCGGCCCTCGGGGAACGAACCCCGGCTCTTCGCCGGATCGCGCAGAGGGGTTCCGCACCACGCCCGCGGCGACAACCAGAAGGGGGCCGAGGGCCGGTACCTGCCGCGGCTGCTCACCCCCGCCCTCGCCGCCGAGCTCCACGAGCGGGGCGGGCTGCGCTTCCACACGGACCTGTGGCCGCTGATCAGCCGTGAGGTGGAGTCCGTCTACTACGCCACGCTCCTGCGGTGCCGCGGCCTTCCGGAGGAGGCCGAGCGACTGCGCGAGCGGATGCTCGCCATGGACGCCGACGGCGCCGACGGCAGGGCGTTACGGCAGACGCTGACGGCCGCGGGCATCGCCGAGCGGGACCGCTGGGACTGGCAGCGGCTGCTGGACCCGCTGGCGGGGCGGGAGTTCACCGGCCGTGCCGAGCTGGACGCGTGGATGCTGCACCGCCTGGACGAGGACGCGGCCCAGGCGGCGCTCGGCAATGTGCACGGTCCGCTGAAGGCCGCACTGGACGCGATGCGCGACCTGCGCAACGAGATCCGGCGGGCCATCGACCGCGACGGGCTGGACGGCGATGCGTACCGCACCGAGGTGCAGGGCTGGTACTCCCCGCTCAATGCCTTCCTCTCCATCGGACCGCCGCGCCGCCGCGTCGAAGAGCTGGCCGCGGTGGCCCGCGCCGGGGTACTCGGCTTCCTCGGCCCCCGCACCACGGTCCGTATGGACGCCGACGCCTTCGAGGCGTCCTCTCCCGCCGTGGGCGGTGGGCCGGTGCGCGCCCGCGTTCTGATCGAGGCGCGGCTGCCGGAGCCCGATGTCCGCACCGCGGACGACCCGCTGCTGCGCGGCCTGTTGGCCACCGGTCAGGCGTCCGGGTTCCGGCTGGCCGGAGCCGGCGGCGCACGGCACCACACGGGCGGTCTGCATGTCGGGCGCGACCACCGTCTGGTCGCCTCGGACGGCCGGCGGCATCCCGCGCGGTTCGCGCTCGGCATCCCCACCGAAGGCGTGCACTGGCTCACCGCCGCCGGCGCCCGGCCCGGGGTCGACTCGGTCATGCTGCGCGAGACGGACGCCGTCGCGCGGGCCGCGCTCGGGCTGCACGACGGAGCCCGCGGCGACCGCGGGCTGCGCGAGAGCCGTGGCGGGCGGGTCACGGCATGAGCAGACATCCGTCCGTGCCCACCCGGCCGGCTCCCGCCGTGGCCGTGGCCGTCCCGGGCGGCCCGCCGGAGCCGCGCCGCGACCTGGGCGCCGTCTGGCATGTGGCCGCGATGACCGTGCTCACCTCCACGCCCGTCTTCCTGCCCGGCGCCGCGCATGCCCTGATCGGGCGGGAACTGGGCTGGGGCGAGGGGCGTATGGGCCAGGTACTGGCCCTGTACTGGCTCGGTTCGCTCGGCGGCGCCTGGCGCAGCAGGCGCCACGAGTCCCCGGCTGCCGTGGAGACCACCCTCGCCGTCGCCCTGCTGGTCACCGCCGGCGCGCTGTCGGCGATGGCGGCCTGGCCGACGGCCGGGCTGTGGGCGGGCGCGCTGGCCGGCGGCGCGGCGTACGGCTACAGCCAGCCGCACACCAACCAGTTGCTGATGCGCCGGTGCGCACCGGGCATACGAGGGTTCGCGTTCGGCCTGAAGCAGGCCGCGGTGCCGGCCGCCACGCTGGTGTGCAGTGTGGCCGTCCCGCTGCTGGTGGTCCCGTTCGGCTGGCGGTCCGCCTTCTGTGTGGCGGCAGCTCTGTGTGTGCTGCACGGCGTGGTGTTGTGGCGCTCGCGTACCGCCGGTCCGGCGGGCGGCGCCGCGCCGCGCACGACCGCCCCGGCGCTGCGGCCGGACCGGCGGCTGCTGGCGCTGTCGGCCGCGGGCCTGTTCGGGGCGGTGGTCGGCAACAGCCTCGGCGGCTTCCTGCTGGTGACGCTGACGGACGGCGGTATGACCTACACCGCGGGCGCGTTGACCGTGGCGGCCGCCTCGGCGCTGACCATCGTGGTGCGTATCGCGGCGGGCCGGGGATCGGACACCGGGCGGGTGGCCGTCCGCCCCGTGCTGGCCCTGATGTTCGCCACGGGCCTGGCGGGGACGTGCCTGCTGGCCACCGGCGGGACGGGCCCGCAGATCGTCGGGGCGCTGCTGGCCTACGCGGGCGGCTGGGGCTGGGCGGGGGTGCTGCACTACGCGGCCGCCCTCGCCTTCCCCGGCCGGGAGAACCGGGCCACGGCGTGGACACAGATGGGGGTCTCGCTCGGGGCGATGGCGGGGCCGCTGCTGTTCGGGTTCTGCTACCAGGTGGTCGGGGCCGCCGCCTGGTGGCCGGTGTCGGCGGCGGGCGGGTGCGCCTTCGTCGCCGTGCTGGTGGCCCGGCGGCCGGACCGCGTCACGCGGCGAGGATCGACTGAGACATACGGAGGAGACCGATGACCACGGATCCGACCCTGGCGCGGCTGGACCGGCCGCAGGTGAACGAGGACTTGGAGGAGCTCTACCAACTGGCCGCGCGTATCCAGGTGTTACGGGTGCGGGACGGGGCGGAGCGGCTCGGCTGGAGCGCTCCGCGGGTGACCGAAGCGGCCCGCCGGCTGGTGGAGACCGGGCTGCTGCAGCCGCTGCACGGGGACGAGCCGGCGTATGTGGCGGTGGCACCACGCGCCGCGGCGTCGCGGCTGCTGGTACCGCTGCATTCACAGATCGCGCTGATCGAGCAGCGCTCGGAGGAGATCCGGGCCGAGCTCGCGGCCTTCCAGGAGGTGCACGACCAGGCGTTGCGGGAGGCGGAGCACGAGCAGGCGTTCCGGACGCTGACCGGCACGGACGCCATTGCCGAGGAGCTGGCGGTGGCCTCGGCCAACTGCCGGCACGAGGTGCTGTCCGCGCAGCCGGGCGGTGGCGGGGCGGCCGACGGACCGTGGCGCCTGTGGGAGCCGGATGTCGCGGTCGCGGTGCGCGGGGTGCGGTTGCGGGCGGTGTTCCAGCACACCGCGCGCTTCAGCCGGCCGACGAAGGAGTACCTGACGTTGGTGACGCAGTACGGCGGCGAGGTACGCACCCTCGGCGAGGTCTTCGAGCGGATGACGGTGTTCGACCGGGAGGTGGCGTTCATCCCCGCCCAGGACAGTGCGGAGCGGGCGGTGGTGATCCGGCAGCCGGGCGTGGTCCAGTTCCTGACCGGCGTCTTCGAGCGGAGCTGGCTGGCCGCCCGGCCGTTCGAGAGCCACAACCGGGCGACGGAGGTCAGCCGGCTGGTCTCCGGTGTGCGGATGTCGATCCTGCGGCTGCTCGCCGAAGGGGAGACGGACGACGCCATCGCCCGGCAGGTGGGGCTGAGTGTCCGGACCTGCCGCAGCCATATCGCCAAGATCTACGAGGAGTTCGGTGCCCGCAGCCGTTTCCACCTCGGCGTACTCATCGCCGGCTCGGGCCTGCTGGACGCCGAGCGGGCAGCCTGCTGAGCGGCAGGTGCGGGCCGGAGAGCCGAGGGGGCGTATGACGTACTCGATTAGGATGCGGCCATGACCGCCCCGGACTCCCCGACCACCCCGGCAGCCCACCGCCCGGACCCCGAACTGGGCTTTCCGGCTCCGGGGGAGGTCCTGCACCGGCTGCGGACCCAGCGGGGGATGTCGCTGCGTCAGGTGGCGGCCGAATGCCGCCTTTCGGTCTCGTTCCTGGCGGCGCTGGAGCGGGGCGAGACCGATATCGCGCTGGAGCGACTGGGCCGGCTGGCGAAGGTGTTCGGGCACAACGTGGGGTCGTTCCTCGGCTTCTCGCCCGGTCAGGCCGCGCCGTCGCTGTTCCCGTTCGGTGAACAGTCGGTGATCGAGCGGGCGCCCGGCATCAGCTACCGGGTGCTGCGCGCACCGGAGTTGGGATACCAGGTGGTCCAGGGGGACTTCGCGCCGCACAGCGCGCTGGGCGAGGACCTTCAGCACGAGGGCACGGACCTGATCATCGTGACCGAGGGCACCTTGGTGACCCGGTACAACGGCGTCGACCACACCCTGCGGACCGGGGACTGCGCGCGCTGGTCGGCGGGGTATCCGCACTCGTTCCGCAACGACACCGACCAGCCAGCGCGGATGGTCGCGCTGCTCTTCTCCAGCCTTTACTGACGGCTTCGTTCCCGGACGCGGGACCCGCCGGTGGTGAGCCGGGGCACCTGAGGGTGCCCCGGCTCTCTCGTGTGCCGTCCCGGTGCTGCAACTTCCTGCAACGGGAGGCGTCTTCATTGAGAGTGAACCTTATTCTGCACTAGCGTGCTTTTTAACGCACACGCCGCTCCGGCGGACCTCGCGAGTCGCACCAAGAGATCGGGACGCGCCATGCAGCTGAATCCCACCGAAACCTCCCCACCCACCGCTCCGCCCCCGGCCGCGAGCGGGGCCGCAACCGCGGCACGCGCCGGCGGCCGAGGCGCCGACCTGTGGGCCCGCATCGCCCTGGTACTGGTGTGGAGTTCGGGCTTCATCTCCGGCAAGCTCGGCCTGCGCCACTCCGCCCCCTACACCTTCGCGGCCCTGCGCTTCGCCATCGCCGGGGCGATTCTGCTGGTGATCGCCCTGGTCAGCCGGCGCGCGTTACCCCGCGGCCGGCTGCTGGCGCATCTGGCCGTCGCCGGTGTCCTGGTGCAGGGCGTCCAGTTCTCCAGCATCTACGTCGGCATGGACCTCGGCGTCCCGTCCGGTCTCGCCGCACTGATCATCGCGCTCTATCCGCTGACGGCCTCGCTGATCGCCGTTCCCGTCCTGCACGAGCGCGTCACCCGCGGCCAGTGCCTCGGCCTGGTGCTGGGGCTCGGCGGGGTCGCACTCGCGGTCAGCGAGGGGCTCCACTTCGACGGTGACTACCTCGTCGGGCTCGGCTTCCTCGTCCTGGCGCTCCTGGGCATCTCGGCCGGCACCGTCTACCAGAAGCGGTTCTGCCAGGGCATGGATCCGGTCTCCGGCAACGCCGTACAGCTGCTGGCCGCCGCCGTCGTCGCGCTGCTGCCCGCCCTGCTCGCGGAGGGTTTCGACGCCACCTTCACCGCCGGCTACTGGCCGGTGCTGCTGTGGGCGGCGCTCGTCAACTCCATCGTCGGCGTCGGCCTGCTCTACGGGCTCCTGCAACGGCACGGCACCAGCCAGGTGAGCAGCCTCTTCTACCTGGTGCCCATGGTCACGGCCGGCTTCGCCGCCCTGCTGCTCGACCAGCATCTCGGCCCGCTGACCCTGGGCGGGCTGGTCCTGGCCACCGCGGGCACCCTGCTCGCCGGCCGGGTACGGAGCTGACGCCGTGCCACCCACGGACACCCGCAGGACACGTACGGGGTGCCGGACCACCCGGCCCGGCACCCCGCCGGCTCCCACCGGGAGCGCAGCCGCCTCCCGTCTTCGCGGGTGGCAGGGCCTAACGGCCGAACTCGGCCAGGATGTCCTCGATGTCGGCGGCGCAGTCCCCGCAGCCGGTGTTGGCCTCCGTCGCCGCGCGTACCTCCTCCAGGTCGGCGGCGCCCGCCTCGACGGCGGCCACCACCTCACCCTCCGGAACCCTTGCGCACAGGCACAGCAGCTGTTCCGACTCCATCACGCCCCCTCGCCCGGTTCCGGTTCGGCCAGGCGGTGGACCAGCTCGGGGCGCTCCGGGCGCTCGCGCAGCTCCGCCCGGCGGATCTTGCCCGAAGCCGTGAGCGGCAGCTCCGTGGTGAACTCCAGCAGCCGCACCCACTTCTCCCGGGGCAGCTGTGCCACCGCGTCGGCGAAGACGGCCCGCGCCGTTTCCGCGTCGGGTGCGAGCCCCTGCGCGGGCACGACGTACACCTTCGGCTCCCACAGTCCGACCGGGTGCGGCACCGCCACCACCGCGGCGTGCCCGACCGACGCACTGCGCAGCAGGGCGCGTTCCAGCTCCAGCGGGGAGATGCGGTGATCGAAGGACTTGAACATGTCGTCCGTGCGCCCCACGTAGGCGTAACTGCCGTCCTCGTGCCGGACCACCAGGTCGCCCGTGTGGTAGACGCCGTCCTTGAACGCCGAGGCGGTCTTGGCCTCGTCACCGGCGTAACCGGTCATCATGCCCGCCGGGGCGGGCGACAGGCTCACGCACAGCTCACCGGGTGTCCCGTCGGGCACCTCGTCGCCCGACTCCTGGTCGACGAGGAGGAGTTCGTAGCCCGGCAGCGCCCAGCCCATCCGGCCGGGGGTGACGGTGCGGCCCGGCGGGTTGCCGATCTGGGCGGTGGTCTCGGTCTGGCCGAAGCCGTCCCGTACGGACAGATCCCACGCCTCGTGCACGGCGTTGTAGAGGGCGGGCTCCAGGGACTCGCCGACGGCGGCGGCCTCCCGAAGCACCGGCGGCCGTTCGCCCAGGCCCTCCTGGATCATGCCGCGCCACACGGTGGGCGGGGCACACAGCGTGGTGATCTCCCGGGTCCGCAGGGCGGCCAGGACGTCCGCCGGCCGCGGCCGGGGCGTGGCCAGGGCCAGCGCCGTGGCCTCGGCGTTCCACGGCACGAAGAAGGAGCTCCAGGCGTGCTTGGCCCAGCCGGGCGCGGAGACGTTGAGATGGCAGTCGCCGGGCCGTACGCCGTTCCAGTACATGCCCGAGAGATGGCCCACGGGGTAGCTGAGGTGGGTGTGGGCGACCATCTTCGGCCGCGAGGTCGTGCCGGAGGTGAAATAGCGGAACAGCGGGTCGTCGGCCCCCGTCCAGCCGTCCGGGGTGAAGACGGTGCCGGCCTGGAGCGAGGTGTCGAACGGAAGCCAGCCGGCCGCCCGGCCGCCGACGGCGACGCGCGTCCAGGCACCGGGTATGCCGGCGAACCGCGGCACCGCCTCCGCCTCGGCGATGACGTGCCGGATCTCCGCGCGTTCGATCCGGTCGGCGAGGTCGAAGGAGGTGGTCGTGGTGTAGGTGGGGACGACGACGGCACCGAGCTTGATGGCGGCCAGCAGCGTCTCCCACAGCTCCACCCGGTTGTGCAGCACCAGCAGGAGGTGATCACCCCGGCGCACCCCCAGGTCGTGCAGCCAGCAGGCCACCTGGTCGGACCGGCGGGACATGGCCTCGTAGGAGACCTCGGTGTCCGCGGAGCCGTCGTCGGCCGGGCCCAGGATGCGCAGCGCCGGTGCCGGGTTGCCGTCGGCGATCACATCGAACCAGTCCAGGGCCCAGTTGAACCGGTCCAACTGCGGCCAGGAGAAGGCCCGGTGGGCGGCCTCCAGATCCTCCCGGTTGTCCAGCAGCACGTCGCGGGCCTTGCGGAAGGCGAGGGTCGCCGCGGTCTCATGTCGGGTCATGCTCATCGGGCCTTTCACGTTCGGGGGGAGGGACGTGCGGGGCGGCGGTCACCGCACGGAGGCGGGTTCCGGGACAGCCGGCGCCACGTCCACGGCGGCGCCGGCCGGCTCCCCGTCGGCCCGGGGCAGCAGTTCGGCCGCCACGGCGTCGGCGACCTTGACGAAGTCCGTCTCCAGGCCCGGACGCCCGTTGCCGATCTGGGTGAACCAGCGCACGTGCTCGGTGGGGACGCCCAGGGCGTACAGGCCCGGGTGCAGCCGGCCGTTGGCGTCGATGACGCGGAAGGATCCCCGGGCGATGTCCAGGCCGCCGGTCGCGAACTCCTCCTCGGTGACCGGGTCCTCGTTGACGAACTCCCGGATCAGCCCCTCGGCGAGCAGCTGCCGGGTGAGCTGCGAGGCGTCCCGTGGCAGGTCCGGGGTGGGGATACGGGCGTCGATGAGCACGTCGGCGTACCGCAGGGACCCTTCGACCTGCGGGGAGCGGACCGTGAAGCGTCCGGTCTCCTCGTCCCGGCCGAACTCGGTCGCGGGGCCCGCCACTTCGGCCAGTCCCCCGTCCATCAGCGCCAGCAGCTGCTCGATACGGGCCATCGGCGGGCCCGCCGACAGCAACGCGTTGACCGGTACGTAGCGGCCGCGGAACGCGGAGGCGTACGACGCGGGCGCCAGGCCGCCGTAGTCCACCGAGGCCCGGAGGATGCCGCGCAGATCGCGCAGCGTGTCCAGGGCGGCCTTCAGCGGTCCGTCGACGGTGCCCAGCGACGCCTCCTCCAGGTCGCGCCGCATGACACCGGTCAGGCGCCGTCGCCAGGCCTCCGGATCCGCGAAGTGCTCGCCGGTGAAGGGCCGGGCCAGACTCCACAGGTCCAGCGGCGGCACGTCCTCCACGCCCGCCTCCTTGACGGCCCGGAGACCGTCCTCGCCGGCGAGCACTTCCTCGGCATGCCGAGCGGCGAACCGCTCGGCCGCCTCCGCTCCGTGGCGGTGGCGCACGTGCCCGGTGTAGTAGACGTGCTCGACCTCGTGGAGCACCAGCGGCAGCAGGTCCGCGGCGAAGTCGAGACGGTCGCTGCCGGTGGCTCGTTCCTGGCGCTGCCGCGCGTGGGCGACGGCCTGCGGGGTCAGGAAGAGCGCCTGGTGGACGTGGTGCGGGGCCTTCTGGTTACGGCCGCGCGCCGGGATCGGCAGCCCGCTGCGGGAGCCGGCCACGATGTGCGGCTCCCGGCCGCTGGGCTCGTAGCGCAGCCGACCGTCGCCGTCGCGCACGAACCGGCCGCCGCGGCCCTCGGTCAGCGACATCAGCACGTCGTAGAAGGACAGGCCCAGGCCGCGGACGGCGACGGTGGACCCGGGCGGCACGGTGCCGTCCAGGTCCATGTCGGCGGCCGAGTCCCCCGAGATGTAGTGGGTGTCGGGGCGGTAGGCCGCGAAGGCGGCCATCGTCCGGTCGAAGGTGTCGGGGGTGTTCGTCGGGTGGCCGGTGGCGAGGACGACCTTGTCGGCGCCGAGCGTCCGCAGCGAGTCCAGCGTCACCTGGTAGCGGCCGAAGTGGTCGGGGCGCACCGAGGTGACCCGGCCGCGCACCGGTATCAGCCGTACGTGCGGGGGCAGTTCGTCGGTGAGGGTGCGGTAGACGAACCGCAGGTAGCGGCCGTAGTCGAGGCGGGAGGCGAAGTCGTCGGGGCCGTGCCCGGACGTGGGCCGCACCTCCTCGGGGGCCTGGTCGTGCAGCCACTGACCGAGCGAGGGGCCGGCGCCGGGCCGCGGACGGCCGCCGTCGGGGCCGCCGGAGAACATCGTGACCTGCCCGATGACGGTGTTCATGGCGAACCAACGGTCCTGGTCGGTACGCCAGATACGGCCGGCGCCGACCTCCACCGCGTCGATGGCGTAGACCGTGACGGGCCGTCGGTCGGCGGGCGCCGCGTCGCGCAGGCGCACGGCGAGCCGTTCGAGGACCGCGATACCACGCGGTCCGGTGCCGACGACCGCGATGGTGTGCGGGGCGGGCGACGGTACCTGAGCTGTGTTCACAGCGCTCTCCTTGGATCACGTGAGGTGAGGGGTTCGTGAGGGAGTTGGTCGCCCCGCGTCCAGTCGAGGGCAGCGCAGTCGAAGGCCGCCTGGATGTGCGAGAGCATCCCCAGCAGGTCATCGGCGCGCAGCCGCGCGGGGCCCGGTGGGGCGGCGGGGCGTATCGGCATCGAGCCGACGGTGAGCCACCGCAGGCGCCCGTCGCCGTCGATGTAGCTGCGGGCGCGCTGGGCGTTGTCCGCGTGCAGGCAGTACGGGACGTCCAGGTAGCCGCGCGCGAACGCCGCGGTCAGCGCCCGGCCCACGTCGGGGTCGAGTTCGAGTACGGCCTCGACGAGCGCGCGGGCCTCGTCGTAGACACCGTCGTCGGGGGCCGGTGCCGGCTGGTGCAGTCCCTCGGCGCGCGCCAGACGGGCGGTACGGGCCGCCTCCTCCAGGGACCTGACGTTGTCCTCGACGGTGGGTATCCGGTGCGCCTCGGCGGTGGTCTTGACGATCAGCCGCTCGGCTCCGGTGCGCACCGCCAGACGCGCGCTGTGGCGCAGCAGTGCGAGCGCGCCCGGCTCGGTCCGGGGGAAGACGCCCATGTACGTGTAGAGCACGACGTGCCACCGGGTGTCGCCGAGCAGTTCCCCGGCCAGGCGGCGCAGCGCGGCGACGGCGGCGGTGTCCTGGTCGAAGTCCGTCTGCTGGGCGTAGCTGAGCGAGATGTCGCACAGCCCGTGCTGCCGGAAGAAGAGCCCCTCCAGCAGGGAGAGGGCCACCAGCAGGGAGGGCGGGCACAGCTGTCCCAGCATGCAGCCGCCGAAGCTCTCCAGATGGGCGGTGGACGAGCGTTCGGCGAGCAGTTCGCAGCAGCGCGCCCAGGCTTCGACGGACGCCTGCAGGGGGGTGCGGCTGTAGGGCAGGCAGTACGAGACGGGGCCGCCCTCGGTCGCGTCCAGTCCGGCGTCCAGGAGCGTGGTGAAGATGTCCAGCGGGAGGGGGGAACCGTGGCGTACCTGGACGGCGAAGGAGCCGAGTCCGCACAGCAGTTGGCGGGTGGTCCCCGGCCCATGGGTGACGAGCGGGTAGCCGTTGAGGTCCTCGCCGGCGTTCAGCGCGCGGCGCGCGGCGGCGTGGTCGCCGACCCGGGTGTAGCTGTCCAGCGTGATGGTGCCGACGGTGTGCGCCTGTGCCCGGCGGACGGCCGTCAGTCCGGTGCGCATGGCCTCCGGCGCGCAAAAGCCCATCCGGGGCTGCACCACCAGCTCGCCGGCCCGTCGCGCCCGGTCCACGACCTGGCCGAAGGGGAGCGCCGCGGGTGCGGACGCGGGTGCCGGGCGGCCGGTGCCGACGACGCTCATTGTCCGCCCGCCGCAAGCACCACGGGCGACTTCGCGGAGCCGACGTACCGGCGGAAGTCCCCGACACCGGCGTCGTCCTCGAAGACGGCGGTGAATCCGGCGGCGATCAGCTCCGGGCCGTACGTACCCGCGGCGGCGCCCTTGGTCCCTAGCTTGCCGCCGATGACGACGGGCAGGGCGGCCAGGTCCGGTTCGGCACGCAGCCGGCCGATCAGCCGCCGTCCGTCGATGGCCCCGTGGCCGTTGACGCTGCTGACGACGACGAGATCGGGCTCGAAGCGGCGGCACTCGGCGATCAGGAGGTCGTCCGGCACACAGGCACCGATGTTGTGCACCTGGTGGCCCAATTCCTCCAGCAGCAACTGAAGGTAGACCAAATTCCAGGTATGCGAGTCGGAGGAGACACTGGAAACAAGAACACGGCGTCCCGCTGCCGGTATCGCTGCTGCCTGGTCAGGTATGACCTCAGGCGAAGTCATGAGGTTCTCTCCCGTGAAATGAGGGCATGTTCCGGCTCGCCGAGCTTACGCATGCACCCCCCACCCACCGCGCCCTCAGTTTCCTGCAATGCAGGTAAGTGACCGGGCCAAAGGGTGGTGACGGCTCAGGCTTTCCCGTGAGAATCGAAGGGCAGCCCCACCGAAACACACCCGCCCCGAAGAGCCGGACCGTCAACTCTCCGGCGGGCCTTCACCGAAAACACAGGGAGCGTTACCGAGATGGGATCCGCAGAAACTTCCGGACCGACGCCTTTTCCGCTCGACGAGCGCGGCATGCGGCCGGTCGAGGTGCACTGTCACGGATTCGGGGACGTGGATTTCTCCGACTTCACACGCGTGGACCTGGACCGCCTGGACATGTGGTGCGCCGGCGAGGGCGTACAGGCCCTGCCCACGATGTACCTCCACCGCGACCGGCTCGGCGAGTTCGAGGACTTCATGCGCCGTTACGCCGCCAAGCGCGCGGACGGCCTGCTGTCGCATATCCCCGGCGTGGCGCTGGAGGGTCCGCTGCTGTCGCACCGCGGCGGCACCCCGCAGTCCACGGTGTGGGCGCCCAGCCGCAACGAGTGGGAGCGCCTGGCGGCGCTCGGCGACCACGGTCTGGTCTACACGGTCGTCTCCCCCGACGCGTTCTCCCCGGAGTCGGTGCTCCAGGACGACCCGCATCTCAAGGACAGCGACTTCGAGTGGATCGTGCCGACCCTGCTGGCCCGCGGTGTGCGGCCCGCGCTCGGCCACTTCACCCGTGACGACCCGGCCCGCAGCGCGGCCACCGTCGACGCCATCGTGGAGATCGCGCACCGTTCGCCGTGGCGCGGCAACGGCGTGCGGGTGACCACCGACCACCTCTTCAACGACATGCCGCTCAACATCCGGCACGCGTTCCGCACCGACCGCGCACGCGCCCAGCGTGACGAGGTCATCGCCTCCTACGACGTGCCCAACTGGACGCTGGACAACATCAGCGAGATGGCCGGCCCGGTGCCGGGAGCGATCATCAAGCAGGCCGTCAACGGCCGGATCGCCGCCTGCATCAACTTCGACGGTGAGCACGTGGATCTCGCGCTGGCCACCCGCGCCGTACAGCTCATGGGCCCCCGCAACGCGATGATCATGACCGACCGGTGCGACTCCGCACGGCTCGGCGGCCGCGCGCTGCACCACACCGGGGACAACGGCCTGTGGTACGAGGAGAACGGCGTGGTCGCGGCCGGCTCGCAGCCGCTGGCCCGGCACATCGCCAACGCCAAGGCCAACGGGCTGTCCGACGAGGACATCTCCTTCCTCATCACCCGCACCGCGCACCGCACCTTCGGTATCACCGCCGCCTCCGAGGCGGTCGCCGCCGCCGTCTGACCGGCGATCGCCCCTCCCGCGACGCGGCCGGCGTTCCCCCGGCGCCGGCCGCGTCCCACTCCGCAGCAACGGGAGCCGGAACAGGTGTGCCGAGCCCGCGCTCGACACCCCGCCGCCCTTCTTCTCACCCACCTGCCAAAGGTGCCTCCGCGGGTATTTCACGGACCCACGGAAATTACTCGGGATGAATTCCCGAGGCCCTTACCGGAAGGCCGGTGACATTCCGGAACCGGCCTTCTCATCACCCGTCGGCGCACCTACCGGGACGCACCTACCGGGGATGGAAGGAAACTCCGCCGGGCCACCCCCGCACGCAACCGCTCCACGGCCTTCCGGGAAATCCGCGGTCTGCGCATTTCGAGAGAACAGGATGGGGACGTGTTTGATCACATCGCGGACGCGATGAAGCAGCCGGATGTGGTCCGGCTGGACCGCAACCTCTATGTCCTGCGCTTCGAGATGATGAAACTCTATTCGGCGCTCGAAGCCGTCCGGCATCTCCTGGCGACCGGTGTCGTCCGGCCCGGCGACACCTTGATGGACAGTTCCAGCGGCACCTACGGCTATTCGCTCGCCCTGGCCTGCCACAAATACGGAATGCAGTGCCGCATCGTCTGCTCGACCAAGGTCGACGCCCAGGTGCGCCGGCAGTTCGAGATGCTGGGTGCCCAGGTCGACCAGGTGCAAATCCCCCCGGGGCCGATGGTCGACAAGATGGACCAAGGAGCCCGCCTCCGGCGTGTCGCCGAGATCCTCGACACCGAGCCCGGCGTCCACTGGATGCAGCAGTACCACGACGGCGTGCACTACCTCGGCTACCGCGAGTGCGCCGAGATGCTGCAGAAGGAGTTCGGCGGCGAACCGCTCACCCTGGTCGGCGGTGTGGGAACCGGCGCCTCGACCGGCGGCCTCACCAGCTACCTGCGCGAGCTCAACGACGATGCCGAACTCGTCGGCGTCCAGCCCTTCGAGAGCGTCACGTTCGGCAGCGACCCGGTCGAGGACCCGGTGGCCAGCATCTCCGGCATCGGCAGCCCCATCGTCATGCGCAATGTGCGCTACGAGCTCTACGACCGGGTGCACTGGGTCGGATTCGACAGCGCGGTGGCCGCCACCACCGGCCTGTTCCGCCGCCACGGTCTCTACGCCGGGATGTCCTCGGGCTGCAACTACCTCGCCGCCCGCTGGGAGGCGGCGCGTGACCCCGAGCGCCCCTGTGTCTTCATCGCCGCGGACACCGGCCACCGCTACGCGGAGAACGTCTACGCCCGTCCCCAGGGCGACGACAGCGTCGAGAGCCTGGTGCCCAGCTGCATCGACTCCCTGGACCACCTGGCCTTCCCCTGGTCGGTCATGGACTGGGGCCGTCGGCCTTTCCAGCCCATCAGCAAGGAGGACCCCCGGTGAACACGCCCACGGGCCGGAACATCATCGCCTTGGAGTGGCTGCAGTTCGGCCTGGGCCGACTCGTGGCCGCGGCCGCCGAGGAGGGCCTGACCGTCCATCTCCTGACCGGCAACCGGCCGGAGTACGCGCACGAACTGTCCACGGTGGACAGCCCCCACCTCGTCGTCCACGACGTGCACACCCACGACGTGGCGGAGGTCGTCGCCACGGTCCGCGCGATCGGTGACGTGGCGGGCCTCATCAACACCACCGACACCTGGAGCCTGGTCGCCCTCGACGTCCGGGCGGAACTCGGCCTGGCCGGGCAGGATCCCGCGTGTATACGGCTGGTCCGCGACAAGGCCCGGCTGCGCCGCCGTCTGTACGAGCACGGGCTCTCCCGCGCCGACGGCTCCCCTCTCGCCGCCACGGACGACGCCGCCGCCGTCGCCGCCCGGGCCGGTCTGCCCCTCGTCGTCAAGGACAGCGCCGGAACGGGGAGCGAGCACGTCTGGCTGGCCCGCACACCCGACGAACTGACCGCCGTACTGGACGAGGCGCGGCGCTCCACGCTGCGCGGGCATCTGACCGCCGAGCCCTACTTCCTCGGCCCCCTCTACAGCATCGAGACCCTCACCTGGGAAGGCCGTACCCGCGTCATCGGTGTCAGCAGCCGGCTCCTGTCCGCTCCCCCGGTATTCCGTGAGGAGGCCCTCGCCTTCCCCGTCGCCCTGCCCTCCGCCGTGACGGCGGACGCCGAGCAGTGGATCGAGCAGGTACTCAAGAGCGTGGGGTACACCGAGGGCTTCGCGCACACCGAATTCATCCTGACCGACGACGGGTTCGAGGTCGTCGAGATCAACCCCCGTCTCGGCGGCGGCCTGCTGGGCGAGGAGATCTCGCAGACGCTGGACATCAACCTCCACGCGACGTTCCTCGACCTCGTGCTGCGCCGGCGCCCCGCCCTCATGGACGCGCCGCTGACACCGCGCCGCGGCGCGGCCCATGCGCGGCTCTACGCCCCCCGGACGGGCGTCTTCGTGGCGTGCGAGGGCCAGGAACTGCTGTCCGGGCACCCGGGCAACCCCGTGCTCCGCCCGGCACTGCCGGCCGGCACGACCGTACGCACCGTCGCCCATCAGGACGGCTGCGTGGCCGTGCTGTTCGCCACCGGTCCCACCTCCGAACTCGCCCTGCAGAACGTGCTGTCCGCGGCGGGCGAGGTCCGCGTCCGGATGGCGGGGGACGACCGTGGCTGAGCGCACCCCTCATCTCCTCGTCCTCAGCGGCTGGGCCGGCGTGGTCGAAACGGCCCTGTCCCTCGGCTTCGACGTCAGCTTCATCGGGAACACCGCCGACTTCACCCCGCACGACATGGACGTGCTGGACAGCTGCCGGTACGTGCGCAGGATTCCCGCCGAGCAGACCGTCGCCTGCCTGGAGGCCGCCCGGCACATCCACGCCGGGCACCCGCTCGACGCCAGCATCTCCTTCGGCGAGTTCGGCATGGAGAGCTCCGCCGTCATCGCCGACGCCCTGGGCATCAGAGGCATTCCGCTGGCTTCGGTGGCGGCCACCCGTTACAAGGACCGGATGCGCGACATCCTCGCCGCCCACCCGCAACTCGCGCTCGGCTGGGCACGGGTGGCGAGCGCCGAGGGCCTGGAGAAGTTCCACGCCCACCACGGGCTCCCGCTGATCGTCAAGCCTGTCGCCGGCTCGGGAAGCGTCGGCGTACGCCAGATCACCACCCCCGGCGAGCTGCGCGCCGCGCTGGACGACGCACCGTTCTGGCTCCGCGGGCCCTACCTGGCCGAGGAACTCATCGAGGGGGACGAGCTCTACAGCGTTGAGACGGTGACCCTCGACGGCCGGCACGCCATCGCCGGGATCTCGCTCTGCCGTCTCGCCCGGCACCCGAACGTCGCGATCACCGAGATCACGGTGCCGCCGCCGGCTCCCTACGACCGGCACACACCGCACATCAGCCGCACCGTCCAGGCGTTCCTCGACGCCATCGGGCACACCTGGGGGCTCACCCACACCGAGGTCAAGGTGGCTCCCGACGGGCGGCCGGTGGTCATCGAGTCCCAGACCCGCATCGGGGGCTACCGCATCTTCCGGCTGGTCGAACACACCGGCGGGGTCGATGAGATCACCACCGTCCTGCGCAGCCTGCTGCCCGGAGGCGAGAGCGTGCGCTCGCCCCATCTGCCGCCGCCCACCGCGGTGGGGATGGTCGTCTCGCTGATCCCGCCCCCCAAGCGGGTACGCCGCACCGCCGACGCCGAACTCCTGCGCGGCATCGACGGGGTGGAGGACTTCGAGGTCGACATCCGTCCGGGCGAGGTGCCGCTGCCCGTCGCCGCCAACACCAAGCGGCCCGGTCTGATCTGGCTGCATGTGCCCGACCACGCCGCGGCGGAGCGCACCAAGCAGGAGATCGCGCGCACCTACTGGATCGAGTTCGAGGACGGCGATGTCTGGCATCCGTCGTTCTGAGGTGTGGGCCGGCCTGGTCCGTCTCCCCGCCGGTCTGCGCTTCCTGCTCGCCACCTCGTTCTTCATGCCGCTGGCCAGCTTCATGGTGCTGCCCTTCCTGGGGATCCTGCTGCACGAGCGCCTGGGCATGGCGATGGGCACCGTCGGGCTGCTGCTGGGGGTCATGTCCTTCCTGCAGTTCTCCGGTGCCCTCGGCGGCGGTCTCGTCGCGGAGCGGATCGGCCTCAAGAAGTCCATGGTGGCCGGGCTGACGGTCCGTACGAGCGGATTCGCGCTCTTCGCGGCAGGCCTGTCCGTGCCGCAGCTGGCCGTCCCCGCGGTACTGCTCACCGCGCTCGGTGACGCCCTCTACTCACCGGCCAACAAGGCCTACCTCGTGGGGGAGGTCTCCGAGGAGCACCGGCCGGTGCTCCTGTCGGTCAACAACTCGGCCCTGAGCACCGGGATGGCCTTGGGCACCCTGATCTCCGGACTGCTGATCGCCCGCCTGCCGCTCCTGGTGTTCTCGGTGGTGACGGTGATGTTCGCGGCGGCGACGCTGCTGCACGCGGTCATCCTGCCGCGCGGCCTGACGGCCACCCGCCCCCGGGACGGCGGGAGCGGCGACTGGATGAAGGCGTTCTTGACCCCGCCCGCCCTGGTGGCCCTGGTGACCGCCTACATCTTCTGGTTCTTCCAGAACTACCTGGGGGTCTTCGTCACCGCCGGGCACTCACCGGCCGTCTACAGCCTGGCCATCGTGCTCAACAGCGCGCTGGTCATCCTCGGCCAGCCCCCGGCGGCGCGGTGGATCGGACGGCTGCGCTACTCCACCGCCGTCCTCATCGCCTTTCCCGCGCTCGCGCTCGGGCTGCTGGCGTTCGCCCGGCCCGGGGTGGGCTTCATCCTCGCGGGCACGGTGCTGATCAGCGTGGGCGAGGGCGTCATCTTCCTCAAGAACGAGCTGGAAGCCCTCCGGGCCGTCCCGGGCCGCCCGGCGCTGGCCGTCGGCAGCCAGCGCCTGGCGCTGGGCATCGGCTCCTTCACCAGCGGAGTCGTCGGCGGCCAGCTCTATGCCTTCGCCCAGTCCGGCGGCGGTGCCGAGCACTTCTGGCGCTACGCCGCCCTGCAGGGCCTCCTCGCCACGGCCCTCCTCATCGCGGTGACGCGCGCCCGGCCGGCCCGCCGCCGGGAAAGCGTCCCCGCCGTTCATACCCCCTCGTCCGAGTGGAGTGGATCGTGACCCAGACCGACGACCTTCCCGCGGCAGGCCCCCGGCAGCGGGGACCCGCCGGCCCGGCCCCCGGCTACCGGGAGCCCTCCGTCAGCGGTGACCTCCCCGGGCCCCGCAGCGCGGAACTGCTCGACCGGCAGCGCCGGCGCGAGTCCAACGCCCGTACCTATCCCCGGCGGCTCCCGCTCGCGATACGGCGGGCGGCGGGCAGTTTCCTCGAGGATCTCGACGGCAACGTCTTCCTCGACTTCCTGAGCGGGGCCGGGGTCCTCTCGCTGGGCCACAACCCGCCCGAGCCGCTCGCCGCGGCGCACCGCCAACTCGACGAACTGGTCCACGGACTGGACTTCCCCACACCGGTCAAGGACGAGTTCACCGATCTGACGCTCGGGATGCTCCCGGAGGCGATGCGCGACCGCACGAAGATCCATTTCTGCGGGCCGACCGGAGCCAATGCCGTCGAGGCCGCCTTGAAGCTGTGCAAGACCGCCACCGGACGAGAGGACGTGATCTCTTTCCAGGGCGGCTTCCACGGGAGCACGCTGGCCACCTTGTCGGTGACCGGACTCGTCGAACAGAAGGCCCCGGTCCGTGGCCGGATGCCCGGAGTCCACTTCTTCCCGTACTCCAGCTGCCACCGCTGCCCGCTGGACATGGAGCGCGGGTCCTGCGCCGTCAACTGCGCCGGATATCTGGAGCGTTCCCTCACCGACCCCAACGGCGGCATCCCGCTCCCGGCGGCGGTCGTGCTGGAACTGGTCCAGGGCGAGGGCGGGGTGATACCGGCCGACGCGGAGTTCGTCCGGCGCCTGCGTGAGCTGACCCGGACCCTGGACATCCCGCTGATCGTGGACGAGGTCCAGACCGGCTGCGGGCGCACCGGGACCTGGTTCGCCTTCGAACAGTACGGAATCGAGCCGGACGTCATCGTCGCGTCGAAGGCGCTGAGCGGACTGGGGCTGCCGGCCGCGGTCATCCTCTACGACGAGCGGCTGGACGTGTGGCAGCCCGGCTCGCACAGCGGCACGTTCCGCGGCAACCAGGCCGCCTTCGCCGCCGGCGTGGCGACCATGAAGGTCGTCCGCAGGGACGGTGTGCTGTCCAACGTACGTGCCCGCGCCGAGCAGCTCATGCGCCGTCTGGAAGGCCTGCGGGAGCTGACCGACCGGGTGTCCGACGTCCGGGGGCTCGGCCTCATGGCCGGCGTGGAGCTCGCCGACCCCGTCACGGGCCGGCCCGCCTCCGCCCTGGCCCTGCGCTTCCAGCGGGAGGCGCTGCTGCGTGGCCTGATCGTGGAGCTGGGCGGCCGTGACGACGGTGTGCTGCGCCTGCTGCCCCCCTTGAACTGCACGGCCGAGGAGATCGACATGGCCGCACACATCCTGCACACGGCCCTCGATGCGGCGCTCGTCGCCGAAGCACCCCACGGAAACGGCTGATCGGCATGGACCAGCTCCTGGACACCGGCCGGCCCGGCCCGGCCGGCTCCCCGTTGCCCGTGGCCCGGCTGCGCTGGGCGATCAGTCTCTTCTTCGCCCTCGACGGCTTCGTGTTCGCGGGGTGGGTCGTCCGTATCCCCGCCATCAAGCAGCAGGTCGACGCCTCGGCCGGCGCACTCGGCCTGGCCCTGCTGGGGGTCTCGGTGGGCTCGGTCGCCACGATGCTGCTGACCGGCCGGCTGTGCCGCCGCTACGGCAACCACCCGGTGACGGTGGTGACGGCAGCCATGCTGTCGCTGTCGGTCGCGCTGCCCCCGATGACGCACTCCGCCCTGCAACTCGGCCTGGTCCTCCTGCTCTTCGGAGCCGCCTACGGGGGCCTCAACGTCGCCTTCAACGCCGCGGCCGTGGACCTGGCGGAGGCGATCCGGCGCCCGATCCTCCCGTCGTTCCACGCGGCCTTCAGCGCGGGCGGACTGGCGGGGGCAGGGCTCGGCGGGATCCTCGCCCCGCATCTGGACCCGCAGCCACACCTGTTGATCCTGACGGCGATCGGGCTCGTGGTGACCGCCTGCGCGGGCCGGGTGCTGCTGCGCGTGCCGGTGCCGGCGCCCGGCAGTGGTCCGCGCGGCGAGGGGGCGCACCCGGGAGAGGCGAAGGGGCGGGCGGCGAGGGGCCGGGCGCGGCTCTTCCTCACGGTCTACGGGCTGATCACCCTCTGCACGGCGTACGGCGAGGGAGCGATGGCCGACTGGGGCTCGCTGCACCTCTCCGTGGACCTTCATACGGGAGCGGGTGCAGCGGCGGCCGGGTACGCCGTGTTCGCGCTGACGATGACGGTCTCCCGGATGTCGGGCACCTGGCTCCTGGAACGGTGGGGTGACACCCCCGTCCTGGTCACCGGCGGTGTCCTCGCCGCGGTGGGCATGCTCGTGGGAGCCCTGGCCCCGCAGTTGTGGCTGGTGTTCCTGGGCTATGCGCTGACCGGGCTGGGCCTCGCCAACGTCTTCCCCGTCGCGGTCGGCAGCGCCGGCGCCCTCGGCGGCCCGCAGGGCGTCGCGGTGGCGTCGACCCTGGGGTACTCCGGCATCCTGCTCGGCCCGCCGTCCATCGGATTCCTCACCGAGGCGTTCGGTCTGCCGAGGGCCCTGACCACCATCGCCGCGCTGGCAGCCCTGGCGGCCCTGCTCGGACACCTGGTCCACCGTGGCCGCACCGGCGGACCCCGGCCCGGCCCCGCGGCGCCCGCCCCATGACCGCAACGCGCCCCGCGCCGTGAACGAAGGAGGCCACATGGCTGTCAAAGGATGCATGTTCGACTTCAACTGCACGCTCTTCCACCTCGAGGACGCGGAGAGCTGGCTGCGCGCTGTCGTCGGGGAGTCCGGCCTGGCCGCCGGCGAGGTCGATGTGCCGCTGTGGGCGAAGCGGCTGCGGGACTTCGGGGCGGTGCCCGGCGGTCCCGCCCCCCGCGAGGCCGGCCCCGAGCTGATGCGGCTGTGGCAGGAGCGGGATCTGGATGCCGTCCGGCACCGCGCGGCGTACACCGGGCTCCTGCGTGCGGCGGGGCTGCCCTGGCCCGAGCTGATCGACGCCCTCTACGAACGCCATATGACCGCCCCCGCCTGGCGGCCCTACCCGGACACCGCGGAGGTCCTCAGGACGCTGCACGACCACGGCGTGGGGGTGACCGTGGTGAGCAACATCGGCTACGACCTGCGTCCCGTCTTCCGCCACCACGGGCTGGACGCCTACGTGGACGCCTACGTGCTGTCCTTCGAGCACGAGATCCAGAAGCCCCACCCGGGCCTGTTCCGGGCCGCCTGCGCACACCTGGGCCTGGCCGCGGCCGACGTGGCGATGATCGGTGACGACCGGGTGGCCGATGCCGGAGCGGCGGCTCTGGGCTCCCCCGTCCACTTCGTGGATCCGCTGCCCGTCACCGACCGGCCCGACGCCCTGCGCAAGCTGCTCACGCACCTGTTGTGACCCGCGATGGGTGCGCCGTGCCGCCGGACGCGCCCGCCCCTGACACCAGACCGGACAGGAAGAAGGACCATGCCTCTCAGCACGAGCGACACCGCCCCTCGTATCGCCCTGGTCGGCGCCACCGGTGCCGTCGGCACCACCTTGATCGAGCTCATCGAGGAGCGCGGATTCCGCTACCGGGACGTCCGCCTCGTCGCCTCCCCGCGCTCGGCCGGCCGTGAACTGACCGTCGAGGGCCGCCCCTACCGCGTCGAAGCCCTCGACACCTTCGACTTCTCCGCCGTCGACCTCGCCTTCTTCTCCGCGGGCAGTTCGGTCAGCAGGAAGTGGGTGCCCGCGGCGGTCGCGCAGGGGACCCTGGTCATCGACAACACCAACGCCTTCCGGATGGACCCCGGCACGCCTCTGGTCGTCCCGCAGGTCAACGCGGACGAGCTGGACCGGCGTCCGTCCAGCGGCATCATCGCCAACCCCAACTGCTCCACCATCCCGCTGGTCCGGCTGCTGCGGCCCGTCGAGGACAGGTGGGGCATCCGGCAGGTCGTGGTGAGCACCTATCAGGCCGCCTCCGGGCGCGGCCACTCCGGAATCGCCGAACTGCACGAGGCCAGCCGCAGCACGCTGGAGGACCCCGCGGCCCAGGGCCCGGCCGTGGAGTTCACCCCCACCCTCGCCTTCAACGTCGTCCCGTTCATCGATGAGCTGCTCGACACCGGCTTCACGCTGGAGGAGCAGAAGATGCTGCAGGAATCCCGCAAGATTCTCGGCCTGCCCCACCTCGACGTGACCACGACGTGCGTGCGGGTCCCCGTGGTGAACGGGCACTCCGAAGCGGCCTGGATCGAGTGCGACGACGTCGTCGCACGCGACGAGCTCGTACGGCTGCTCGCCGCGCAGCCCGAGGTCACCGTCCACGACAAGGACACCCTCGGCGCCTTCCCCACCCCGCGCACCGCGGGCGCCCCCGACCAGGTGCACGTCGGCCGGATCCGCGTCGCCCCGCACAACCCGCGGGGCTTCTGGGTGTGGGTGGTGGCGGACAACCTGCGTATCGGCGCCGCCCTGAACGCACTTCAGATCGCCGAGGCACTCACCGAACGGGGCACGCTGTGACCGCGGCCGCCCCCGTCGTACTCAAATTCGGCGGCTCCAGCTTCACCGAGCCCGCCGCCTACGGGGAGCTGGCCCGTGCCCTGTCGGCGCGGCTCGACGCCGAGCGGCGCCCGCTCGCCATCGTGGTCAGCGCCATGCCGGGCGAGACCGAACGGCTGCGGGAGCGGTTGCACGAGGTCGACCCGCACCCCTCGGACGACCGTGTGGCCGGTCTGCTCACCCTCGCCGACACGGTCAGCGCCCAGCTGCTGACCGCCGCGCTCCACCGCCTCGGCAGGACGGCCACCGTACTGGCGGGCCACCAGGCGGGGTTCACCACCGACGAGACGTTCATGTGGGCGCGGCTGGAGCACATCGCCCCGGAACCGCTGCGGCAGGCGCTCACCGGACACCAGGTGGTGGTCGTCCCCGGCGGGCAGGCCGCCGACGGCCGGGGACGGCCCACGTGGCTGGGCAAGAACAGCTCCGACCTGTCGGCGGTCGCCGTGGCGGTGGCCGTCGGCGCCGGCCGCTGTGAGATCCACTCCGACGTCGAGGGCATCTACAGCTGCGACCCGAACAAGGTCACCGGCACCCGGCTGCTGGAGCGCGTCTCCTACGGCGATGCCGCCGCCATGTCCCGGCAGGGCGCCAAGGTGCTGCACCACCGTGCCGTGCGCCTCGCCGAACAGCACGGCATCGCCCTCGTCTGCCGCCACAACCAGGCGCCGTTCACACCCGGCACCGTCATCGGCACCGGCGGCCCGGCCGACGCCGTGGTCCTCAACCTGCGCTCCCTCGTGCTCGGATACCCCGACCACGCGGCGGCCGACCGGGCACACCGCGCGTTCCGGGCCGACGGCCTGGACACCGTCCGGCTGGACGACAGCCCGCGGGTGGCGCTGATCGGCGGCTACGTGGACCACGAGGAGTCCCAGCGCCGCCACGGCCTCGCCCCCGGGCACCTCGCCGGAATCCCGGTGACCGAGATCAGGAACGGCCGCACCACCCTGCATGTCGCCGCCGACGAGGACGCGGCGGTGCGGCTCGCCCAAAAGCTCCACGACCACCTCCCCTCCCCCGCCACGGCGCCCCCGACCGTCTGACTGCCCGCAGGAGTACCCCGTGACCACCCACGCCACCGCGGTTGCCGCGGACCCCACCCTCATCGAGATCGACCTGCCGGACGGTGTCCGCGACCGCCTCGGCGCTGAGCTGGCCGCCCTGCCCGATCCGGCCCGGAACATCGACTGGTCGATGGCCCGTTACCTCCAGGTCTTCGCCCAGCTGCCGACCGGAACGCTCCAGCAGATCCTCGACTTCGGCCGGCACCCCGACACCCCCGGAGTCGGGTACGTCCGCAACGCTCCCGTCGACGAGCGGCTGCCGCACACCCCCCGGGACGGCAACCCGAGCCCGGACAAGGCCACGTTCGTGGCCGAGGGCGTCCTGCTGGGACTCACCGGGCTGCTCGGCGAGCCGGTCGGATTCAGCACCGAGAAGAACGGGCAGCTGGTGCACGACGTGATCCCGGTCGAGGGCGGCGCCATGACCCAGACCAACCGGGGGTCCTCCGTCTTCCTCAACTTCCACAACGACATCGTCCATGACGCGACCGGCCGCTACGACGTCGCCAGTCCCGACTTCCTCGTCCTCAGCTGCGTACGCGCCGACCACGACGGCGTGGCGGGCACCTACTACGCCGATGCCCGCGACATCTGCCGGGCCGTCGACGCGCGGACACTGCACACACTGCGCAGCCCGCTGTTCCGTATGAACGCCCCCGGCAGCTATGTCCGCGACGTCGCGGGCGGGGCCGAGGTGCTGTCCGACCCGGTCCCGATGATCAGTGGCCCGGAGGCTTTTCCCGAGGTCTCCGCGGCCGCCAACGGCGTCCGGGCGATGAACGAGGCGGCCCATGCCGCCCTGGACCGTCTCCAGGCGGCCTGCCGGGAGGTCGCCCACGAGGTGTACCTGCGCCCCGGGCAGGCGCTGCTGATCAACAACCGCAAGGGGCTGCACGCCCGTTCGCAGTTCACCGCACGCTACGACGGGCAGGACCGCTGGCTCCAGCGGACCTATGTACGACGCAGTCAGTGGGACATCCGCTACCGGGCCACGCCGGGCAGCCGCCGCCTCTACTGACCCGCCCTACGCCGCCTTTCCCGAAATGCGAGGCCGACGCCCCATGACCAATGTCGCTGTGATCAACTACGGCCCGAAGCTCGACTATGCCGCCATGATGCCGGAACTGGCCGACAAGCTGCAGGTGTTCAGCCACCACGAGCTGAAGAACACCGAGAGTCTGGCCCGGTACGAATACGTCAAGGACTGCGAGGCCGTGCCCTACGCAGAATTGATGATTCGCCGGCTGGCACGCGAGCGGCCGTTCACCCATGTCATCACGGACAATGAGTACGACCTCGAACGGGTCGCCCGCATGTGTGCGGACTTCGGCATTTCCGGTCAGTCCCCGGCCGGCGCGCTGTCCTTCCGCGACAAGGTGGTCATGAAGGAGGTCGCGCGCCGGACCGTCCCCACGGCCCGCTTCGCCCGTCTCGACACCTTCGTCGATCTGACCGGCTTCATCGAGGAATGCGGCTACCCGGCCGTCGTCAAGCCGGTGAAGCAGGGCGGTTCACGCGACATCGTGGTGTTGCGGGGCGAGGACGACCTCCTCGCGTTCAGCCAACGGCTATGGCGCGAGGACCTCATGGTCGAGGAATTCGTCGAGGGGCAGATGTACCACGTCGACGCGGTGCTGGCGGACGGCTACCGGTTCGTGGCCTCGTCCCGCTATCTGCGCAGCTGCCTCGGTGTGTTCTCCGGGGAGAACAACGGCTCGCTCCAGTTACGACCGGAGAGCAAATTCGCCCGGCGGCTGGAGGAGTTCTTCGACCGCGTACTCGAAGCCTTCGACACCGCCGACGTCAGCGCGTACCACCTGGAGGTGTTCCACACTCCGGACGACGAACTGGTGCTGTGCGAAATCGCCTCACGCGTCGGCGGCGACCGCATTCCCGCGCTCACCCGGGCCACCTACGGCGTGGACCTGCACACGGCCGTGCTGCGTCAGTCGTGCGGCCTGCACGTCGAGCCGCCGCCGGCCGAACCGCCGTCCGAGGTGCACGGATCCGTCTCCCTTCTGCCGCAGGGCCGCCCGGTACGGGTGCCCGGCAGGCCGCCGTTCCCCTGGGTGCACCACTACGAGGTCAACGAGCAGATCGCGCCCGACGCGGTGACGCTGTACAGCGCTTCGCACCTGTGCTTCGTCATTGTGCGCGGCGCCGACACCGCCGAGGTGGAGCAGCGTCTCCTCACGGCCGAGGCCTGGCTTCTGGACAACCTCGAAGAAATCCCGGACGCATAAGCAGCACCATCCCCCGAGAAAGGTGAGTTCCGTGCCGTACAAGATTCTGGTCCTGGTCTCAGAGGCGTACAAATTCAAGCTCGACAACCACTCGATCATCCCCAGCGCCCTGTACCGCGAAGGCCACGAGGTGTACATCGGAGACATCGACACGCTCTCCGTACACGACTCCGTCGTGGTCTGCGACCAGGTGAAGCTGTCCGAGGAATTCGCCGCCGGCGGCGACTTCCCCACGCTGAGCCAGTCCTATGCGTCCGCCGAGGACTTCGACCTGGTGTGGGCCCTCGCGGGCACCCACCCCGACGCGCTGACCGACTACTTCCAGCTGCTGTGGCTGCTCAACCAGCGGGTGCCGTTCGTCAATGACGCGACCGCGCTGTTCTACCTCAACTCAAAAATCAATCTCGGTGCCATCGTGCCCCCGGAGAACCTGCCGGTCTCGCACGTGTCGAACGACTTCGACTTCCTCAACACCCTCGTCGAGTCCGACGCCGACCGCTCGTGGGTCATCAAACCGACCAACGAGGGCTGCGGCGCGAACGTATACGTCGTCAACCAGAACGACCGCAACAGCACGGCGATGCTGAGTTCCGCCACGGGAAACGCGAACTCGCGCTACGTCAGCTACGGCCGGGACATCATCGGGATGGCCAAGCGTCACACCGCGGTACAGGAATACATCCCCAACATACGTACCAACGAGAAGCGCGTGGTCCTCGCCGGCGACACCCCCGTCACGGGATTCCTGCGCTTCCACCGCGACAACGACAACCGCGCCAATGCCACCGTGGGGGCCCGCTACGAGGCGCTCACCCTCACTCCGGAGGAGGACGAGTTCGTCCGCCGGCTGGGGAAGCGGATGATGAACCACGGCATCTTCTACGTGGGCATCGATCTCGCCTTCCCGTATGTGATCGAGGTCAACATGGAGAACCCCGGCGGCCTCAACTACCACCGGCGCGCCACCGGGGAAGACCAGTCCTCCCACGCCGTCAACACCGTACTGGCCGCACTGCGCACCGCCGGGAAACTGCGGTGACCCCCTGACCGCTGCCCCACCCTGCTGCACCTGCGCTCCTGCCGGCCAGCTGGCCGGCGCCTGCTCGACATGTTCGAACGAGCTCCCCTTACTCACTTGTCACTCAAGCATCGGCTCTTGCAAGCTTCTTGCAGGTCACGTGCGCCCGCTGAGCGCACGCGGAGAGTCCTGGGAGGACGCAATCGTGAGCCGGCGGGTGGGAACAACAGGGGCGGACGGCGACGGCAGGTCCACGGGCAGAGCGGATAGCCGCGCGCTCGCCGCGGCCTGCGTCACCGTGGCGCTGTGGGCATCGTCGTTCATCGCGATCCGCAGCTCCGCTGCGCATTTCGGGCCCGGCGCGCTCGCCTTCGGCAGGCTGGCGGTGGCGTCTGTTGTGCTGAGTGCCATCCTGCTGGCCCGACGGGGTGGATTCCCGCCGCGCGAGGCCTGGCCCGGCATCATCGCCTCGGGAGTCCTGTGGTTCGGCGCGTACATGATCGCGTTGAACTGGGGTGAGCGTGAGGTGGATGCCGGAACGGCTTCCATGATCGTCAATGTCGGGCCGATCCTGATGGCGCTCCTGGGCGGGTGGCTGCTGAAGGAAGGCTTCCCGCCCAAACTGATGGCGGGCATGGCCGTGTCGTTCGTCGGAGCCGTGGTGGTCGGGCTTTCCACGTCCGGCGGAGGAGAGTCGTCTCTCGTCGGTGTACTGCTGTGCCTGTTCGCGGCGGTGGCGTACGCGGTGGGTGTGGTGCTGCAGAAGCCGACGTTGAAGCACGCCACACCGATGCAGGTGACGACGTTCGGTGCGCTCGTCGGAGCGGTGGCCTGCCTGCCGTTCGCCGGCCAGTTGGTGTCGCAGGTGAGCCAGGCTCCGGTATCGGCGACGTTGCAGATGGTGTACCTGGGCGTCTTCCCGACGGCCCTTGCGTTCAACACCTGGGCCTACGCGGTATCTCGTACCACCGCCGGGAAAATGGGAGCCACGACCTACGCGGTGCCGGTACTCGTCGTCGCCATGTCGTGGCTGTTCCTCGGCGAGGTGCCCGGCTGGCTGACGCTCCTCGGTGGCCTCATCTGCCTGTTCGGGGTCGCGGTCTCCCGGATGCGGGGGAAGGCGCAGGCCCAGGTCCCGGAAGACACACAACGGAGCCGAGCGGCTGCGGAGCCCGACGCGTCGGCGGAGTCCGCACGGTAGGCGGCGAAGTCCGCACGGTAGCCGGCGGCCGTTGACGGCCTGTGGGTCTGTGGGTCTGTGGGTCTGTGGGAAGGGTTTCCACCGGCCGGGGCAAGGGACGCGAACCGTGCGTGTCTTTGGCGGCCTGGTAGCCCTGCCGACCCAGCAGATGACTCCGACCGTGGCAGAGCGTCGACGCGGGGCGGGCAGCTCGGCGCCCGGCCGCGGAGGAGCAGGATGCGCGGCGGAGGCACCTCGGTGTCGATGGTCAGGGCGACCGCCGGGTTGTGTCGCAGGGCCGGGACCTTCGCGGCGTGCTTCGCCGTACACATGACGATCGCCGTTCATCAGTGCCGCCTGCAGCCCGAAGGCCACAGACCTCGACAGTGATGACGTACCACGGCGCGAGAATTCATCGCCTCCGGCGGCCGGACTCCACCTGAGCCCGGCACCCGCTCGGAGATCAGGGGAGGTCCGGGCCGGTGAGTATTGCCTCGATGGGCGTAGGCGGAGGGCGTTGAGGCCGAGGACGTTGAGGCCGCGGCCGGTTGGGGACGCCTGCGCCGGTGTGCCGTACCCGGTGATCCCTCCCGGCATGGTTTCTACGGTGCTGTCATGGCCTCGGAGTGCTTCTTGACGAGTTCGTAGGAGCGAATGCGGTCGTGGAGGTCGTAGACGGGTGTGGTCAGCATCAGTTCGTCTGCTCCGGTCTCACCTGCCAGTTGCGCAAGCCGGTGTACGACGGTCTCGGGTGTTCCGACGGCCTGCCGTGCGCGGAAGCCCGCCAGCGCCTGTCGCTCCTTTTCCGTGAAGGGGTGGGCGGCCGCGTCCGCGGGCGTGGGGAAGGGGATCTCGCTCAGACCCTTGAGGAGCCCGGCTTTGACGACGTCCATCGGTCCGGCCAGCCAGGCGGATTCTTCGTCCGTCTCGGCACACACCGCCTCCACGCACACCAGCACCCGAGGTTGCTCGCACCAACGGGACGGGGTGAACTCCGCCCGGTAACGTTCCAGCGCCGCACGGGTGTTGTCCGGCCGGATGTGGTGGGCGAGGGCAATCGGCAGGCCGAGTCCTGCGGCAAGAGCGGCACCTGCGGTGCTGGAACACAGCAGCCAGGGCTCCGGCAGCGGGCCGAGTGCGACTTCGTCGACCAGAAAGGACAGGATCGCGGCCACGTCGCCGTGGTACTCCGCATCTGTCGTCGGTCCGGCCCCACGGCGCAGTGCCCGCGCGGTGGCCTCGTCGAAGGTGCCAGGGCCGCGGCCGATACCCAGGTCGATGCGGTCTGGGTGCAAGGCGGCCAGCGTTCCGAACTGCTCTGCCAGGGCGATGGGTGCGTGATTGGGTGCCAGTACGCCGCCCGAACCGAGACGGATGACCGAGGTCGAGGCGGCAGCGTGCGCGGTCAACACGACAGGCGGGAACGCGCCGATGGCCGGTGAGTGGTGATGCTCCGCGTACCAGATCCGGCGGTAGCCCAGCCGCTCCAGCCCCTGCGCGAAGGCGGCGGTGTCGCGCAGGGTCTCCACGGCTCGCGCCCCCGTTTGAACCATCGCGACTTCCAGCGCCGAAAGCGGTACATCGATCATGTCGTCAGCATAGGGATCGAGTGTTCGACGAGGGGTGCCGTTCTTCTTGTTCGCGGCCACGGAGCTCAGCGCGGGTGCGGTGCATACGCCGCCGCAGCCGGTCGGAGTCGAGTCGGCCCGATCTGCGGAGCAGGCTCCCCCGGTGAAGTGCCGCTACGTCGGCCGCCGATGACATGCCCGGTGCTCCCCAGTTTTCCTCCTCAATGCCTCCGAGGTCGAAAGCCACTCAGTGGCGCTAAATGCGTTGAGACCGTGGGGTGTTGGTGATGACGGGCGTGTGGAAGACGGCGGCCGCGGCCGGGCCTCGGGACCCGACCGCCGCCGGTGCGGTGTCATGTGGGGGTGAGGAGTTCAGGGGTGATGAGTTGGCCGTCCCACCACTCGCCGAGCGCGCTGCGCAGGTCATCGAGGAGGTTCGTCGGCAGCGCGTGCCGGCCGGGCGTGACGATGCTGTCATCTGGCCTTCCCGGCTGCTGTCGTAGCCAGCGCGACCCCCGACCGGGTGCGTTGACCACGCCGATCCTCTGTCCCTTGCCGGCGTCGTACTTCTTGTCCTTGGTGTAGCGGGCGTACTGGACGATGACGGTGAAGCGGACCTGCTTGGGATTGCTGCCAGTCTTGATGGCGACGCCGTCGTATTCCAGGCGCCCCTGGTGATCGTTGCGGTCGATGTTGCCGTGGATGGCGCCGGTAAGGATCTTACGGACGCGGATGTTGTGACGGTAAGTGAAGTGGTGCCAGCCGAGGTGGGGGTTGCCCCACCGGGCAACGATGTGGCGTCCATCGGGGTCAGTGGCCTTGCGGGCGACTGCGGGGGCGCATCGTCCTTCAGGGAGCCTCAGCCCAGGACGCCGCCTTCGGCTCCAAACTCAAACTCCTCTCACGGGCGTACCGGGCGTTGCGGTACCTCGAGAAGGGGTGCACCCAGTGCTTCCTGGCCGACACCAGAGTACTTATGGGCGACGCCTCCACACGCACCATCGAGGACGTCAGACCGGGCGAGAAGGTCCTTGCGACCAACCCTGAGTCAGGCAAAACCGTGCCTCGCAAGGTCATGCGCCTCATCGTCACCGAAGACGACAAACACTTCAACGAACTGACGCTCACCACCCCCAACGGCCCCCGGAAACTCACCGCCACCTACGAACACCCCTTCTGGAACCCGTCACAACCCCGCTGGCTCCCGGCACAGGAACTCGCCCCAGGCACCAGCCTCCTGAGCAACGACGGAAGCACCGTCCGCGTCCAGTCCAACCGCCCGTTCGACAAACGCGCACGCACCTACAACCTCACCGTCGAAGGCCTCCACACGTACTACGTGATGGCAGGAGGCACGGCTGTACTGGTGCATAACTCATCCTGCGATCACATCGCTCTAGGTCTGCAGACAGCGGATGGAAATCCAGGCGCGCTCGATGAGTTCGGAATGGATCAGGGGGCGGCTACTTACAAAGAATGGCCGGGGAATGGCGCTTGGCACAAGAAGCTGGAGTCATTCCTCACTCCAGAATCCCGCACACACATATCGTTCAACCTGGATGGGATCAATGACCCCGTCGCCTCGGCGCGTGCGGGTAAGTCGGTCGATCCGAGTGGCTTCGAAGGGCTGACGGACTGGGAGCTCTACCAAGTCAGCCAGAGTCCGCACGCATGGGATAGGATTACCTGGTATCGAGGAGGTCGCCGAGTTGATAATCCATTCGGATAACGCTGCCAGTTCCGCGAGTCTGTTCAGGTCTGAACGCACCTTCACGGTCTGGCGCTATGGGGTTGGACACTCTCAACTACTCATTCGCGCAGTGCCCGACGGTGCAGACACCGCGTGCCTGGACCTGCTTTTCGAAGATGTGAAGGCCATGCAACTGGTGACTCACTACGAGTCGATTGAGCTTCATCCGGCAGGTGAGGATGAAGCTCAGCGGATTCTGGATTTCTCAGGACTGGCCTCCACTTGGAGGGGACGGTATCTCACCGTCTCCCTTCGGTCCAGAAGCGGTTCAGGGTTCGTATTGTGCAGAAGAATCACCGCTCTGCACGGCGGAGATGACCCACTCGGACCTCAAGGAGGATTTGAGGAACGTGATGTCATTTGGAGCATTCGCCAATAGTCGTGCGCGAGTCAGTCAATAGCCGAGCACGTTTCGTGGAGTCGAGTTAGCAACATGGAACGTTGCTCGAAAAAGGCCGCAGAGGCCCCTCAGGATTGCTCCCGACGGGCCTCTGGGCGTCTTGACAGCAACGGTTTACGATCACGTCAGCGGAAGGGCGCCATCGTCGGCACCGCTGCTTTCAGTGCCGCCCGGTGAGGTACGCAGGCGCAGCGAGAAGACTGAGCTCATGTCTCTCGTCAGCGCTGTTGGCGATGAGCAACGCCCTCGTAGGCCCGCACAGTCAGCGCCACCACAGCCGACGAAACAAAGATCATCGCCACAGATGCTCCCTTCTGATTCATCGACAAGAAGAGGCGGTTCGACAGGGGACATCTCCTACTTGTAGCGCCAGGTGCGACCATCGGGCACGGTGGCACTGGTGAGCCGATCTTCTTGTCCAGCTCCGCTCTCACCAGGGCGCCTCGATCCGGCGTGTCCACCGGGAGTCCGCCCCCCGGCCCGTCGGGGATGCCGGGTGGGGCCGCTCTGTGACGCCCGTCCTCGTCGTGGCGTGTTTCACCCGCCTGCGAGCGCCGCCCGCACCGACGCAGTATCGGCCCGCCCCTTCTCATAGACCGTCAGGCCCCGCGACAGGTGCAGTGGTACCAGCAGCAACTCCACGACGAGAGCCTTCCAGGCGTAGACGAGATTGACGGCTTTGGTTGCGTAGACGCAGGGGATGTTCAGCAGCACCCCCGGCAGCGGGAGTTTGCGGCGGCGGGCGGCGTAGATGAGCGGGGGCATTGTCAACAGGAGTTCGGCTCCGGCCCACCAGGCGAAGGCGAGTGCGGGTGGCTGGTCCGTCGTCGCGGCGAGGACGAATGGTGTCGCCCACCAGAGCGGTGCGGTGAGGATCTCCAGGAGGGCGAGCAGCACCCAGACCGCCAGCAGAGGTTTGTGTACGACCAGCCGTCCCAGGTGCAGCCGGACGTTCTGGCAGAAGCCGGCCATCCAGCGCCAGACCTGTTTGCGGAGGTAGGTGAGGTCTTCCGGGTCGGCGGCCAGGGCGACCGCGTTGGAGACGTAGACCGCGCGTCTGCCCGCGATCTGCTGGGACCAGGTGTAATCCATGTCCTCGACGATGGTCCGCTCGGGAAATCCGCCGAAGGCCATCAGATCGTCGCGCCGGAAGACGGAGCAGCAACCCGAGCACACCATGGGGCTGTTGGCCCTGGCCTGGATGGGGCGATGCCAATGGAAGCCGAAGAGGTACGGCAAGGCATCGTTGCAGGTCAGAGCGTGTTTCCTGGTCAGCAAGTCAGCACAAAGTCAGCATCGGCGGCGCTACGCCGGGAAACAGGCCGACTCCCGGGGGTCATGCGGCACGCCGTGGTCCAGACCTCCGCAGCGTCCGGAGCCGAGACCCAATGCCAGTTGTCGCACCAACAGTACAACCGTCCCCTAAGCCTCTAACGCCCCTTGAATCACTGGTGTTGACCAAGCCTCCTACCAGAGAGACCTATCGAACCCGCGCTCTGAGCTTGGGAATCAGGGGGCTCTCGGGTGCCCTGTACCTGCCTGACCAGCGCAGATGGCGCTATTGAGGGAGGTGCGAGCGGTTGAAACTCTGGCCCATGTTGACCGCTGTTCACCGCTCCATCTGGCACGGAAGTGGCACGGCTGCTCGCGGAGGTCGTAGTGCTGGCAGAAGCGTGCTGTTCTATGAGGCCGGCTCGGGAGTTCGATGCTGGCCGAACGGTTACGGGTTGCTGGTGTGATGAGGGGCCGTTGAGCCTGTTCGTTGTCTGTATGGCCTCATGCACCTGCAAAGTCCGACATCCGGTATTCGGCACAAGCGTCTGAGATCGAGGATGACCTCGCGTCGGCCCGCTTCGCGGGCTGGCGGATCACGCGGCAAGTCAATCGCGCCATCTGTTCCCTAACCTCGATCTTTCGTGACGGTTCCGTCGCTCTCTCCGGCGGGCTGTTTCGGTTGCTTGCGGTGCTCGTGGGCATGGCGCGGGCCCGCCTGTCGCGTCGGGTGGGCGCCGGGTTCCACGGCTCCGGTCGTGGTGGGGCTGCTCGTGGGGACGGGAAGCTGCTGGTCAGCCGGGGTTCGGGAGGGCATCGAGTCGTGTCAGGGCGCTTGTAATGACTTCGGTCCAGGGCCAGTGCTTCGCGAGGCGGAGGATGCGGCGGCGGCCGGTGGTGACGAGCTGGGCGGCAGCCGAGAACAGCCGCAGCCGCAGGCGGCGTGGCTCCCAGAGACGGGCGGTGCCGGTCAGGGCGAGCATCGGCATCCAGCCCAGCAGCTCCAGCGCGATCTGGGTGATCTCCAGCCAGATCTGGTTCTGCGCGGCATCATGCAGCGGAAGGTTGCGCAGGCCGGTGGACCGTGCGGCGCGGATGCGGTCCTCGGCGCGGGCCCGCTGGCGGTGCCGCAGCTCCAGCCCGGCGATCGGCGTGTCCTTGGTGTTGGTGGCGAAGCAGGTCAGCCTGTGGCCGTCGGCGTCGGTGAAGCGCAGCTGAGCCCCGGGGTGCGGACGTTCCTTGCGGACGATGAGCCGCATCCCCTCGGGCCAGTCTTTGAGGTAGTCACTGGTGAGTTAGGCGACCCAGGCACCGTCGCGGATCTCGCCGTCCGGTTCGACGGCCGGTATCCACGCCGATGCCGGGGCCTTCAAGACGGCCTGGTGGATGGCGTCGGTGATGGTCATCCCGACCGAGTACGACAGCCACCGCCCGCGGGATGCGAGCCAAGCCCACGAACTCGTGGGTGCCG
Source organism: Streptomyces sp. NPDC048434 (assembly GCF_043200375.1). Lineage (NCBI taxonomy): Bacteria > Bacillati > Actinomycetota > Actinomycetes > Kitasatosporales > Streptomycetaceae > Streptomyces > Streptomyces sp. NPDC048434. The sequence continues at coordinate 320,952 of NZ_JBICXQ010000001.1, read as the reverse complement.
CCGCCCGAGTCGCAGCGGATGAGCGTCTGACGTCCGCTCCTGTACTGCTTGGGCAGCTGGGCTAGGGCGAGCTGGGCGGCTTCGATGTGGTCGGCCGCGGTGTTGGAGCCCGCGTTGCCCGGCCGCAGCAGGCCCGCGACCGGTTCCCCGGACCCGCCCTGTCCATGGTCGACGAAGCCCATCAGCGGGTGGTGGCCGAAGGTCTTCTTCCAGGTCGCGGCGGCGCTGTTTGTCGGAGTGCGCGATGACGAGCACCCCGTCCAGGTCCACGATCACCCGGCCGTCCGCGTCCGGCGCCCTCTCACCGGCCAACCGCCAGACGTGTTCGCGTACTTGGGCACGGGCTGCGCGTATCGCCGCCAGGGCCCGCTTCCCGCCCACAGCGAGTGTGTCGACCAGCCGGGAGACCGTCGGGTCGGAGGCCACCAGCTCACCTGAAAAATGCCTCCGGTGACGGCGGCAACAAGGAGCTCGACAATCCTCATTCTCGCTGGTCAGATGCACTTTTCGTTTACGTGACCACCAGTCGGACAGCCCACCTTGTGAAAGCCCGAGCTTAGGCGACTCGATGGTCCAGATCGGCGGGCCGCATTTCCAGGGCGTGGTCCTCGACGTAGTCCAGTGCGTGTCGGACGGCTCCGATGGAGACGATGGCTTCGCCCAGCTGCGAGGCGGCGACCAGTGGGGGAGTCGATGTGTACGTCGGGAGCCGGTCGGTGAGGTCTGGGATGATCGCGTGGGCGGAATCGGCGACCGCGCCGCCGATGACGACCAGTGCCGGGTTGAGCAAGCAGCTCAGGGAAGCGATCACCCGGGCCATGGACGTGGCCAGCCGGTTCAGGATCTCCGCAGCCACGTGATCCCCGCCGGCCGCGGCGGCGAACACCATCTCTGCCGTGAGGTCGTCCGGGGAGTTGGGGCACATCTCGCTCAGTGAGGTCGGCGCGGCGGACAGGACAGCCTCCCTGCCCCACGTGCGCGCGAGCGTGGCCAGACCCAAAGGCCCTTCGACGCCCTCGATCATGCCTACGTAGCCCAGCTCACCGAAGCCGCCCCGGCTGCCGTGCAGAAGCCGCCCGGACTCGAAGACCCCCGCGCCGATGCGGTCGCCCGCGAGCAGGACGGCCAAATCGTCCACGCCCTGGGCTGCTCCACGCCACCGCTCCCCCAGGGCCGCAAGGTTGGCGTCGTTCTCCAACAGGACGTGCCACCCGTACTGGTCGGCAAGGGCCTTCGGCAGGTCGATGTCGAACATCTGCCAGTGGGCATCGGTGACCAGCACGGCCTCGTCCCGGCTGACGGGAGCGGCCACTCCCACGGAGACCGCGAGCACGGATACCGAGGGCACTTCGGCGTCTTCGAGCGCGGCCAGCACCGCACGGTTCACGACGTCAAGGCGCTCGGCGGCAGGGGCGCCCGCGCCGCTGAACGGCAGGGTCACCTTCGCAAGCGGCTCGCCCGAGAGGTCTGCCAGCATCACCCTGGTCTTCGCGTCACCCAAGTCGACGCCCAGCACATACCCGGCTCGGGCGTCGAACGCGAACCTGCGTGCCGGCCTCCCCTTGGCGTACTGAGCGTCCCGCTGGTTCTCCAGCTCCTTCACCCACCCCATCTCGACGAGGTCGTCGCAGATCGAGATGACGGTGGCACGCGTCAGCCCGGTCGCCTTCACGAGCTCGCTGGCAGTCATGACGCCGCCGGACTTCCGCATGATCGCCAGCAGGGCACCTGCGTTGACCCTGCGCAGCAGCTGCATCGAAGGTGCTGTTTCTGTCATACCCCTTGACCCCCTGATATCGGCTCCCCATACTAACCGCACCTCTTAGATTTAATACCTAGATTTAATTCCTGACAGCCGCAGCTCAGTGTTCGTTCACGACACCTTGCTGTTCGTCCACGAGGGGTCCTCATCGATGACGTTCGTCAGTTCCAGCCCCCAAGGCATAGCCACGACCACGCCCGGCCCCGATGCCACCTGGTGGCGGCAGGCGGTGGTGTACCAGATCTATCCGCGCAGCTTCGCCGACAGCAACGGCGATGGTGTGGGGGACCTCAACGGCATCACGTCGCGCGCCGACTACCTACAGGCGCTCGGCGTGGACGCGGTGTGGCTCAGCCCGTTCTACCCCTCGGCGCTGGCTGATGGCGGGTACGACGTGGACGACTACCGCGACGTCGACCCGATGCTGGGGACGCTGGAGGACTTCGACCGGATGGTCGCCGCGCTCCATGCGCGGGGGATCAAGGTCATCGTGGACATCGTCCCCAACCACACGTCGAACCGGCATGCATGGTTTCGACAGGCCCTGGCGGCGGGACGGGGCTCCGATGCTCGCGAGCGGTACATATTCCGCGAGGGCAGGGGCCCCGACGGTGCCGAGCCCCCGACCGACTGGCTGTCGGTCTTCGGTGGGCCTGCCTGGACGCGCGTCGGGGATGGCCAGTGGTACCTCCACCTCTTCGCCCCGGAGCAGCCCGACCTGAACTGGAACCGGCCGGACGTCCGTGAGGACTTCCTGGTCACGCTCCGCTTCTGGGCGGACCGCGGAGTCGACGGCTTCCGGGTCGACGTCGCCCACGGCTGCGCGAAGGACATGTCCGAGCCGCTGCCCACGCGGGCCGAGCTGACGCAGGGGTGGCAAGGCCCGCACCCCTACGAGGACCGCGACGAGGTTCACGAGATCTACGCCTCGTGGCGGCAGGTGTTCAACAGCTACGACCCTCCGCGTTTCGCTGTCGCTGAAGCCCACGTGCCGGCACACCGGCGCCCCCGCTACGCCAGTGCCGAAGGTCTGGGTCAGGCGTTCAACTTCGACCTGCTCCAGGCGCCGTGGGACGCGGCCGGCTTCCACCAGGTCATCACCGACAACCTCACGCTGGCCAAGGAGAGCGGGTCCAGCTCGACATGGGTGCTGTCCAACCACGACACGACCCGGCACGCCACCCGCTATGGGCTCATCGGCGCGGACGGTAAGGCCCCCGGAGGACAGGACGGCAAAGCGTGGATGGTGGCCGGCGCTGACCCGGCGGACTTGTACCGCGAGCTCGGGCTGCGGCGTGGCCTCGCGGCGACGGCGCTGATCCTGGCGCTACCGGGATCGACATACGTCTACCAGGGGGAGGAGCTCGGCCTGCACCAGGTGACCGACATCCCGGACGAGGCGCGGCAGGATCCCGCGTTCCACCGCACCCCGGGGGTCGAGGTGGGGCGGGACGGGTGCCGCGTGCCGCTGCCCTGGACCGCGGTGGGCCCGTCGTTCGGCTTCGGCGACGCTTCGGCGCACCTGCCCCAGCCCGCCGACTTCGCTCGCCACGCAACTGCCACCCAATGGCCCGATCCCAAGTCACCGCTGGGCATCTACCGGCAGCTGATCGGGACGCGGCGGGCCCTCATCACCGAGGAGGAGGCGCTGACCTGGCTCCCGTCGGCTCCTGACGTCCTGCACTTCGCCCGTCCGGGCGGATGGCACTGCGTCACCAACTTCGGCGACACCTCCTGCCCCCTTCCCGCAGGGCGGCTACTGACCTCCACCCGTCCCATCGAGGACGGCCTCCTGCCGGCCAACACCACCGTGTGGCTGCAACTCGACTCCGACCAGCGGAGCTGACCCGACCGGGTGCACCTGACCGTCTCGCTTGTCACGTGCTCCCACCCTTCCAAGCCCCTGCTTGAACCCTCGAAAGGCGACGACGATGTCCAACCTTCCCTTCACACAGCCGATAGGCCGCCGTGGCCTGCTCAAGGCGGGCCTGTTCGCAGGGGCCGGAGTGGCCGCTGCTCCGCTGCTCAGCGCCTGCGGCTCCACCGGTGGACCCGGTACAGCCGGGGGCCCGCTCACCTGGTCCGCGTGGGCCAACCCCGGGGAGGGGGAGCGCTTCCGCGAGTTCGCCAAGCAGCTGACCAAGAAGCTGGGGGTCCAGGTCAACTTCCAGCCCGTCGTGGGTGACTACGAGTCCAAGCTGCTGTCCCAACTCTCGGCCGGCTCGGCACCGGACGTCTTTTACGTCGGCGATGGCTCGATGTCCAAGATGATCGCGACAAGGCAACTCCGCGACCTCACGGACTACCTCGACAGCGGCAAGGCCCCGGTCAAGCTCAGTGACTTCCACAAGGGACTGATCCCCTGGTGCAGGCCCGCCGACGGCAGCCCCGGGCTGTTCGGCCTGCCGGTGGACTGCAACCCGACGGTCTTCTGGTTCAACAAGGACGTCCTGGCCGACGCCGGCGTCACCACCGACCCCGCCGCGCACTTCGAAGCCGGCACCTGGACCCAGGACGCGCTCACCGACCTGCTCGACAAGGTCCGCGCCACCAAGAAGAAGGGCCTGGTGATCGGCAGCGGGTGGTTCGACTGGTTCGGCTTCATCACCACCTTCGGCGGGACCGTCTTCGACGACACCGGCAAGGCCGTCTTCGACACCGACCCCAAGGCCCAGGACGCGCTCACCTGGCTGTTCGAGCAGCTCAAGTCCGGCAACATCACCTACGGCGGCTCGCTGCCCAAGGGCCAGAGCGTCGACGCGCTGTTCTACGCCGGCCGGCTCGCCACCATGCAGTACGGTCGCTGGGTCCTGCCGAACGTCAAGAAGCTCAAGTTCGGCTACGACATCGCCCCCTACCCCTCCCTGTCCGGCAAGGACATCATGCCCGTGCCGGTGGCCACGGCCGCGCTGGTGGTCAACGCCAAGGCCAAGAACCGGCAGAAAGCGCTGGAGCTCCTCGGCGACTACGTCAGCGCGGAAGGACAGACGTTCCGCCTGTCCGGCGGCGGCAACGCCGTACCGTCGATCGAGGGCCTGGACCGGGTCGTCACCGAGGGCCACCTGCCCGCCCACGGCAAGCTCTTCAACGACATCGCCGCCAAGGGCTACGCACTTCCGACGACGCTTGCCGGCAACCCCAAGCTCTCCGCCGACTTCGCCCAGCTGGCCAACAAGCTGTTCATGGCCCGCAACCAGACCGCGAAGTCGTTCAGCGGCAAGCTCGTCAAGTTGCTCAACGGGGCCTCCTGATGGCCACGCTCACCACCCGCCCCCGACCCCAGGCGCCGCCAACGCCCAAGGCCCCGGGTGCAGCCCGGCGCCGACGCCGCAAGGACGCGGCCGCAGCATATGTGTTCCTGGCACCCCAGCTGCTCGGACTGGTGGTGTTCATGGTCGGCCCGCTGCTGTTCGCGCTCGTACTGGCCTTCTCCCACTGGGACGGCTTCGGTGCGCGCTCCTTCGCCGGTATCAGCAACTTCGTGGACATCCTGTCCAACCCGCGCATCCAGCGCTCAGCCCTCAACACCGTCTGGTTCACCGCTCTTCAGGTACCCGGACTGATGCTCACCGCCCTCTTCTTCGCTGTGCTGATGCAGCGCGCAGGAAGGCTCACCCCGCTCTACCGGCTGGCGTTCGTCGCCCCGGTGGTCACCTCCTCGGTCGCGGTCGGCGCGATCTGGCTGTGGCTGTTCAACCCCGAGATCAGCCCGGTCAACAACGCGCTGCGCGCCATCGGCCTCCCGGCACCGGACTGGCTCCAGGACGCCCGGTTCATCATCCCCGCCTTCGCGATCATCGGCATCTGGCAAGGACTGGGCTACCAGCTGATCATGTTCATGGCCGGGCTGAAGAACATCGGCCGCTCCTACCTGGAGGCCGCCGAGCTGGACGGGTGCTCGCAGTGGCAGAAGCTGCGGCATGTCACTCTCCCGTTGCTGTCGCCGACGATCCTGTTCCTGTCCATCACCTCGATCATCGGTTCGTTCCAGGTGTTCGACTACATCTACATCTTCATGGACACCACGGCTCCGGACCCCGCCCGCACGATCGTCTACGAGGTCGTGCAGATCGCGTTCCGCGAGTTCAACTTCGGCCAGGCCTCGGCCCTTGCCTTCCTCCTGTTCCTGGCCCTGCTGTCGCTCACCGGCCTCCAGCTCGCGGCCCAGAAGAGATGGGTCCATTACGCCGAATGACTATCTTCGCCAACCCCCTCACCCGCGCCCTCGACGCCACCGCACGCAGCGACGCCAAGGGCAACCGCCCCGCCCCCCACAAGCTGCTGCTGCACACGGTGCTCATCATCGGCGCTCTCGCCATGGCGCTGCCGTTCGTGTGGATGATCTTCTCCTCGTTCAAGCCCTTGGACGAGATCTTCATGCAGCCGCCCAAACTGCTCCCGCACAACTGGAACCTCCAGGGCTACCGCACCGCCTTCGACGGCGCCGACTTCGTCCGCGGTTTTTGGAACAGCACCTACATCGCGCTCACGGTCACCGTGGTCTCCCTCATCACCTCGGCGATGGCCGCGTACGCCTTCGCGCGGATCGAATTCCCAGGCCGCCGTGGGCTGTTCATGGTCTTCCTGGCGACGATGATGGTCCCCGGCCAGCTCACGATCATCCCGCTCTACCTCATCATGGGCTGGCTGCACTGGGTGGACACCCATGCCGCGCTCATCGTCCCACCGTCGCTGTTCAACGCCTTCGGCGTCTTCCTGCTGCGGCAGTACATCAAAGGCATCCCGCTGGAGCTGGAGCATGCGGCCCGGCTCGACGGCGCGGGACGCATCCGCACCTTCACCTCGATCATCCTGCCGCTGCTGCGCACCCCGCTCACGGCACTCGGCATCTTCACTTTCCTGGCCCAGTGGAACAGCTTCTTCTACCCACTGATCTTCCTCAACAGCGAGGACAAATTCACGCTGCCCTTGCTGGTCAACCAGTTCAAAGGCCAATACGGCGCCGACTGGACCGCCCTGATGGCCGCCACCACCCTGGCGGCGGTCCCGCTGCTCGTCGTCTTCGTGATCGCCCAACGCCAGATCGTCGAGGGCATCGCCCTGTCCGGTTCCAAGTCCTGAGCCCAGGCATACAGCCGACTTCAGCACCGAAAAGTGAGTGACGTGAGTCTCGACCAGCACTTTGTCCGCTTCACCCGAGCCAAATCCGTCCAGAAGTCACCCACCGGCCTCCTCGCCGAGCTGTGTGGGGAAGTCCGTGGCGAATTGCTGCGCGTCGAAGTCGTCCGTGACGACGTGGTGCGCCTCAAGATCAGCCGCGGGGGCGTCTTCGACGAGCAGCCCACCTTCGCGGTCTGCGCCGACACCACTGGTGCCGACGTGGCGTTCGAGGTGTCCGTCGATGACGCCCTGGCACGCATCACCACCGCGCGCCTGGTGGTGTCGGTGTGGCTGGACCCCTTCCGGATCGACATCCACCGCCCGGACGGGTCCGTGGTCTTCGAGACCGCCCAGGGCGCGGACGGGACGTACCAGACCTACGCCACCCTGAACGACGCGTTCACGTTCGCCCGGAAGTGCCGGCCCGACGACGCCGTCTACGGGCTGGGCGAGAAGACGGGGCGGCAGAACCGCAAGGGCCGCGACTTCACGCTGTGGAACACCGACGTCCTGAACCCCTCGGCGACCGGCGAGTTCACTGCTGGGCGTGCGGCCACCGACCCGAGGACCGACCCCCTCAGCACCGAGTTCGATCCCTACTACGTCTCGATTCCGTTCTCCTACCACCAAGACGCCCGGTCGGGGGACATCGCGGCATCCTTCGTGGACAACGGCTGTCGCGGCGCGTACGACTTCACGCAGGGTGGCCAGTACCGGGTGCACTTCGCGGGTGGGCAGTACACCGAGTACGTGTTCGCCGGCCCTGACATGCCGGGAATCCTCAAGTCCTACACCTGGCTCACGGGGCGGATGAGTCTGCCCCCTATCTGGTCCCTGGGGTACCACCAGTGCCGGTGGCACCGCTACTCCCAGGACGACATCGAGGCCCTGGCACGCCGGTTCCGAGAGCAGGACATTCCCTGCGACGCGCTGTGGCTGGACATCGAGTACATGGACGGCTACCGGGTCTTCACCTGGGACCGTGACCTCTTCCCCGACGTCGACGCCATGCTGGCGCACCTGGAGGACGACGGCTACCGGCTCATCACCATCATCGACCCCGGCGTCAAGGCCGAGCCCGGCTACCCGGTGTTCGACGAGGCGGTCGAGCGCGGCGTCCTGTGCCAGACCGAGGGTGGGGACCTCTACATCGGCCAGGTCTGGCCCGGAAACACCGCGTTTCCGGACTTCGCCACCGAGGAAGCGCGGCAGTGGTGGGGCGAGCTCAACGCGGCGCACGTCCAGTCCGGGCTGGCCGGCATCTGGAACGACATGAACGAGCCAGCAACCGGCGAGATCTCCCCGACGGGGATGCGGTTCGGCAAGGGCGCGTACCCGCACGAGCGGTACCACAACCAGTACGCGCTGCTCATGGCCATGGGCACCACCGCAGGCCTGCTCCAGGCCATGCCCGGCAAGCGGACCTTCGTCCTCTCCCGCGCCGGCTCGGCCGGCATCCAGCGGTACGCGGCCAACTGGATGGGCGACAACGTCGCCAACTGGGACCACCTCAAGCTGAGCATCCCGATGGCCACCGGCTTCGGGATCTCCGGCCAGGCCTTCGTCGGAGCCGACATCGGCGGGTTCAACGGCCACACCAACCCCGAGCTGTTCGCCCGCTGGATGCAGTACGGCGCTCTGGCTCCGTTCTGCCGCAATCACTCGGTCATGGGCAATCGGGACCAGTACCCCTGGTCCTTCGGTGACGCCGTTGAGAGCATCGTGCGGGACGCGATCCGCCTGCGCTACCGGCTGCTGCCCTACCTCTACAGCAGCTTCGTCCGGGCAGCCGAGACCGGAGCACCCGTGCAGAGACCCCTGGTCTTCGATTATCAGTACGACCCGGCGGTCTCCGATATCGACGACGAGTACCTGTTCGGCCCGGACCTGCTCGTGGCCCCTGTCTTCGAGGCAGGCACCACCAGCCGGCAGGTGTACCTGCCGGCAGGGCACTGGTACGACTGGCACACCGACCAGGTCCACGACGGCCACCGGCATGTCGTCGCCCAGGCTCCGATGGACCGCATCCCCCTCTACGCCCGCGCGGGCGCGGTGGTCCCCATGTGGGCCCAGGCGCCGTCATCAACCCACGGGCACGCGCCGTCCTCGGTGGAGCTGCACCTGTTCGTCCCCGCCGAAGAGGCCACCCACGAGTCCTTCCTCCAGGAGGACGACGGCCTCACCTTCGACGCGACACAGGGCGCCTGCATCCGAACCGCCTTCGCCGTGACCCGCGCCGGGGACACCGTCACCCTCCAGGCCACCGTCACCGGCGACGGGTTCGACGGGTTCGCCCGCGACGAGCTCGTCATCGTCGTGCACGGCGCCGAGCCGGAGAGCGTCCGTGTCGACGGCACGACAACCGCGCCGTCAGGCCACAGGATCACCGTCCCCAACAGCGGGCAGGGCTTCACCCTGGAGTTCGACCTGTGAAGCTCCTTCGCCACATCCGGCCGGCTCACCCTCGACACCACCCGCCGGCCCCCGCGAACGAGATGCCCACCCCGATCTGAGAGGCCGGGCCGCCTGGCGGTGGCGCCGCACGCGAAACGCGCCTGCACTGGTCGCACTGCGCCAGCGAGGCAGGTGCTCGGCGCCGGTGGCTTCGAAGGCGTCCGGACCCATCCCCGCCGTCCGGGCGCCGTCGCGGCCACCGGTTCCGCCTGCGGCTCACACGCACCGACGCTCCGAGCGGGCATGGGCCGCACGCTCGCGCGCACCCAGAACCTCCTCCCTCCCGAGCCCTACGGCTCCGACGTCCGCCGGCCGGTGCCGGCTGCCTGAAAGGTCACTGTCCGATGGCGATCCCCGATGTGCCGTGGTGGCGCGACGCCGTGATGTACCAGATCTATCTGCGCAGTTTCCGCGACGGGAACGGCGACGGGGTGGGTGACCTGCACGGCGCCAGGGCCCAACTGCCCTACCTGGCCATGCTGGGTGTCGACGGGTTGTGGCTCAGCCCCTGCTTCCCGTCCCCGCAGCACGACCACGGCTACGACGTGTCGGACTACTGCGCGATCGATCCGCTCTTCGGCGACCTCGCCGCATTCGACCGGCTGATCACCGACGCACACGCCCTGGGACTCAAGGTCATCCTCGACGTCGTCCCCAACCACTGCTCCCGCGAGCACCCGTGGTTTCGCGAAGCGCTTGCGGCCGGACCGGCAAGCGCCGCCCGCGCCCGGTTCCACTTCGCCGACGGGCGCGGCGAGCACGGGGAGTTGCCGCCGAACAACTGGCGGGCCATGTTCGGCGGTCCCGCCTGGACCCGAATCCGGGAGGCCGACGGCCGCCTGGGGCAGTGGTACCTGCATCTGTTCACCCCTCACCAGCCGGACTTCAACTGGCGCCACCCACAGGTCGCGGACTCCTTCGACGAAGTCCTGTGCTTCTGGCTGGACCGGGGGGTAGACGGCTTCCGCATCGATGTCGCGGTCGGGCTGTTCAAGCACCCCGAGCTGCCCGACTCACCGGACCCCACCGCCGACGAGGACGCGCGCGACGCCGTCAACCCGCTGGCCTGGAACCGGCCCGAGGTGCACGAGGTCTGGCGCCGCTGGCGGGCGATCTGCGACGCCTACACCGCCCGGGACGGACGGGAGCGCACCCTGGTGGGAGAAGTGGCCGTTCCCACGCCCGCGGACCAGGCCGCCTATCTGCGCCCCGACGAACTCCACCAGGCCTTCTACTTCGACCTGCTGCACACCCCCTGGGACGCCGCGGCCTTCCGCGCCCGGATAGACGCCGCGCTGAAGGACATCGCGTCCACCGGTGCACCGGTCACCTGGGTGCTGAACAACCACGACCAGCAGCGCACCCCCACCCGCTACAGCCGCGGGGCGCTGCCCGGCGAACAGCCGGATCCCGAGCGCGGCGCGGCCAGGGCCCGGGCGGCGGCGCTGCTGATGCTGGCCCTGCCCGGCAGCGCCTACCTCTACCAAGGCGAGGAACTCGGCCTGCCCGAGGTCACCGACCTGCCGCCGCACGCCCTGACCGACCCCCTCGTGGCCGCGACCGGCGACCCGGCCAAGGGCCGCGACGGATGCCGCGTACCGCTTCCCTGGACCGGAGAGCAGGCGCCGTTCGGCTTCTCCGACACGCCGGTGCACCAGCCGTGGCTGCCACAGCCACCTTGGTTCGCCCCATACTCCGTGCAGCGCCAGCGTCGCGACAGCGAGTCCAGCTGGCACCTCTACCGCGACGCCCTGCACCTGCGCCGCAGCCTCACCTCGCTCCGTGACGCCACACTGAGCTGGCTGCCGGGCCCCCCGGACACCGTGGTCTTCGGCCGGGGGCCGGGCTTCGTGTGCGCCGTGAACTTCACCAACGCCCCTGTCACCGCACCCGTTCCCCGAAAACCACTGCTGTCCAGCCTCCCTTGCGATGAAGGAAAGCTCGCGGCCAACAGCGCTGCCTGGTGGCTCGTGGACCGCCTCCCGGACTGACTGTTCGCCCCCGCAGCGCTGGGACCTAAAGGGTTGGCGATGGCCGACGGTGCGCCCCCGGACAGTGGTTCCGCAAGGTGATCCGGGCGGTCGGAAAGACCGCGCCCCGCGTCCTCCGAGCGGTCAGCCGAGGCCATCCTCAACACCGCACATAACACCGCACACCTGGCAGAATCACCTACCGCAATAGTTCTCTTGGAGCTCCTGTTGGAACACTCACCCCGCTCTGCGCTGTACCTCGATCCCGACGCGTCCGTGGAAGCGAGGACCCATGACCTGCTGGCGCGGATGACCCTGCCGGAGAAGGTGGGGCAGTTGCTGCAGCTCGACGCTCGCCAGGATCTGGTGGACATCGTGTCTGCCAGGCTGGCCGGGTCGATCCTGCACGCGTCCCCCACGCGGATGCGGGAGGCCATCGCACTGGCCCGGCGGACCCGGCTCGGCATTCCGCTGCTGACCGCCGACGACTGCATCCACGGTCACTCGTTCTGGCCCGGAGCGACGATCTTCCCGACCCAGCTTGCCATGGCCTGCACCTGGGATCCCGCGCTGCTCCAGCAGGCCGCCCGCGCCGCCGCCACCGAGATCTCGGCGACCGGAATCCACTGGACGTTCTCACCGGTGCTGTGTATTACCCGGGACCTTCGCTGGGGCCGGGTCAACGAGACATTCGGGGAAGACCCGTTCCTGATCGGCGAGCTGGGGGCCGCGATGGTGCGCGGCTACCAGGGCGAGGGCCTCGGCGACCCGACCGCCGTCCTGGCGTGCGCGAAGCACTTCGCCGGCTACTCCGAGACCCAGGGCGGGCGGGACGCGAGCGAGGCCGACCTGACCCCGCGCAAGCTGCGCTCCTGGTTCCTGCCACCGTTCGAACGGGCGGTCCGCGCCGGATGCCGCACTTTCATGCTCGGCTACCAGTCGATCGACGGGGTGCCGATCACCGCGAACCGGTGGCTGATCAACGACGTGCTCAAGGGCGAATGGGGCTTCACCGGAACGCTGGTGACCGACTGGGACAACGTCGGCCGGATGGTCTGGGAGCAGAAGGTCTGCGCCGACGCCGTCGAGGCAGCGGCCCTCGCCATCAACTCCGGCAACGACCTCATCATGACCACTCCCGACTTCTTCCAGGCCGCCCAGACGGCGGTCGCGCGCGGCCTGGCCGACGAGAGGCAGATCGACGACGCCGTTCGACGGGTCCTGCGCCTCAAGTTCGAGCTGGGCCTCTTCGAAGACCCCCGCGCCCCCGACCCCGAGCGGCAGAAGGCGGTGATCGGCTGCCGGGAACACACCGAGCTCAACCTCCGGACCGCGCGCCGCTCCCTGGTACTGCTGCGCAACGACGGAACTCTACCTTTCGAAGGGGGACTGACCGGCGACGGGCTCGGCCGCGCCGTCAGCCAGGGCCCACCGCGCACGATCGCGGTCATCGGCCCGAACGCCGACAGCCCACAGGCCATGCTCGGCGACTGGGCCGGGGCCTCCGGCCAGGTCGACTGGATGCCGGACGGTCAGCCACGCCAGCTGGTGGAGACCGTGCTCGACGGACTGCGTGCTGTCGCGCCCGCTGACTGGACGGTGACCCACACGGTCGGAGCCGACATCGAGGTTCTCGCCCCCGATCCCCGGGGGCCGTTCTGGCCCGACGGCCAACCGCGGCCGCCCGTCCTCAGCCCTGCCCCGGTCGATCAGGAACAACTCCGGCAGGCCACCGCCGCCGCGAAGGCCGCCGACTACGCCGTGGTAGTCGTGGGCGACACCATCGCCCTCACCGGCGAGGGGTGCTCGACGGCCACACTGGATCTCCAGGGCGGCCAGATCGCCTTGCTCGACGCGATCGCCGCCACCGGCACACCCACGATCGTGGTGCTGATCCAGTCCAAGCCGAGCACCCTCCCGGACTCCGCGCTGAACGCGGCGGCACTCGTCGAGGCGTTCAACCCAGGCATGCGCGGTGGCCGTGCCATCGCCGAACTCCTCTTCGGACTCATCGAGCCCAGCGGCCGGCTGCCCATCTCCTTCGCACGACACGTCGGGCAGCAGCCCGTCTTCTACAACCAAGTGCGCGGCCAGCACGGAGACCGCTACGCGGACCTCAGTCAGGACCCGTTGTTCGCGTTCGGCGAGGGCCTCAGCTACACCACCGTCACCTACTCCAACCTTGTCCTGCGGGACCAGAACGTATCCGCGGACGGCACGGTCCACGCGACAGTGCGCCTCACGAACACCGGCAGCCGCCCCGCTCTGGAAACCGTTCAGACCTACGTCAGCGATCTCACCACCAGCGTCACCTGGGCCGAGCAGGAACTGAAGGCGTTCGTCCAGGCCGAGATCCCCCCGGGTGAGGCCGTCGACGTCGACATTCGTATCCCCGCCTCGCACTGCTCACTCGTCACGGCCGACAACCGCCGGGTCGTCGAACCCGGCGAATTCGAACTCCGTGTCGGCCCCAGCTCACGGCACGAGCAACAACTGACCGCACGTTTCCGCATCCAGAAATGAAGGCAGTATGAAGGCGGCATGAATGCGGTGCCAAGTGAAAACGGGAGGGGACCTCCGCGGGGTTCGAACGCACAGCCGAGAAGCTCAACGCGCTGTCGGAGACGGCCCGTTCGTACGGCATCCGACTCGGCTACCACAACCACGCGTCGGAGATCGAGCCGCGGATCGGCGGACGCCACGCGCTGGAGGCGCTGGCCGACCTGCTCGCGCCCGAGGTCTTCTTCGAGATCGACACCTACTGGGCAGCCGTCGGCGGCGCCGATGTCCCCGCTCTGCTGCGGCGGCTCGGCGACCGTGTGCTCGCACTCACGTCAAGGACGGACCAGTCGTCAAGGGCGCACCCAACACCGCCGTGGGCCAGGGCGCCATGCCCGACTCCGAGATCCTCGCCGCCGCGCCGCAGGCGCTGCGCGTCGTCGAACTCGCCGCCTGCGCAACCGACATCGTCCAGGCGCTCGCCGCCAGCCACGCCCACCTCACCGCTTTGGAGCAGGCATGACGACAGGACCTGTGGGCGTCGCCCTGGCTGGCGCCGGAGTCATCAGCACCGCATCCTCTACGTGCTGCACACCGGGATCCAGTGGGAGTACCTGCCCCAGGAGCTTGGCTTCGGCTCAGGCATGACGTGCTGGCGACGTCTTCGGGACTGGAACGAAGCCGGCGTGTGGCAGCGGCTGCACGAGGTCCTGCTAGCTGAGCTGAACGCAACGGCAAAGCTCGACTGGTCCCGCTGTGTGGTCGACTCCTCCCACGTCCGGGCGTTAAAAGGGGGAGCCACACTGGCCCGTCGCCGGTCGACCGGGGCCGGGCCGGCTCGAAACACCACCTGATCACCGACGGACACGGCACCCCGCTCGCGGTCCTGCTGACCGGCGGCAACCGCAACGACGTCACCCAGCTCATGCCCTTGCTCGACGCGATCCCGCCCGTACGCGGCCGAGTGGGCCGTCCACGCCGCAAGCCAGACTCACTGTTCGCCGACCGCGGCTACGACCACGGCATCTACCGCGACCAGGTCCGCGAGCGCGGCATCGTGCCGGCCATCGCTCGCCGTGGTACCCGACATGGCACCGGGCTGGGTACCTACCGCTGGGTGATCGAGCGGAGTTTTGCGTGGCTGCACGGCTTTCGGCGCCTGCGGATCCGGTGGGAACAACGGGCAGACATGCACGAAGCGTTCCTCAAACTCGCCTGCTGCCTGATCGCTCACCGACAACTCGGCTCATTGTGTTAGCCGTTGTAAGACGATCAAGCGGCAGATGACCGACGCGGATCCTTCAGACTCCTCCGTACCCGCGTCCTGCTGCGATCGTGACCGTCACGAAATTCCGCCCAGACCCATTTTCAAGGAGCCTCATCAAAGCGCCAAATCCTGGTGGGACAGGCCCGCAGAGTAAGCGACGATCGCCGCTTGGACCCGGTTGTTCAAGCGGAGCATTCGCAGGATCCGGCTGACGTGCGCCTTGACCTGAGACTCCGTCAGGCCGTTGCAATTGGCGATCTCGGCATTGGACAAGCCCTCGGCAATGAGGGCGAGGATCGTGCGCTGCTCCTTTGGGAGAGCGCGCAAGCGCTCCTGTGCGCTGGAGGACGGCGAGACCTCGGGAGGCGTGAAACGCTGGATCAGCGACCGAGTCATCGACGGGGAGATGATGGCGTCGCCGTTCGCTACTGCTTTGACGGCGTTCATCAGGTCATACGGCGAGACATCCTTGACAAGGAAGCCGTCGGCCCCGCCCTTGAGGGCCGCGAAAAGGTACTCATCTTGCGCATACGACGTAAGCATCACCACTCGTGGCGGCTGCGGAAGGAGCGCCATTTCGCGAGCGGCGGCGAGTCCGTCCATGACGGGCATACGGATATCCATGATGGCGACGTCCGGTTGAAGTCGGCGAGCAGTGTCGATGGCCTGTGAGCCGTCGGTGGCCTCGGCGACCACGGTGATATCGTCATCGGATTCGAGCACGAGACGGATGCCCTGCCGCACCATTGCCTCGTCGTCCGCCAGCAGCACCCGGATCATCGAACTCCCCAGGGGGAGCGGGCTTCGGGCACTCCTGCGCACCCCGCGGTCCGCCGGCCGTGCTCGAATCGGCGGGGGCATCGGCTGGTATGCGGGCAATCAGAGTGAACCCGCCCTGCGGCGTTGCAGAAGCCCGCACGGTTCCCCCCAGCGCGGATACTCGTTCGCGTATTCCGATGAGACCGTTGCCGCCCCCCAGGGTCGACACGGCCGGCTCGGGCGGCCGGCCGTTGCGGACGCAGACATCCAGGCTCCGGGCGGACACCGCAGCCATCACGCGGATCTCGGATCCGGGGGCATGCCGGACCGCGTTCGCGATCCCCTCCTGGACCACACGATAGGCGGCCTGTTGCGCCGCCACGCCGACTTTCTGGGGCTTTCCGATGACGTGACACGTAGCTAATACGCCGACACGACGCACCCCGTTCACCAAAGCCTCAACGTCCCACTGCCACGGTTCGGTGCTGATCTCCGGCGAAGCGGCTGGCACCTCTGCCTGCCCGTCCCCGTTCTCGCACCTCAACGCGGCCAGCAGGTCACGGAGTTCACCCATTGCGCGTCGCCCCAGATCGCCGAGGAGACGGGCACTCCGGTGCGCCGGTGACCCTTTTGGCTCACTGATTTCCAGAGCCCCTGACTGGATGACGATGAGCCCCACATAGTGGGCGACTACGTCATGGATGTCTCGGGCGATCCGTGCGCGCTCCTCCAGCCTGGCGTTCCGGGTGGCCAACTCCTGTTCCCACTGGAGTTGTTCCGCCCTGAGCTGCAGGCTGCGTATGAGGGCCCGATGTGTGCGCACCGTGGTGGCCGCCAGTGTCGGAGCGACGAGCATCGGCACCAGGTAGCCCACCGCGAACTCCTGAACAAACAGCAGCACGGGAGGTCGTTCGCCGACAAACAGCAGAAAGTCCAGGAGCGGCCCGCCCGACCCGGCAAGACCGACCGCCACCGCCCAGCGGCTCCAGCCACGCACGACCAGCGTGTAGACCGCTACGGGAAAGGTGGTTCCGCAACCTCCAAGCCATAGGTCGACGATGGAAGTCACGGCCAGGACCAATGGCAGCCGACGTCTGGTCAGAAGGGAGAGAGCTGCGAGGATTTCCGCAACCGTGATCGCCACGTAAAGGGCATCAGAGGGTGCCCCGCTGCCAGGTGGCGAGGACGCCGTGCGCCAGAGCGGCTGGAACACCAGCGCTTGCAGAAGGCCGTAAGTGAGCGCGGCCACCGCGAGCGCGGCATCGATCACGAAGGCCCGACTGATCGTCAGCCGCTTCTGGTGCCGGTGCGGCCGGGGCTTAGATCGCCTCGCGGGCGGTCTCTTTCGCCCCGCCTGCGGTCCGCCCCGCGCCACGACTCCCCGCAGCCCCCTGATCCCGAATATCATCGCCGTCCTTCATGCCGAATCCCGTCGCGCCGGAGCCCGAGGGCCGGGCTTCCCAGTGGCGGCCCGCTTGCCCCAGCCGACAGTGGCGTGTGGTGAATGGTAAGCCCTCAGGCCTCCTGCGCTACGGGAATCAGCCCACCGGCTCGGCTACTTCACGTTCACCGCGTCCCATGCCTGGGTTACGGTCTTCACCTCGGTGCTGTCCTTGCCGAACAGGTCGGCGGCAGCCTGCAAAGTGCCCTTCCTGGCATCCAGAAATCCAGTGTTGGAGGTGAAGTACGTCGTCACGGCTCGGAACCAGATCTGCTCTGCCACTTTCGCGCCGATTCCTTTCACCTGGGATTTGTCACACGTCGGGCTGTTGCCGAACTTGGACTTGCCGCTGCCGTTGGCCAGCAGGAAGAAGAAGTGGTTCGACACTCCACCGCCGGCGTGCGGGTCAAGCTTGCCGACTTCGGGGGAAAAGCAGTCAGGCGATGCTCCGTCCCGGGAGGGGCGGTCCATGAAGCGCTCAAACTTTCTCTTCTGGGAACCGTCCTCCATGTCCTCGCCCAGGAGGAAGTTCGGCGGGTCGTTCCGGTTGTTGGTGAAGAACTCCGTCATCGTGCCGAATATGTCACTCGTGGACTCGTTGAGCGCCGTCGGTTCACCCTGTTCGGTCAGGATGTTGTTCGGCAGGGTCACCAGGTGCCCCATCTCGTGGGCGACGACGTCGAGTGGCGTGAACGGCCCAACGCTTTTGCCATCTCCGTCCCCGAAGATCACTGTGAAGGACTCCCCGTCGGTGAGGGCGTTGGTGATTTGGGGACCGTAGTGCGCATAAAGGGTCGGACCTCGCCCATCACCGCTGAATCCGTTGAGACCGAACCGCTTCTGGAAGTAGTCCCACGCCTGGGCGGCTCCGAATTGCACGTCCGCCGCGACGGTTGCCCGATCGGCCTCCTTCCCGGTCCCGAAGTTGTTGTCCTGACTGACGACGGGCGCGGCTCCAGGTATTCCCAGTGGATTGGCCTTGTCGCCGCCCTGACCGCCACCGCCGACTTGACCGCCGTCACCACCGCCCTGACCGCCACCGCCGACTTGACCGCCGTCGCCGCCCGGTGGCGGGACTTCCTCAGGTTGCCTGCCCTGTGGGCCCTCCCCGTAGCAGACCGGCACTCCGTGCAGGCAGTCCCCGCCGGCATCCCCCGACACATTTGGCAAGGGCCCCACACCGAAGGCGGCAGCTCCCCCCTGCGGACCACCAGGACCGCCGGGTCCCCCGACGTCACCACCGGGCCCGCCGACGTCACCGCCAGGTCCCCCGCCATCACCGCCAGGCCCCCCGACGTCACCACCAGGCCCCCCGACGTCACCGCCAGGTCCCCCGCCATCACCGCCAGGCCCCCCGACGTCACCACCAGGCCCCCCGCCATCACCGCCAGGCCCCCCGCCACCGTTGAGGCAGTTCGGGTCAGGATCCTGCGGCGCGCACTGGTTGTTGGCATCCACAGTGGTCATCCCGCCCCGTGTGGAATCGGTGAGTTCGAATCCACCCTGTTTGCCGGGACTCGTCTCCAGCGGCACCTGACCGCTGTAGAGGGTTTTGCCGACTCCCCGCTCGTGCATGTACCGATCGCGGGTGCCCAGGACCTTCCCGCTCTCCGCATCGACGTATGTATGCACCTCGGCGGGTGTGCTGTCGGCGTAAGCGCCGCGGATCACGTTCTCGTAGGCAAGCCGAGGCTTCTTCTTCCCTGCCCACACGACGAGCCGGGATCCGGCCCGCGCGTTCCGGACGGAGTCTTTGCTCAGGAGGGCGCCTTTTTTACCTTTTCCGCCCGGTTTCCCTTCCCGCAAGGGGGTGCGTTTGAATGCACTCGTCCACGCATCTTCGGCAGAAAGTTGGGGCTTCGTACCAAAGGTGGGCTCTGACGTGAGGGTCTGACTGACGCCCTTGAGTTCGCCGTCTTTGCTCATGTGGAGCACAAGGTCGCCGCCGATGACCGGCAAGCCCTTGTAGTACCGGTCCATCCGTATATGCCGGTCTCCGTCTTTCTCCTGCTTTATGGTCCGCATTCGAAATGTCTGGTTCCGCGTGTAGTGCGATGTGGCCGGATCGCTCTTGAGCGCCGCGTAGACCAGGGCACGGATGTCAGTTCCCCGCGGGCCCGGCGGGTTGGCCGACGCGTTGAACGCTATGACGGTGGCACAGGAGCCCACCAGTCCTAGTGTCACCACGAGAGAGGTGGGCCGTTTAAAGAGGGGAGGCCGTCGTCGTCGTGTCAATGTGAAGTCCTCGGGTCGATGAGTGAAAGGCCGAGGAAGCCTCGGCCTGCTGCCGCACCGAAGGCGGTGTGGTCCCGGAACGAAGGCCGCCATCGGGTGGCATTCATCCACCGTGCTGATGGCCCTCCTGACGGGTGTGAGGAATTCAAGGACCGACGAAAGTTACGGGGATCAGCCTTAAGGAGGAGCCAGAAGACCGCTCGGGCTCCTGGGCAACAGGATCGGGTTTGCATGCTGAACCGCGTTGGTGACCAGTTGGGAGACGATCAACGCTGCATCCTCGATCAGCTCGCCGGGGAGCCCCCGGCAAGTGAGCGTGGTGCGCGCGACCATCGGCGCCAGGGCAGCGGCCTGCTGTCCGCGTACAAGTGAACGTGCACCACCACGTACGGATGAGAATGCACCATTTTGATGCGGTGAGAGGTGAAGTTCCGTGAATCTGACGTCGTCTGTTCGGCGTTGGTGGAGGGCGGCTGACCGTGGTCTTGGACCCGCATCGCTGGCTTGAGTTGAGGCGGTTTCGCCCTCTGTACGAGTCCGGCGCGATGAGCCTGCGGCAGATCGCAAAGGAGACGGGGCTGAACCGCCGTACGGTCACCAAGTACCTGTCGGGCCAGGTTCCGGCCGCGCCTCCGAAGAGGGAGCCCAACGGTGACGTGCGTCGTCGGGTGGTGGACGAGGTCGCTCCGCTGATCGACGCGATGCTCAGGTCCGAGATCCTGCTGAAGGGGTCGGTGATCCACGAGCGACTTGTCCAGGAGTATGCGCTCAGCATCAACTACCAGCGGGTGAAGCTCCATCTGCAGGAGGCCCGTCCCCGGGTCGCGGAAGAACTCGGCATCGCCCCCAAGGAACTGGTCGGCCTGCACCGCCGGTTCGAGGTGGTCTCGGGTGCCCACGCACAAGTCGACTGGGGAGACGAGGGAAGGGTCCTCACCCACGTCGGGATCTCAAAGGTCTACTCCTTCCATATGACTCTGTCGTACTCGCGCGCTCCGTTCTGCTGCTTCACCACGAGCCAAGACCTGGCGACCTTCTTCGACTGCCACCGGCAGGCGTTCGCCTACTTCGGCGGGGTGCCGATGACGATCGTCTACGACCGAGGCGGGGATTGCGACAGCTGGGCCGAGCCCGAAACTAGATGGCACCGGGCGTACAACATGACGCCCCATCAGGTTTTACCTGATGGGGCGTCATCAAAGTCAGCATCGAGTCAGCATGCACCCTGCCAGAGGTGGCGACAGACGGCGACACTTGCACATGCCCCAATCCGCTCCACGCTACCTCTGACCTGCATAGATGCTGGCCAACCCGCTACTCCCGCAACCTTGCCCCAAACCCGGTGCCAGTGGAAGCCGAAGAGATACTCGGTGGAACGCCCTCGCTCCCAGATCGTGCGGGTAAGGCGGGTGCGGACCGTGCCCGCCGCGATCGAGACGCCGGGGTCGTCGAAGACGGGCAGGACCGTCTCGATGTAGTCCGGTGCGAGGACGGTGTCCGCATCGACGGCCAGGACGAGGTCGGTGGTGCACTGCGGAAGGGCGTAGTTCTGCGCCTTGGCCTTGCTGCCGAGATTGTGCGGCGGGCGCAGTACCGTCACTCCGTGTGAGGCCGCCACCTCTCCCGTACGGTCCGTGGAGGCGTCGTCCACGACCAGGATCCGGTCAGGCCGGACCGTTTGCCGGGCGAGGGACTCCAGTGTGGCCGGCAGTCCCTCCTCCTCGTTGTGGGCAGGAACGATGACGGTGATGGTGTACATGTCGGTCTCCCCCTGTCTTGCGGATCGCGCTGACCACGACCGTGAACAGTCCGATCAGGCCGTAGACGATGGTGCTGATGCCGATGAACGGCAGTCCTCCGTGCATGTCACCGACGGTAGCGGCGGGTCGGCCCTCCGCGTTTCCGGAGGAAGCCTCCTGTGGATAACTCACCGAGGGAGGGGGTGAGTTGTCGCACCGTGTGCATCCGTGAGCTGACGGGGCACAGAGATCTCGGGTCAGGCGCCTTCGGGAGTGACCGGTGCTTCCGCCGTCGTGTCGCGGTGCTGTCCGAGCAGGCGGGTGCGGAAGAGGTCGAGTACCTCGTCCAGTGCGGCGCGGGTCGGCTGGCCGGGTTCGTCGATGAGGTGCTCGGTCAGCACGGAGTGCGGCGGGAGCACAGCATCGGGATTCGCGGCGGAGTCGTCCAGTTCGACGGCGGTGAAGGCAGCACCGAGTTCGCGGCGCAGAAAGGCGAACCGGTCGCCCGGTACCAACCGGTCCGAACGGAACCGCAGCCCCATGACCCGAAGGTCCTCACGCTCGCAGCGGCCCCGGACCGCGGCGAGATCTTCGGCGGAGATATCGATACCGGCGGCCCGGCTCCTGGTGAGGGCCAGCGGCAGGGACGGCTGGGACAGGACGGGGGCGAGCAGGCGCTCATCGGCGGCCATGGCGAGGGCGAAGCCGCCGGTGAGACACATGCCGACGGCCCCGACGCCGGGGCCGCCGCAGTGCTGATGCTCGTGCGCCGCCAGGGCTCGCAGCCAGGTCACCACGGGGGAGGTTTTCCCGGTGGCCAGCACGGTGAATTCCCGGCTCACGCAGACCTTCCCCATCGACGAGGCCGTGTAGAGCCCGGACTTCAGCCGGCCGGCGTCGCGGCCGGCGTCGCGGCCGGGCGTGCCGAAAAGTACCGGGAGCACGGCCGTGCAGCCGATGGCGGCCACACGTTCCGCGAATTCCAGGACCTTGGGCGTAATACCGGGTATTTCCGCCATCACGATTACCGCGGGCCCCGTGCCGCGCCGCAGTATCCGGCGAGTATTGCCGTCATGGGTGAAAGTGCTGCGGTCGAAGCCGGTCAGGTCGTGATCTGCCATGGATTGCCACCGTCCTGGTCGGTGCCGGTCGGGGACTGCTCTCCGAACAAGGCGCCCGGCCCCCTCCGGCGCGGTTTCCACGCGAGACTACCGAGCGGTCCTCTGGCGTGCTTCCACCTCTTCGCCACACGGATCACCACTTACGCCGACGCAGCCCTCAGCTGATCCGTCAGTTGGTCGGCCCCGTACCGCTGATGGAGACCCGGCGTCGGCGTCGCAGCCCCTCGGAGCACCGGCCCCGGACCGCATCCCCTCGGACCACCAGCCCCGGACCGCATCCCCTCGGACCACAGCCCATCGAACGCGGCCCATCGGACCGCGGCCCCTAAAACCACCGCCGCCGAACACAACGACGCCGGCCGCCGCGCCCCGTGGGGGCGAGCGCGACGGCCGGAGTGTGGAGCTGAGGAGACGAGGTGATTACTCGACGACCTTCAGCAGCTTGTTGGGCGTACCCTCGCTGGGGTTCGCGATCTTGTCGGTCGTGGCGCCGCCCGTCAGGGCCTTCTCCACGTCCGCCGGCTTGGCGTCCTTGTGACCGGCCAGGTAGACCGCGGCGGCGCCGACGACGTGCGGGGTCGCCATGGACGTACCGGAGATGGTCTTGGTGGCGTCGTCGCCGGTGTTCCAGTCCGAGGTGATGTCGGAGCCGGGAGCGTAAAGGTCGACCACGTTGCCGAAGTTGGAGAAGTCGGACTGCTGGTCGTCCTTGGTGCTGGAGGCCACGGTGATGGCCTCCTTCACGCGCGCCGGGGAGCTCTGGCCCGCGTCGGCGGACTCGTTGCCCGCCGCGACACCGAAGGTGACACCGGCGTCGATGGCCTTCTTCACGGCCGCGTCCAGTGCCTCGTCCACGCCGCCGCCGAGCGACATGTTGGCGACCGAGGGGCCCTTGTGGTTCTTGGTGACCCAGTCGATGCCCGCGACGACCTGCTCGGTGCTGCCGGAGCCCTCGCCGTCGAGGACCTTGACCGCCACGACCTTGGCCTTCTTGGCGACACCGTGCTCGGTACCGGCGATGGTGCCCGCGACATGCGTGCCATGACCGTTGTCGTCCTCGGCCTTGTCGCTCTTGTCGATGGCGTTGAAGCCGTACGACGCACGGCCGCCGAAGTCCTTGTGGCTGATGTGGATGCCGGTGTCGATGACGTAGGCGGTGACGCCCGCACCCGCGGCGTCGGGGTAGTTGTACTTCTTGTCGCCCTTGGTGTCCGCCTGGTCGATGCGGTCCAGGCCCCACGACGGCGGGTTGGCCTGGCTGCCGCTGATGTGGAACTTCTTGTTCTGCACGACCTTGTCGACGGACGGGTCGGCGGCGAGGTGCTTGGCCTCTTCCGCACTCAGACCGGTCGCCGAGAAGCCGTCGATGGCGGAGGAATACTGCCGCTTGACCTTGCCGCCGTACTTGGCGGCCAGGTCGCCGCTCTCGGCGGTACGCACCGAGTTCTTCAGCATGACGATGTAGCTGCCGTTCACGGCGCCCTTGGCCTCGGCTCCGTAAATCTTGCCTTCGGCCGAGGTCGACGCACCCGCGGTGACCGCGGTGACGGTGGCGATGCCAGTGGCGGCGACCGCGGCGGCTATCGCCGTGACGAGCCGCTTCTTGCTGGAACGCTTGTGAGCCATTGCGAGGGTTCTCCTCGTTCGCTGTGTGGGGGGAAAGCGTTGCGCAATAGCCCGATGAGACCGGAAGATCTCCGTCGGACTGGTTCGAAACCCTGTCTGATTGATGAGTTCAATTCAAGGTCCGCCGGAGCGTGTGAGATAGACAACAAGCCCACTGAAATGGGAAATGTTTCAGAAGCGGTCAAAAGGGCCGATGAGTTGAACCGGAGAGGCTCAACTCCGTTTACACAGACGCAATAGAGGGTGACGGCGGGGTGGCCGGCGCATCAGTCCGACCGGAGCGCCTCGGCCGGACGGGGCCTGCCACGAGGGGCACATCGCACTCATTACGGCTTGTTCCAGGGCCAGTTGGAGGGGCGGCACGCACTCGTCGAGGCCTGCCGCGCCGCCGGCTGTCGGGGCTCGACGGCCTGCTCATGCCGTAGCCGAGCCGGTTGGTGTGTGCCGGCGCCCCTCAGCGCTGATAGCGGGCCAGGACCAGATTGCCGTCCCTGACGAGCCGCTTGCGCAGGGTGTCCAGGTCGATTGCGCCGCTGTAGTACTCCTGCAGACCGGGGGTGGCGATCTTGTCCTTCCACTCCGGATAGCCGCGGACGGACTGGGCCGGGGCGGAGCGGAGCGAGCTCGCCAGCGCGGTGCCCGTTGCCCAGTCGTACCGGGCGACCCGGAGTGCCGGATCCATGAGCGCCTCCTGTCCCGTCGGCAACAGCCAGTCACCCAGGGCGAGCCGGACCATGTTCGGCGGGCGGAGGAGGAAGTCGATGAAGGCCATCGCCGCTTCCTTGTGCGGGCAGTCCTCGGCGATCGACAGGGTCTGCGGGCTCACCCCCTGGTCGAGGGCGGTGCCCTTGGGAGCGGGCAGCACCGTCCAGTCGAAACCCTTGGGTGCCTGCTGGACGATCTGCTGTCGGTAGGAGAAGCCGAGCGGCACCATCGCATAGCGCCCGGCGAAAAAGCCCGGGAGGGTGTCGGAGCCGCCCATGCCCAGGGTCGTACGGGAAGCGCTGCGGTCGACGTTCACCTGGTCGTGAATGGCACGCGGCACCACTTGGTCGACGGCGTCGAAGCGGACCTCCACCTTGCCGTCGGGGCGGCGGTGGAACATCCGGCCGCCCGTGGACAGGGCGAGGTTGAGGGTGGCCGAGACCGGTTCCTTCAGCGGCCAGGCCACGCCGTGGTCGGTGCCGTGGGTCAGCCGCTGTGCCGCCTCCCCGAACTCTTCCCAGGTCCAGGGGTGTTCGGGGGTGGGGATGCGCACCCCGGACCGGCGCAGCTTCGCGCGGTTCGCGATCAGCACCCGCGGCTCCTGGAGGAACGGGACGCCGTGGACCCGGCCGTCGAACGTGGCGGTCTCCCAGCTCTGCTGCGGGATGTCACGGCGGAGGCGCGGCGGCAGGAGGGCGGTGAGGTCGGCGAGGTCCCCGCCGTAGGCGAAGTCCGCGAGGTCGTCCGAGGCGTCGTGGAGGATGTCCGGCGCCTCGCCGCCCTCGAAGGAGGTCAGCAACTGGTCGTGGACGGTGGACCAGGCGCCCTGGACGTACTGCACCTGGACATCGGGATGCTGTCTGTTCCATTCGGCGACCAGCTGTTTGTTGGCCTTGAGGGAGTCCTGCTGCCAGGCCAGCGACTGGAAGCGCAGGGTGATCCGGCCGCCGGACGCGCGCCCTCGCCGGTCGTCGGAACAGCCCGGCAGCAGGGCCGCGGCGGGCAGTGCGGCGGTGGCCGCGAGCAGGCCCCGCCGGGTGAAACGGGCCGGGTGCCTGGGGGTGTGGTGATCGTGGCGCATCAGCTCTTCACCGCCCCGGCGAGCATCCCGCCCGTGATCCGCCGCTGCATGACGGCGAAGAGGAGCAGGCTCGGGAGGGTGGCGAGGAGTGCGGCGGCGGCGAGCGGGCCGAGGTCGGCGACGCCCTCCGTCCCGAGGAAGTGGGTCAGCACGACGGGCAGCGTCTGCTTCCCGGGGGACTTGAGCAGGACGAGGGCGAAGAAGAACTCGTTCCAGGCGGTGATGAAGGCGAACAACGCGGTGGCGACGATGCCCGGTGCGAGCAGCGGTGCGGTGACCGAGACGAGCGTACGGACCCGCCCGGCGCCGTCCACGGCCGCCGCCTCCTCCAACTCGGGTGGTACGGCCCGGACATAACTGGTCAGCATCCACAGGGCGAACGGCAGCGACCAGACCACATAGACCATGATCAAGCCGATCCGGGAGTCCACCAGATGGAGCCCCTTCAGGATCAGGAACAGCGGGATGATCACCAGTACCAGGGGAAAAGCCTGACTGATCACGACCCAGCCGGTGGCCGCCCGCGAGAAACGGTTGCGGTAGCGGGCCAGGACATACGCCATCGGGGTCGCCAGCACGATCGCGATCAGCGCGGAGACCGCCGCGGCCAGCAGGCTGTTGCCCGCCGCCGCCAGCAGTGGCTGCTGGGCGAAGGCCTGCCGGAAGTTCTCCAGGGTGGGCGCCTCGGGTATCCACGTGGGGTGGATGCTGCCGAGTTCACGTGGTGGCTTGAAGGAGGTGGAGATCAGCCAGAGGAAGGGAAGGGCGAGGAAGGCGAGATAGGCGAGGAGCCCGGCGTACTGGCCGGTGCGGGTGGCGGTGCGCCGGACGGTGACGGCGTTCCCCGCACCGCGCCGCGGGGCGCTCCTGCGCCTCGCCGGGTTGCCGAGGTCACGCGTACGGCTGCCGTTCCTGCCGCTGCTGCGTTCCGTGTCCTCGGTTTTCCTGCCGTGGAGCTTTGCGTCCCCGGTCTTCCTGCCGCGGTCATCCGTGCCGCTCACCGGTCGTCGTCCCCCTTCAGCCGGCCCGCCAGGTAGACGGCCAGCAGGACCGAGATCACCGCGACCATCGCCAGGCCCATCGTGGCGGCATAGCCGAACTGCCCGTAGCGGAAGGCCTCTTCGTACGCGAAGAGCATCGGCAGCCGGGTCCGGCCGCCGGGTCCGCCGTCGGTCAGCACGAAGACCAGGGCGAAGGAGTTGAAATTCCAGATGAAGTTCAAGCACGCACTCTTGCGGAGCAACCTACCTGCACGCTCCTCGGGCATACAGGCGCTGACCTGCGGGGCACCACTTGTCAGTTAATCAGAGTTGACCCTAGTTGATCCTTGGTTGACCATGATCATCTCCCACTCGTTCCCCACTCCTCCCCCAGGAACGCAGAAGCCGGCCCCGGGCGCACACCTTGGGGGGTGAGCCGCAACCCGGGGCCGGCGATAGAGGGACCGCGGCGCACGTAGAGTCGCACCGCGGTCAGGCCGCTTGGCATATGACAAGTTAATGGCCGCTAACATGGGAACACGTATTCGATTCATCATGCAATCACTCATTCGAGTGACGTGCTTCATAGATCAAGATGTACCGTCCACGGTACAGACATTTGATCATGGTGCCGCCAGCGTTGAGCCGTGCCATCTGATCCGCTGCCCGACTGGGTACCCGCCCGTCGCCGAGCCATCGGAGCAGCCATCAGATCTGCACGACTCCACCGCACCCTCACACAAGAGCAGCTGGCCGAGCGCGCTGGCGGGTTAGATCGGAAGACGATCAGCCGCATCGAGAACGGCGTAATGTCCCCGATCCTCGACCACCTGCTGCTCATCGCCGACGCGCTCGGCGTTCCGCTGTCCATGCTCGTACGGGATTCGTAGCCACGGGGCCCGGCGGATTGGCGGCGCAAGCCGGTGAGGCTCGCTACGCCCTGGCCTCCTGCTTTTGCCAGGCGGGCTCCAGCGCCCGAACCTCATCGCGGTATGTCCGGACGCTCTCGAAGAACCCGTCGGGGTCCTTCTCCAACGCCTCGCTCAGCGCCCCGTAGAGGGCGTGCGCCGCCGTGGTCAGCTCGTACGCGCACCGCTCAGCCGAGCAGCGCCACCAATCTGGGGAGGCGCCAACCAGCTCACAGCCGCAGTAGGGGCAGGGCAAACACCCGGCATGCTGTTCCCGCAGCTGAAGCACTGCCACCATCCTCCGGCGCCCTGGGTCATCGCGTTCCCGCACCTGTTGCACGTCATGTGGTCCTCCTGAAGCGTTCGAGTCTGCCATTGACCAGTCAGTAACGGCAGGTATGCGGCCGACCGCCGCCGCGGTGTGCGGCGGCCGGCCTCCCGCAGCGCCTTGCACGGGGGGTCTCAGCGCTGCGGGGGTTTCAGGGGCGCAGCCGTCGCGGCTCGCCAGGGGGACGGATACCAGCGCGTCGCGCGAGGACGCGGGCGACTCCGTCAGGGATGGGCGGCCCGACCGGGCCGGGGGCGCAGGAGCCACAGCATGTGACTGTGGTTGCCGGCCCGGTGGCGGTGTCGATGGACACCAGGCGCAGATCGAGGTTCGAGCCGCAGGCGCAATGGCTATCCATGCCTGCTCCCGATGCTGCCGACGACGATCAAGAACACGAACGCAATCAGGCACGTCCAGTACGTGGCGATGCGCTTCCACCGTCGCGTCACGGCAGCCTCCCGACGAGCACAGCGCGGATGCTGTGACGGTCGGACTCGTCGAACGTCGTCACGGTGAATCCGCCGGCCTCGACGATCCGCTGTTGGAGAATGAGAAGGTGGGTGCTGTCGGTAGCGAGCCTTCCCCAGTTGTGGACCAGGCACAGCACCTCGCGGCGGCTCGCCTCGGCTCGCATGGCGTCCAGCATCGCGGCCAACTGCGGCCGCTGCGTGCTCAGAGCGTCGGCCCTCTGATCGATCCAGTGGGGGCCGGCCAGCACCCATCCCGTGGCGTTCGCGTAGTTGTGGCAGCCCGTCAGCCGCATGTCCAGCTCGGTACGGGCGCGCCCTCGACGGCTCGCGCACCGGTCGTAAACGAATGCCATTGGGGCCTGATCGCTCATCGGGGGGCCTCCGCCGTGCGGTGGTCAAGGAGCCACTGGCAGTCCCGAGCGAGAGCACGCACCTGCACCTGCGCGGACATCAGTCCATCGCCGAGACCAACGGCTGTCTGAGAGCGGATGCCGTCCAGCCGAGCCCGCAGGCGAACTCGCCCCGGACTGTCCGGGTGCTCGCGCTCGACCTCGTCCACGGCCGCGTACAGGTCGGCGATCACGATGAGCAGAGTCTGCTCCAGCGCCACCAACTCGTCGTACGGCAGCGGCGGGCCGAGACGCAGGGCGCGATCTACGGTCTCCTGGATCTCATCGCGGCTCGGCGCGCCAGCGGCCGCTGTCACCGCGGCCTCCGGTCGCTGTGCTGCGGGCAGGCCACGATGAACCAGTGGCGCACGCCGCCCTCGACCGGAGTGGTCACCGACCCGGCAGGGGTGAGGGGGCCGTGCGCGGCTCCGCACCAGTAACACGCCTCGCCGTGCAGCCGGACGATACTCACGTCAGGATCTGCGGGTGGAGCTGTCGCTGCGGTCACGGTCATCTCCCTGTGCCAGTGGGCTCAAGAAGATGTTCGTCCGCCAAGTACCCCTCAAGTACCCCTGCGAGGGGTACCGTTCAGGCGCCCGCCCCCGCGTGGCACCACTCAGCGAAGTTGCTGAGCGATTCAGAGTCCGCGCGCTTCAGCCGGCGCAGAGTGGCTGCGTCCTCCCTCACCCACCGGTGCTCCCGCGCATGCTGCGGCGCGATCCTCCGCGCCACCTTCAGCGACTCGAACGCCGCATCCGGGCGGCCAGACCAGAGCTGTGCCCGCCCGAGCTCGATGTAGAAACCGGACCGCCGCTCGGCCGGCAGGTCCCGCGGCGGCGCCCACTCACGTGCCAGTTTCAGCGCCCTGCCCAGGTGGCCGTCCCCCAGGCTGACTGCAACGGATACCTCATGGATGCGGACACTGTCCGGGCCGAAGGCCGTGCCGCTGTACACACCCTCGGTCAACTGGTCGCCGAGGACGCGCGCGGCATCGAGGTGCGTCTCGGCCGAGCCGCCATCACCAGCCCTGCCAGCGATCACAGCAGCACGCATGTGCAGGGCGCCGCGGGCGGCCAGGGCCTCCGGTGCCGAGGACGTCGGCGCCTGGTCCGCGGCGAGTTCGAGGGCTCGCAACCCAGCAGCATGTGCCTTGGCCGCGAAGAACGTCTCTGTCCGGACGTACGCCGTCGTTGCGTCCACCACCGGGTCGTTCGCCTGCCGTGCGGCCCACCGCATCAGGTCGATGAGGCGAGCGGACAGATCCCGCGCGCCGTACTTGTAGGCGACGGCGTCCGCGGCCCGGCAGGCGTTCACCAGGAGTCGGGCGACGGCAGGCTGTTCGCTCGGCCCTGCTCCCTGCAGCAGGCGGCACAGCTCGGCCAGCAGATCCGGCACAGTACGAGCCACCCGTACGTACTGGGCACCGAGCCGCCACTGAACGACAGACGCGACTGCCTCGGCGAGGGCCGGCAGCGGCCGGGCCGGGCCGCCTTCCGGCACGTCGTACGTCGCGAGGACCGAGGAGAGCCCCGGCATGGCCCGGTGTACGCGATCGTCCGGCCGCTCCTTATCGGGCAGCAGGCGGGCCGGGTCGATGTCGAGTGCGTCGGCGACGGCGTCCAGGACGGCATCGGACACGCCGCGCTCACCACGCTCGATTTTCCGGATGGTGCCCAGGGCGGTACCGGCGGCGCGCGCCAGATCGGCTTGGGTGAGGCCGGAGATGCGACGCTCGTAGGCGATGCGGGGGCCTACCCCGCGATACACAATGCTGGGCATACTGGTCTCCGTTCGGTGCAGCCACTCCGAACCGTACCCGGACCGTCACTGTCCGGGAACAGAAACGGCCCCGCCCGCATCACGCAGGCGGGGCCGTGCAGTTCGCTCACTCTGGCCGCAGCACATCGACCAACTCGGTGAGGCTCCCCACCCGCCAGTCCGCGGCCCGCGCGTCCTCGCTGTCCGCCCACAGATGCCCGAGCGGTCCGCGACGCAAGTGCGCAGTCCGCAGGCCAGCAGCGCGCGCCGGGGCCACGTCGTTCTGCGGGTGGTCGCCGACGTACAGCACCTCCCCCGCAGGGACACCGGCGAGCTCGACAGTGCGCGCGAAGAACTCGGGCTCAGGCTTCGCCACGCCCCACTCCCCGGACGTGGCCAGCGCATCCACCGGCAGGTCGAGGGCACGCAGCAACTCCGCAGCCCTCCGGGTCTGGTTGCCCGCCACGATCACACGAATCCCAGCGTCCCGGAGCGCGGCGAGGGACGGCCGGACGTCCGGGTACAGATCGGACTCGTCCAAGACCTCGCCCCGGCCGGCGCGCTCCATCGCGGCCCGTTCCACCTCCACTTCGATGCCCGGGTGGAGAAGTCGCAGCGCCTCCGCGTTGTCCCGGCCCTGCGCAACCACGGCGCCGACCAGAGCCGACAGCGTGTGCCGGTTGACGCCGAGCCAGTCGGCCCACGCCCCCCACCCGCGGTCATCGCTGATCAGCGTCTCTCCGACGTCGAATGCCACTGCACGGATCATGTGAACAGCCTAAGGGCGGGCGACTCGCGTGCCTTTGTCGGCGGCTGGCCGTACGATTCGCGACATGGTGACCACCTGCGCCCCCGCCACCGCCGAGCAGGCGAATGAGCGGATACGGGCGTTCATGGCCGCGCGTGCGGGCCGACCGCTGTGGGCGTATGAGGCTGAGGAATACGAGCGGCTGCTCGCCGCGTGGGCCGCCGCACTGCGCGACGGCCCGACGTCACCCGCTAAGCTTCGACTATCTCCTGAATGCGCTTCAGCCTCTCCTCGGCCGTGAGCGCGGACAAGTCGCCGCCCGCCAGGCCGTCGAGGACGGCGCGGACGTTGACCTTCTCCGGGTACAGGACAGCGTCCAGCACGCGGGCCCGGGTGCTGTTGTCGCGGACGTAGATCCAGATCTCTTGCCACTGTCGCGGCTCGGTGTTGCACCGCGGGTCGAGCGTGGCGCGGGGGAAGAAGCCCAGCCCCTCAGCTTCGAGGCTGTCCCCGATCTCACCGAGGATGAACTTGCCGAGCTTCTTGTAGCCCAGCTCCTCCCGCAGCGCACCAAGCGTGATCTTGGTGAGCCCCCCGCCGTCCTCCGCCTCGGTGAACGCGCCCGTCAGCTCGGACATATCCAATCCCCCCACATGTTTTGTTGCGTTGACTTGCGCATCATATTCGAGGCATTGAAATAAAACCTAGAGCCTGTCCTCAACTCCCGTCATGACAAAGCGCCCCGCCCCTGCCGAAGCAGGGGCGGGGCGTTGTCATGATCTGCGCCGTTCAGGGACCAGAACAGCCGGGGTGGTAGCGCTCGGAGCCGGCGACGGTGACGAGGGCGGCGGAGCGCCATCACGACGGCACACCAGCGCATCAGGATCCGCGGGCGACTGCTGGAGGGAGTAACCGTCAGGACAGGTCTGGCCGTCGTGGCCATCGCGGCCGTCCTTTCCGTCGGCGCCGTCCTTCCCCGCAGGCCCCGGCTCACCCTGCGGCCCCTGCGGACCGGGGCTACCAGCCGAGCCGGCCGCACCGTCGCTCCCCGACGTACCTGGTGAACCGTTACTGCCGTTCTCGCCAGCCTTGCCGTCCTTCCCCCCGCTCCCGGTCTTGCCAGTCGCGCCGCTCTTGCCGCTCTTGCCGCTCGGGCCACTCGGCCCCGGCTCACCGGGTTCCCCCTGCGGGCCGCGCGGGCCACGGATCGTCTTGCCAGGATCGCCGCGGCTGCCGGGTGGGCCGGCCACTGGTTTCTCCCCGAGGTTCTGCACCTGCCGCGCGAGCGCATCCCGCGCCATGTTGGCGTCCGTGAGGGCGCCGCTGAGGTGCTGGACAGTGAGGACGATCCAGGCCACAACCGCCCCGAGCAGCAGTGCACCGGCAAGGGCGATGGCGTCACCGCGACGCCACCGCCTTTCCTCGGCTCTGAGCTGTGAGCGCGTCATGACCCAGCCCCCTGAATGAGGAGAATGACGACGGGCAGCAGGACCCCGATCAGCGGAACAACGACTGCGCCGATCAGCCACCTTCGGGTGGCCACCAGCTTCTCCGAGTCCTTCTCTCGCAATGTCTCCAGCGTCGCGACCCGCGAAGCCAGCGCATCATGCCGCAGGTCGTACAACTTTTCGTCGACCTTGGTATCGATGCGGCGGCCGAGTTCCGCGAGATCCTCTCGGAGGTCCGCGAGCCGGTCCTCGACGCGCCTGGAAACCTCGCCGAGGGTCGGCTCTTCGGACATATACGCAACTCCCGTCAGACGCCCGCGGCGAGCGAAGCCGAGTTCTGTACGGCCTTCCACCTGGCCAGGAGCCCCTTAACGAGGGACAGCGCAGCAGCGACGCCACCAGCCAGCGCGGCGTACCACATGCTGCCGTCCAGCGGTTGGGTGACGGCTATGCCGCCAATGAACGCCTGTAGGAACGTCGCTATGGCCCGCTCGACGAGGTCACGCGCGAACGTCCGCGCGGTCTTGACCACAGTGTCAGCGGACGGGAGGGAAATCGGTTCAGCCATGATGGATCCGTTTCTGCTGGTCGGCGCGCCTTCGGGTCGCGCCGAAGGAGTGTCAGGAGACATACGGGACGTGCAGCTTGTCCCAGGTCGTCTTGCCGGGCGGCCACTGCGCCGCGGCGCCGGAGTAACCGCACTCGCGCTGCCACGCCTCGTAGCTGGCCTCGTCGCCCGAACCGATGACGTCCTTGTTCCGGCTGCTCTTGTACCGGTTGCAACCCACAGCAACGAGCCGGTCGTGCATCGCCGCGACAACCGGCGACCGGCGGCCGGCCTTGAACCAGGAGGCGCCGGGGAACGGCTGATATTTCGGCTTGCTGGCGGGCGGCTTCGAGGGCGTGCTCGTCCCAGCCGGGCGGGGAGCGCCCTTCTGCACCCACGCGTACAGGCTCGCCCCGGGGCAGCTGGTGGCGTAGCCGTCGCGATGGCCCTTGATCTCGTTGCCAGCGCCGTGCGCGCGCAGCAGCTCGATCCCGTCGCGGATCGCTCCCAGCATGGCGTCCGTCGGAGCGACCAGGCCCGAGGAGCCGACGAGCCCCACGATCGCGTAATGAGCGCGGTTCAGGGCCTGGTCACCATTGGCCCCCGTCCGCTTGCCGATGCCTCGACCCTCCAGCAGGTAGCCGTGAGGGCACGCGGCAAAGTTGTACGCAACGTCGGAGTAGTTCTCCGTCTTGTTCGCCAGGTGGCTCCGGCGTATCGCCTTCCACTCGGCGAGGCACGCGTCATGGTCAGCTAGCAACTTGGTGCTGACTGGCGACCCTTCGTAGTGGACCTTGACGCCCTTGGTGCTGGTCTGCGTGGGCGCGGCCGAAGCGGGCCAGCCCAGTTGGGCTCGGGTGACGAGCTTCATGATCGTTCTTCTCTCTGCGCAATCGAGCGGGTGGCGTCGTCCAGGCGCTCGTATTTCTCGTCGGTGCTGTGGCCGTCCCACGTCGCCGCGCCGGCCGGGACGTGCCCGAACAGGTCGAGGTCGTCGGGGCTGATGTGCCACGTCGCCTGACCGGTCGGCAGGCCCACGAACAGCACCGGCCAGTCCGGCTCGGCGGCATCGGCCCCATGGACAAGCACCGACGGATAAACGGCGGCGAGATGCGCCACCAGATGCGCCCGCTCGCGATACACCACAGACAGCGGGTCAACAGAACTGCCCACACGGGCCTCCAGTCCAGAAAGACGAAAGCCCCGGCCAGTCAGGCTCGGGGCTGGTGGTCAGGTGGCTTCCGGCTCGTCCGGATCGGACGGCGGAGCCGGCGGCGGCTCGCTGGGCGTGCCCGCTTCGGGCGGCGGCGGAGGCAACTGCGGCGCGTCGGGCCGGGGCCCGCGTGGCGGGCGCCCGTCGGTCGGGTCGGGAGGTGTGCTCATCTGGTCCTCAACTCTGGATGGTGTAAGCGGACGTGACGCTGGCGCGGATTGCTCCCGTGCCCGTGTTGCGGCGACCCATCAGCGACACGGTGATCTGCTGCATGTGCGCGAATTTGCCCAGGTCAAAAGGACCGAGCGTGTAGGGGAGCGCCGTGAAACCGATAGACGTTGGGGAACCTTGGGCTACGCCGTTGATGCGTACCTCGATGAAGCCGGTCGCGCCGCTGGTGTCCATGGCAGCCTCGACAGCCACGACGATTCGCGGCTGCTGCTTGTAGACGATGCCGTACCACAGCTCCGCCATGGACGTCGCCGACGTCCGCGGCCAGTAGTCCCAGCCGCCGTCAAACGCAGGGGTGAGCTGCACTGGCAGATACGGCCGGGCAAGGCCCGAGCCGCTCGTGGTGTCATCCGCGACGACCTGGTTCTCTGACCGGTCCCGCCACGACCACGCTTGTGTCCCGCCGCCGGTGCCAGCGAAACAGCTGAACAGCAGGGTGCCGTCCTCACGGCGTAGCCACATGGCCTGCTGCGGAGTGCCGTCGGGGTGATCGAAACGCTCGTCAGCGATGGCCCCGATGTCCACCATCCGCACGCCGCTGCTCGTGTCCATCGCGTGGCGGCCGCCGTTGACAATGCGCACCCCGCCCGCGCCGATCGTGGCCTGCTCCAGCCGCCGCGCGGCCCGCAACTCGCGCACCTCCCGCTCCAGCGTGGCTACGCGCCGCGCCATGGCCTGCATGTCCGGCGGCAGTTGGTCACCTGCTGTGGGCATCAGTCGTCCTCCACCAGGATCGGCCGGATCGCGTTCGATCCGGGCTCCAGCTCCCACGACCACGCGCGGGCCACGACGTCCGCCCCGTCCCGGTGCCGTGGCGAGGTCTCGACCGCGATGCGCACCGTGTCCCCGAGTCCCCAGTCCCGGCCGAGCCGAGGCGCCACGCTGGCCGCCGCCTCCACCGACCACACCCGCGCCCCGGTCTGCATCAGGGCCAAGGCTCGGGACGCATGGGCATTGAGCTGCGTGGGATCGTTCTGCCCGGCCGCCGGGGTGAACCGGTACACCCATCGCGGCCATCCGCCCGCGATCAGCGAATCGGCCACATACGCGCTGGACGAGAGCCGGCCGTCGCCCTCGCCCTCGCCGCGCGCCTGCGCGATCGTCGCGCCCTTGCCGGCCTCATAGGACTCGGCGAGGTTGTACGAGGTCACGCAGCCGGGGAAGTCAAAAACGGCCTCTGGTGAGGTGGACTGCACGCCGACCGTCGGGCGGATCCGGATCGGCAGCACGAACCCGTCATGCGACGGGTTCCACTGGACATCCACCGTCCACTCCGGGCCGCTTTCCATGCCCATCAGCTCCTGAAGGGCCGACAGCGCGGTGCGGTCGTCGCCGTCCAGCACCGAGTAGTCCATCAGCACGCCGGTGGCCGGCGCGTCCAGCTGGAACGGCGGGCCGTCGGTCATGGCCGGCCCGAGCACGGCAGCGCACACCGTGGCCTGGTCCTGCCGGACGAGGTTGATCGTGCCGGTGTACCGGCGGTCTAAATATGCCTCGGGCGTCGCCAGTTGCAGGTCCACAGTCTGCGCGCTGCCCCCGGCCCGCGTGAGCGTCAGCCCTGCCCACAGCGGGGTGTCCGTCGCCCTGTCCACCGCCACCAGCATGCTGCGACCCTGGTCCGTCGCGGGCTCCCAATCCACGGGCGTGCCGAGCAGGCCGAGCGTGCCGGAAAGGGTGGTGTGCGTCCCGAGCCGCCGCGACAGGGCACCCCCGGGGGAGAAGGACCGGAGTTCCTCGATGACGATCCCGGTGCGCAGGTCGCAGCCGTACCAGTCCAGCACGATCGGCAGGGACAGGTCCGGCTGGCCGAGCGGGGCGGCCATGAGCTGCGCGGTCATGCGAGCGGGTACTTAATGCCGCGCAGCGCCATCCACAGTGTCTCGGTGGCGCCGCTGGTGGCGTTGAACATGGCCACGGTGCCATCCGTGTTGAAGTCGATCTTTAGACCGGAGATGGCACCGGCCTCCCCGGCCGCGCTGGTGGCGTTACGCGGAATGATGAACGATGCCCGGTTCGCCGGCCGGAAGTTGCCGGCCAGAGTGGTGCTCAGCAGGTTCGACGTCTGCGCCCCGGACGCGCGGGTGCAACCGCCGTCCCACTCCATGTAATCCGTGCCGTGGTCGCGGACCTTGCGGTACCGGACCGGTCCGTTCAGGTTGCCGTTCGTGCTGCTGTCACCTTGCGTATAGCCGGTGCCGAGCGACGGTGTCGTCCAGGCCGGGGAGTCTGCCTTGACGTAGGTGTCCCAGGTGGTGCCGTTGTAGCGCAGCAGGTCAGTGCCATTGTCGTAGTACTGCCCGAGATATGGGCTGGTGGGGGCGACGCTGCTGGGCAGAATCCCGCCCGGTGCCACCGTGGTCGGCCGCACAGCGAGCGACACCGAAGGCGACCCGCCCCCCGACGGCGGCACGTTGATCGTTGCCAGGTAGAAACCGATCTGCGTGCCGGACGGCGTCGGGATGACCGGGGTGGACGACGCGGTGCCCGGCAGGTACACCACGTCGGCCTGTGTCAGCCCGCTGCCGTCCACAGCGTTGTCCCACACCCGCAGATACACCAGATCGATCCTGCTGAGCGTGGCGTGCGCGGCCTGCAGCGTGCCCGTCCACGCCGCCGGCAGCGCCGCCCTGTACGTGCCCTGGCCCGTGTACCAGACCCAACCCACGCCCGCAGTGACGTTGATCGTGGTCCCGGACAGACTCGTGACCAACCCCGGGTCTCCCGGCCGGACGCCGGAACGGGCCCCGAAGCTGCTGCCGTTGCCCATCACGCCGAGCAACGCCGCGCGGCGCAGCTCTATGCCGTCGTAGGTGATCCCATTGATGTCAAGCGGATCAAAGGGCATTTGGTCTCCTCACATCCAGGCCGAGCGCCACTGGACGGTCAGCAGAGCGGTAGCGGAATAGACGGCCGAACGGAACTGGTACGAGACCGCTCCGCCATCGGGGATGGTGGGCCAGCCCTGAGGCGCGGACACGAACCGCCGACGGCTGACGTTGCCGTTCAGGACCGCGGTGTGCATGTCCGTGTCGATGGCCAGCACGTCACCGTCCAGCAGGTCGAAGGTGATGCGGATGACGCGCACCGAGCCGTCCGGCATCTGCCCATAGACCCGCGGCTGGGACACCGGGCCCGTGATCGTGAGAACCGGCCGGGTGTCGATGCTGCCTTCGTTGTAGGCGTCGACCTGCCCGGCCACCGTGGTGGCCGAGATGGTGTACGGCAGCGTGTACGGCAGCGTCAGCCCGCCAGTGGTGGACGGCAGCGCGGTGGTGCCCTGCTGAAGATCGGTGCTGTAGCGGCGCGGGTCTTCGGCCGTGACCATCACGCTGTAGCTGGCGATCCGGTCCGTCGTGTACTGGATCAGCGGCTTCCCAGACCGCTTCACCACGCACTGCTTCGGCCGGGACTCCTGCACGACGAGGAGCGTGGGTGTCAGTGCGGCGGCGGCCCGGATCCGCTCCATCGCGTCGTCCAGCACGCCGCGGTCCGGGGCCGTGATGGTCCCGGCCAGTGTGATGGGCCGCTCGCCCAGGTAGACCGGCCCCTGCCACGCCCCGTGGTCCCCCTCGCGCTGCTGCATCTCCGACCGGCTCTCGGAGCCGTCCCAGCCCTCCATGCTCTGGAGTGACCAGGCCACCCCGGAGCCATCCACCCCGCCCAGGGGGATGGTCCCGAGGTCGGCCCGCAGCCCGTCGAGCGTGTCACCCGCGGTGTACGGCATCGCGCCTCCTATCCGACGAAAGCGAGATGCCTCGCGATGTCCCGGGCCTGCTCGCCCGAGGTCTGCTTAGCTCCGTACAGGTTCACCGTGGTGGTCCGGTCGCCCTCGCGCACCGTCTGCTGGCCGGTGTCCCGGGCGGCCCCGTACCGGCCAGCGGGGATGAGC
Source organism: Streptomyces sp. NPDC048434 (assembly GCF_043200375.1). NCBI lineage: Bacteria > Bacillati > Actinomycetota > Actinomycetes > Kitasatosporales > Streptomycetaceae > Streptomyces > Streptomyces sp. NPDC048434. The sequence goes on along the minus strand of NZ_JBICXQ010000001.1, from coordinate 282,263 downwards.
TGGTAGCCCATCAGTCCCGCAGTCCGCGCCAGCAGCCCGGCCGAACGGCTACTGCCGTTGACCGGTATCCACGACTCCACATCGCCGGCCTCCGCCGCGAGCACCGCGGTGGGCCGGGTGAGGATGCCGCCCCGCGCCATCGCCGCGGCCCCGGACTGCCCCGCCCACTGCGCCAGGAATGCGCTCTTGTACGCGCTCGGCAGCTTGCTGATCTGCGCGAGCATCCGCGGCACCAGCGTCCGCAGCGTGCTGAACTCCACCCCAGCCCCGAGGACATCGGCGATACCGGCACCCTTCTTCGACCGCAGCGCCGACAGCACCAACAGGCTGTTAGTGAGGTCGTCGCCCGTCAGCGCGCCCTGGTTGGCCTTCACCGCGGCGTTGGCCTTGGTCGCGTCCGCCGCGCTGCCGGTCGCAGCCTGATGCGCGAGCGTCGCCGCCGTGTCATCACCCTGAGCAGCGAGGGCCTGCGCGAGGTCCCCGAAGCCGCGGGATGCCAGCGTCTGAAGATCCGCCGCGAACTGCTGCGAATCCTTCGTGCTGGCCCCGAGTTGCCGCGTGAAGTCGGACAGCGTGGCCTGAGCCACGCCACCGGTCTGCTTCAATTTCTTGATGATGTCGTTGAACTGCTTCGTGGACGCGCCGGCCAGCGAGTTGACGAGGGCATAGCCGTCCTCGCCCATGTCCTGCAGCATCTGCCGGACGTCCTCGCCGCCGCGAACAGCGATCTTCTGTAGGTTCGACCGCCACTTGAGCGTCGCAGCCACCGAGCTGTTCAGCTGCTTCTGGTACGCCGCGAGGTTGAAGCTCGTCGGTGCCTTGGCGCCCTTCTTCACGCCGAGCGCGGCGTCCGCGGCGTAGACGTCCTTGCGCTCTGCCGTCACCTTGGAGTCGGCCGAGCGCTTCGCGGAGCGCGCCTTGTCCACCCGCGACTGCGCGGACCGGAGCTGAGTGGCCGTGTGCTTGCCGTGCCGCACCCTGCTCAGGTTCTTCTCAGCGTCGTGCAAGGCGGTCGCCTTCTTCTTGGCATCCGCCATCGCGCTGGTGAGCGACTTCCAGGCGTCTTTGAGGTCTTGCACCTCCTTGTCGTACCGCTCCTTGGCATCTCCGGTGCCGCCCAGCACCGCGGCGCCGGTCGGCGTGTAGCTGAAGCCGTTCAGGCCGCCGCCGGCCAAACGCGGCAGAGCGCCGCCGCCGGCGAACTTCGGGAGGCTCCCACTGTTGATGGCGTTCAGCAGACCAAGGCCGTACTTCGCGACCGCCGCCGACCGAACGACGAATTCCGTATCCGAGACCATCGCCGGCCCTGACGGGAAAAGGGCCAGGATGGAGTCTGAGGTACCGGAGCCCGGGCCGCGGATGTACCCGCCGTCCGGGTACATCTGGACGTCACCGCCCGAGGCATATCGCCCGATCGACCCACCGCGGGCCCTGGTCTCCAACGCGTTCTTCATGCCCTGGCTGTTGCCCACGGTGCGGAAGTACTTCGTGATGCTGATGCTCACGACTTTGTCCCGCAGAGACGCGATCTGCGCCTTCAGTGCAGCGATAGAGGAGGCCGGCCCGGACGTGGGCACAGTGATCCGAACCTGATGGTTCGGCAGCGTCTCGACCTTGTACCCAATGCCCTTCAACGCTGCGATAGCGGGCCCGCTTGGCGCCTTAACATCGATCGTTTTCCCGGGCGGAACGTCCTTGACCTTCTTCCGGATCGTGTCCAGCTCGCCCGCAGTTTTCTGCGCGTCAACGGCCGTGACGCGGGTGTCCTTCGCACCCGGCAGCTGGGCGTACGCCGATGTCAACTTCCGGATCTGCGACTCGGTGAACCCGGCTTGGTGCATCGTGCGCTTGAGGGCGCTGATGTCCTTTTCCAGGACAGCTTGTCCGGCCTCGACGGTTCCCTTCTGGTCGGCGACCGCCTGCGCATGCTCCATCGCCGCCTTCGCGGCGTCGAGGAACGCCGACTTGACCTTTCGGCCTTTCTCCGACGTGGTGTCGAGGCTGTGCCCGTTCTCCTTCACCGCGGCGGTCAAGTCGTGCAGCGACTGCCGGAAGCTGATCTCGCCTTCCGCTGCGGTGATGTTGATCCCGTTCAACGACTTCAGCGCATCGGTCAGCTTTTCCGCCGCGCTTCGCTGGTCCTCGAACTCCTGCTTGGTCATGTCGGCGGCCTTGCCCAAGTCCTTTTGGGAGTCGCCAGTTGTTTTGGACTGGACGCTGGTCTGCGCCAGCGCATCGGTGTACCCGGGCAGCAGCGACTTGAAATCAGCCGTGCTCTGCCCGCTCTTCTTGACGACATCTGCCAGGCCGTTGAACGTCGCCTTCGCTTCCGACACAGCGCCGCCCTGCACCAGACTCGTCAATGCCTGGTCGATAGCGTGCAGCTTGTCCTTCGCATCGTCCAACTGCAGCGGGCCCTTGCCGCCCATGATGTCCTGATCGCTGAAAAGCTTGAACTGCTGCGTCATATGGTCGAGGCGGTCAGCGACACTCGGATTTGCAACTTGCTTAACCGCTTCTCCGAGATCCCCGAGATCCTTACCGAACGCCTTAGCTAGTTCCCCAGACGCCTTCCCTTTTTTCGTAAAGTCCAGAAGCGATTCGCTCAGCTTGTTCGCGGACGGCGGAGCCTCCCGCATCTCGGCCTTGAGTTCCCGGATGCCATAAGCGACCGCGGCCACCCCCGCGACCACGCCGCCGACCCTGCCCAGTCCAGCCAGCATGCCGCGAGCCCGGGACGCTGTGAGCCCCATGGCCGTCAGCTCCCGGCGCACAGTCATGATGCGCGGCAGCATCAGCAGCAGCGCCGAACCCGCCAGGCCCACCGCACCGGCAATGCCGGCGAACGCAGTGACGCCCTTCTGCACCGCAGGATCGAGGTTGTTGTACCAGCTCACGAGCCCAGTAACGGTCTGCGTCATCGACCGGAGGACCCCATTCGCCGAGGACCCCGACGAGATCAGACCCGTCTCCAGCGAGCTGGTCAGCCGCTCCCAGTCACCCGCCAGGTTGTCGGTCATCGTGGCCGACATCCGCGACGCATACCCGGAGTCGCTGACCGCCTTGGTCCACTTATCGACGCCCGCCGCGCCGGCCTGGTACAGGATCGACGCGGAACGAACCGCATCCGACCCGAAGATCACGCCGAAGGCGGCGTTGCGCGCCTCTGGAGTGAGCCCGGAGAAGCTGGTGTGGAGCCGCTGTGCCATCTCCGACAGACCGACGAAATTCCCGTCCGCGTCGTACGCCGAGAACCCCACTTTGTCCATGGCGTCGGCGGCCTCGGTCGACTGCGGCGTGAGCCGCTGCAGCATGGTCTTCAGCGAGGTGCCCGCGTCGCTGCCCGTGAGGGCATTCTGCGCGAACAGCGCCAGGGTCCCAGAGGTGTCCTCAAGGGACAGGCCCGTCTGGGACGCGACGAGGGCCGCCTGCCGGAAGGCCATGCTCATGTTGTGCACGTCGGTGGCCGACTTGCCGGCGCCTGCCGAGATGACGTCCGCGATGTGCGGCACGTCTCTGCCCGACAGCCCGAAAGCATTCATCGCCTGCGCGGCGACTACGGCCGAATCCCCGAGCTCCATCTGGCCGCTCGCGGCCAGGGCAAGGCTGCCCTTCAGCGCACCGCCGATGATGTCACTGGTCGAGATACCAGCCTTCGCCAGCTCGGCTTCCGCGGTCGCCGCCTCGCTGGCGCTGTACTTCGTGGCGTTGCCCGCGTCGATCGCTGCCTTCCGCAGCTTGGCCATGTTCGCGGCCGACTCGTTCGTGGCCGCCCTCACCTCGGACATGCCCTTGTCGAACTTGGCCGCAGCCAGCGCAGCCGCCGCGAACGCCGCCAGCAGGCCGAGGCTGGCCGTACGCGCGGCCTCCAGCGCCTTCTTGCCGTTGGTGGCTACGCCCATGATGGATGCACCCGCCGCAATGGCGGTCAGCCGCATGTTCCCGAACGCGCGGGACGTAGCCGCGGCGGCAGCGTTCCAGCGCGCGCTTACCCAGGACGCGGCTGTACCGGCGGCTGACCGCACAGCCGCCATCGACCGCGTCAGGACACCCGTCGTCGCCCGCCAGCGTCCAGCGATGGCGCTGCCCACAGCGTTCCAACGCGATGCCACAGCTCCAGCGCCCGCAGACAGCCCAGCCGCCGTCCGAGCCCCAGCCTCCCGAGCGACAGCTGCAGTCCGCGTAAACCGCGACTCGATCGCCCGACCCGCCGCGTTCCAGCGCGCCGACACCTGCGCCGCCGCCCGGCTCGACGCCGCCTGAATCGGCGAGAACGACGCCGCTCCCCGGGCTCCCGCCCGCTGCATCGTCGCGGAGATGGTCTGCGCCGCCTGCTGCGTACTGCGCGCAGCCTGCCGCATCGCGGCTTGGTACGGCGTCGCGTTGCCCGTGAGGGTCACCCGCACTGTGCGGTCCGCCATGACGGGTCACCCCCGTTTCGTGATGGAGACGTGAATGCCTCTGTCGTCACCGCCCGCCCGCTGATAGCGGTGGGACTCCCGGGCGCCCGTCGCGCACGCGTGACAGCGCAACAGCTCCGCCTGATAGCTGAATTCGTTGTCGGGGTTCGCCGCTTCGCTCCACGGCTGGCCGCAGTCCGGGCAGCACTCCCGCTCTACCTCGGCGAGCGCGAGCGCCCAGGCCCTGTCCTCATCGAGCCACAGCGCCTCGCCCGGTCCCGGCATGGGGCGCCCCATGAAAATGGAGCGTGGGACACCCCACGCCCGAGCTGTCTCTACTTCCCGTCGGAAAGGGAGCTCAGCATCGCGGATGCGCTCACAGAGAAAGGGACGCTCGTCGCCTCCGTGTTGACCTCGAAAGCCGCCTGCCACAGCTCATCGCGCTGCCCCTGGTTCAGCACCTCGAACAGCTCGGTGACCTGGTCCGGCGTCATGGCCGGCTCGATCGCGGCCGCCGAGATCAGAGCCCGCGGGAACGTGTCCGGGTCGAAGCTCTGCCCCTTGCCACCCGGGTGCGCGGCGAGCAGATCAGACCACACCTTCTCGCCGAGCGCCCGGAACCTGAACTCCGTCTCGCTCTTCCGCATCCGCTCCCGCGCGGCCTTGATGCGCTTAGCCAACGCCTCACCCGGGTTCTTCGCCCCAAGGCTTTCCGGCTCCCAGGTGTCCGACAGCTCGGCCAACTGCCGTTCCATCCGATCCACCTCGGCCGCCTCATCACCCGCGAGGTACAGCGCCACGGACCGCTCACGCGGCCGCGCCCGCTTCAGGATGTCGGTGATGTCGGGCATCAGGCCACCGTCGCGCGGGTCGTCGGAGCATCAGTGAGCATCATCTTCGACACGAACTTGCTGACCTCATTCGCGGCCGGCGGCTGCGAACCCGGCTCACCGCACACCACCGGGTATACCTCGACCGACTGGCCCGCGGCGAACGTGGTCTCGAAGTCCACGCCACGCCGGACGACAAGGCTGCCGTGGGTGGCGTAGGTGAGCGTGGTCCACGGCTGCTCTTCCTGCGTGGTGGTACCACGCTTGAAAGTCAGCTCGATGTCGAACTTCACGCGGCCCGCTTCGGCGGTGTCGAACCGCGAGGCCAGCGAACTGGTGTCAACATCCGCCGTGTCGGGGTCGATCTTGAGACCGTCCGGGGTGATGCGGCTGGTGTAGTCGGCCAGCGCGTTCAATTCGGTCGCGGTCGGCGCGGTCTGGCTGCTGAGCGACGGCGCCCAGACCACCTTTGTCTTGCCATCACTGATCAGGTCGGACATGGGGCCCTCCTCGGGGCATGAAAAAAGCCCCGGTCAAGGGGCGGGAGCGGACTGTGGAGAGGGTCAGATGCGCAGTGCGGCGACGGTGACGCTCGTAGTCGAAGAGAAAGTCACCGCGGCCAGACCGTCGGTGGTGCCGGCGAACAGCTCGGCGGGGATCGGGCCGATCATCTTGTCGCCCGTCGTGGCAGGCACGGTCACCACCAGGTCAGCCGCAGTCTGCCCGCGCACCGTCCCGGTCGCGGTAAGCGTGACGGTCATCGACGAGCCCGCCGTGTTCTTCACGTGCAGGAACGTCCGCTCACCACACGCGATCTTCGTACCCGAAGCGGCGGCACTGTAGGTAGGCGTAAGGCCGGCGATACCAATCGCCTGCGCTGTCAGGGTTGCCATGATGACCTCCAGGTCAGGCAGTTGAGTGCAGCCCGTACTGGACGGGCAGGAAATACAGGGGTGGGCTCACGTCGTCATCCCGGGCCACCGGCGGGCCACCCAACTCCTCCGGCCGCCACGCAGCCCGGCCCTCCACCACCAGCCGGGGGAACAATGCCTTGCGGACCTGCTGAGCCACCCAGAGGCATTCGGTGGCCGTCGGGCCAATGCAGGTCACCTGGAAGAGCAACGCGAAATCCGTGCGTCGGTCCGCCAGAGACTCACGCCCGACCTTGCCCGGGTCGAAGTACACGACGGCATAGCGCCGGTTGGCGGGCACCGGCGATGGGGCGCCGCCCTGCCCCACCGCCAGCCCTGCGCCCTCCAGCGCACCCACCACCGCATCGAGGTGGGGCCCAATGTCCGGTGCCGTCGTCATCGCCACGGCATCCGGAGAGTCACAGCAGCGACGGCCGCAACGAACCGCGGGTCTTCCTCGGCCAGGGCGCGGCCGCCGTCGTTGTGCGGCGGGTTATGCACGCTGCCGAACTCCAAGATCGCTCCGTAGGACGCTTGCAGATGGTCCTTGCTTCGGTCCGGCCCGATCTCTGCGTGGGCGCCCCCGGGGATGGGGTGGACGTCGTAGTTGACGGTGTACGGGTACAGCCGCGCATGCCGCCCGGACGTGACGATGGCGTTCTCTCTCCACCCGTTCTTGACGTTGAGCGCGCCGCGGGTCACCACCCGCGCCATCTGCTGAGCAGCGTCCGCTGCGCTGCGCTGAAAAACGAGCGCCGTTCGCGTCAGTTGCCGCACGTCAGCCGTCGTCATGATCTGTCCTCCGCGCTGATCCGCCACGCCGTTGACGTGCTGCCGTACTCCACACCCGTCACCCACAGCCGCAGCCCCACCAGGCGTGCGTCCCGCGACGCATCCACGTCCACCAGGACGCCCGGCACCACCCGCTCAGGCGGAGCAGGCGAATCCCACGGGACGCTGATCGTGTACTGCCGCAGCGTGACGTTTCGCTCGCCCGCGTCGACTTCCTTACCGAGCCGCGCCACCGGTTTGACCCGGGCGAGCCCGGAGTAGAGAACCGTACCGGTACCCGGCGTCGTCGTTCCCGTGCCCCAGTCGAACCCATCGTCCACGGAAGCCCGGAGCGTGATTTGCTCGCGCATCAGCTCGGCCGCCGCCGCCCGGCCCGCGGCCAGCAGCGCATCCAACGCGCTCACGACGGCATCACCGTGAACGCCGCACGCCGGTACGGCCGCAGCGCTTCCTTGTGATCCCGGTTCAGGGACGCGCCACCGATCGTCTCCGAGGCGAACACGCGCCGATAGTCGTCGATGGCCTCTTCCCTCAGCGCCTGCGGGTTGCTCAGGTTCATCACTGCCAGGTCCAGCACGATGTCCACGACGTCGTCAGGGACTTCGGTGTAGCCGTGGGAGTAGGTGACCCGCACCCGCGGCGCCCACACCCCGCTCGGTCGGTTCCAGGGCCAGCCCATCAGCCGCGTGGGCTGGTACCAGGGCTCGCCCCGGGTCAGCTCCGCGCCGAGCCGCGTGTAATCCCGGCCCTCGACGCACTCCAGCTCGATGCCCGTCATTCCGGACAGCTCGGTGACCGTCAACGGGTGGCTGGCGTCCACGATCAGCGGGCGCTGCGGAAGGGCCAAGACCCGGCCGCCGCCAGCCAGCGTGATGGTGTCGCCTTCTATGAGGGTGAAGTCCTGCCGCGTGTACTTCCGCACGCGGGCCGATGCGCGCCGCAGCGCCATCGTGGCGGCGGGACCGGTCACGGTCGCGCCGCCGGCAGCGAGGTCGGCCGTCGTGGCCAGCGGTGGCAGTGCCATGACGGCCCCTCTCACTCGCCAGAGTCAGCGTCGGCGATCTTCTGCAGCTTCTTCAGCAGCGTCGACCGCGGCTTGTCCTTCGCGGTCTCCTGCTCGATGGCGTCCTCGGCGCGCTCCGGGTCGTCGCCGACCCACGCCACGACGTCGTCCGCATTGCCGTCGATGTCGAGCTCGGTGACCTGCTTGCCGCCACTCGGCTCCTGGCCGTCGCCCCCAGCCCCGCCGTCATCAGGGGCTTGTTCGCTGTCTGCGCCCTCGGCGGCTGCGGGCTGCCAGTCGGCGGCCGCGTCGTCGGCCGGCTCGACGTCCGACCCGGTCTCCAGCAGATGCAGGGCCAGACCGCCTGATACTTCCTCGCCCTCGGAAATGTCGATCAGCCGATAGTTGTAGTACGGCCGCAGGGCCGCACGTGCGCGCACGCGCATGATTCCTCCGTCCCGCGGCCGGGCCCCCAGTGGGGCCCGGCCGGCAGTGGCTCAGGCGTGCTCCAGCACGACGGCGCGCTTGAACAGGGCGCTGTCGCCACCGGCGAGCGCGTCGGACGGGACTCCGAAGTCGCCGACCCAGGACCACGAGGTGCTGACGATCTGCTGGAGGCGGTCCTGCGGCGGCCGCACGATCCGCGCCACCTGCACGTTCGGCGCGGCGTCGATCATCGCGATGTCCGGGACATCGTCCACGCCCGTCTCGCCGAGCAGTTCGGCCATGCCCTCGAACGGTGCGGACACCAGGGCACCCGCGCCGAGCACGATCGGTCGGTGAACGGGGACCGCGCCACCCGAGCCGCCGAGAAGCGTCGGGCACTCGTTGTTTCGGACCCAGTCGATCCCGCCGAACCGGCCGATGGACAGGTCCGTGTAGATCGGGCTGTCCACCCGCCCCTGAAGGGCCTGCTTGAACTCGCTGTCGGAGAACAGCTGCGCCTCGGTGTCGGGATCGATGTGCGCGACGTAGTAGCCGCCGACGGTGGGAACGCTCATCTTCCGCAGACGGGTGACCGCTGCCCGGAACATCGCGAACGTCGCCACGTTGCTCGTGGTGAGGTCGTACGCGGTGTCGCCGGTCGGCCTGATCGTCGTCGGCGCGTTCGACGCCACCACGTAGTCGCCGGCGGTGTCCGCTCGCGCAGTGCCCAGCGTCAGCGTGTTCGTGCCGGTGTTGACGCCGGTCACGGTGTTGGCGACGCCCTCGATCGTGACGTTCAGCGGGTTCGACGCGGACACCGCGGTGAGCACGCCGTCCACCATCACGTACTGGAACCCGGCCACGGAGCTCACGACCATGGAAGTGTCAGACGACCCGCCCGTGGTCACCCAGGCGCGGCCGCCGGCGTAGGCGCCGTACAGCTTGTTCCGGGCGATCTGGTTGAGGGACTGCCCGGCGTTGATGCCGAGAGTCTGCACGTCGGCCATGAACTTGCTGGCCAGAGCCATCTTGCTGCCCAGCATGTTCGTGTCGACGGCGAGGCCGTACTGATCCATCGTGACGGACCACTGCTCGATGCCGTAGGTCGCGGCCGAGGTGTCGTTGCCGGTGATCGGGGTGGTGGACGGCGTCAGCAGACCCTTGCGGGTCATGATCCGCGTGTCGCCCAGCCCACCCTGCCACGGCTCACTGTCGGCGATGGCCGGGAAAATGAACTCCGGCCGCATCGCCTCCTGGAACACCCTGTCGAGCAGGCCGTTCTGCATCATGGCGCGGATCGCGGCCGGGACGGTCGAGCGGACAGCGTGCCGGTCCAGCCGGAACCACGAAGGCCGCGTAGCGGTCTTGGTCATGCTCACTCCTGTGTGATGTCGACGGACACGAGGTCCGGATACTGCGCGGCCACCTGTTCCAGGCCGAGCAGAGCGGTTTGGGTTATGGCGCTGACAGCGGCGCAGACCCGCCCATCCGCCGCGTGCTCCTCGTGACCGTCGACCTCAATGGAGGTCCGGCCGTCGCCCAGCCGGGCACGAATACGGATCACGCGCGCAGGCGGAACCCCGGCACGCTCTCGGCCAGTGCGGCTTCGAGTTCATCCCGGTTGGCGGTACGGAAATCGGTCGGCGGCGAGTCCTTCCGGGCGCCCTGGCCCGGGTCCGGCTTCGGCACCTTCTTCTTCTCGGGCTCCGGCGCGGCCTTGCGCAGATGGGGCTTGCGCCCCAGCAGCGCTTCCAGGTCCGTGGCGATGGCATCCGTGTCGATCTCGCCGTCGCCATCGGCGTACGACGCCAGATCAAGGAACGCCGCCGCGTCCTCGACGTCCGCGAATGCCGACGCGGCCGCCTTCACCTCGGCGAGCACAGCCCGCTTCGTGGCCTTCTCGGCGCGCTCGGCGGCCTTATCGGCCTTCGACGTGGCCTTGTCCAGCTCCGACTTGTCGCGGTCCTCGAACTCCTGGACCTTGCGCTGCGCCGCGGCCGCGGCCTTCTTCGCGGCTGCCGCCTCCTTCTTGGCCTCAGCGCGCTCTGCCTTCATCCGGTCGAGGGCCTTCTTACCGGCATCGCCGAGCTTGTCGGCGCCCTCAGGCTCCGGCTCGTCGTCCGGATCCTCGTCGGGTTCTTCCGGCTCGTCCGGCTCCGGGTCCTTCACCTCCGGCTCGTCCGGCTCGGGGTCGTCGTGTCGGTTCAGCCGGAACCAGTCCGCGCCCTGAGCGGCGGACAGCCAGCGCTTACGCGTGTTGTGCATGGTGATCTCCCATTGCGGGACGGCGGCCACGCCTTGCGCGCGGCCAGGTAATAGGGCAGGCCCACGGCCCGCCGTCAGACGCTCCAGCCCATGTAGCCGTAGCGACGCAGCATCGCGATCGCCTCATCGCGCGAGCCAGCCACCCGGTAGATCTGCTCGGGCAGCAGCCGCGGCCCCTGCAGCCGGAAGCGACGGGGGTAACGCGGGTTGGCGGTGCCCGCCCGGTATGCACGGGCCCGCTCCATCTGGAAGTACAGCGACCGACGGGCGGTGCCCTCGGTGGTGGCCCGGATCCGACGCCCAGCCTGGCCCGCGACAGTGGTCATCCCGCGGCGAGCGTTCACCACGCTGCTGATGCTCGCGCCGTCCCGGATCGCCGTAGCCCCTGCCGCGGTGAAGATGCGGTTCTGCTCTGTCTTGCTGAGCGAGTTGAAGTACGCGTGCGAGTCGAACGCCCCGGGGTGGTGCCGACCACGCGCGACCAATTTCGTCGGCATGTGCACGCAGTCGCAACGGGGATGCCGCTGAAAGCCTGCGTTCCAGCCGTACTCCTTGCCGGCCAGGATGATGCAGCGGGCGCAGGCGGGCGGATTGACCACCCGCACGTAGCCGCTGATCAGCCGCTGCCCGACCATCGACGCCCCCGTGGCGCCACGGCCGGCGTCCGTCACCTCGCTGGCCGCAATCCGAAGCATCTGCTTCAACCCCGCGAGCATCGCCTCGACATCCCGCGCACCAGCCGCAACCGCCTGCTTGCTGGTGATGATCGGCAGGTACAACAAGCTATCCAGTGAACGCCCATCAGCGGCCTGTCCGACGAACGCCGCCGCTCGCGTACGGCCCACGCGCTGTGACGGCTCACCATCAGCCGTCGCCACCGCATCGACGTAATCGTCGGCACCAGAGACCGCCGCAAACTGACCCTCCGCCACAGCCTTGATGACCGCCGGGCCCACCAGGTTCTCCCACGACCCGGTCAGGTCCCGCCGGTCGAGCTCGCCCCACAGTGCCTGCACACGGTCGGCCGTACGGCGCGCGTGCCGGGCCTGCGCCACGTAGTACGCCGAAGCCAGTTCCTCCGGCGTCAACTGCCGCATGTCTTGCCCAGCCATCAGGCCACCACAGGCTCAGGCGCGGGCTCTGGCGGCGGCTTCGGGCCCGCCTCCAGCGCCGCGAAATCGCCAGCCATCACCCGCTGCAGCGCATCATCCGCCGCCTCCCGGTCCTGGTCCTCCATCCGCTGGATCTGCGCCTGCGAGTAGCGCAAATCCTCACGGGTCTGACGCAGCGGCACGATCTTCGCCGTGAACTTCTTCACCGCGGCGTCCGCCACCTGCGCGACCGTCGGCGTGCTCGCGTCCCGCCAAATCGTCTCCAGCGAACGCACATCGTCGTTCCACTCGCCGTCACGGATACGCAGCACCTTGCGGCACACCCGCTCCCACGTCGTCCCGCCACCGCGCTGGCGGCGCTCCGTCCGCTTCACGAGACGCGTCTCGGAACTCCTGATGCCGTCGGCGGACGCTGGGTTGTCAGTCGCCTGACCCAGGAAGTGCGGCGGCATGCCGGAGATGGATGCGACCAGCACGGCCAGTTGCTGCAACGTCTGGTGGAAGTTGGCGAGACTGGCCTCGGGGAACTGGACGACGTCGGCCCCATCCGTCTTGCTCTTCTCCGTCGCCCACATCCGGCCGATGATCCTGCTGAACGCCGAGACCCTGCGGCCCTGCTCGTCCTGAAAATCTTCCTCACCGAAACCGAACGCGACCCGGCGCGGTGTGGCGTGGTACTCCGCGCTGACCATCATGTCGGTGGCGACCTTGCAGGCGGCATCCGACAGCGGGATCACGTCCGCGAGCTCACTGACGCCGTTCGGCTCCTTCAACCGCGGCCGGTTCGCCAGCACCTCCACCATGACCTCGCCGGTCTCGTGGTCGTCACGGTCGTGCTCGGAGTCCTCGACCCACTCGCCCTTCTCCTGCACCCACCAGCTCGTCGAATCCGGCAGGTAGAGAGCGGCGTGCTTGACCGTGCCAGCCTCGCCGTCCTCCTCCCACCGCTTCACTGCCGCGCGCACCACACGAGTCCGCGGGTCGAACTCCGCGTACATGTCGAGGGCCGACTCAACCGTGATCAGCGGTGTGGCCTCGTCGTCCTCCCTGGCCCCGATGACCACGTACGCCCGGCCCATCACCAGCGAATCAAGGTGCCCCTGCTGGCTCTGCAGGTCCATGTCGTTGGCCTGCCAGATCCGCCACAGTTCCCCGTCGGCAGACGGCTGACCCGGGAACCGGAACCCCTCGACGTCGAGGCGCTCCTCGATGCTGTCGACGACCAGCCGCGGCCAGTTGATCACGACCTGCCGAACGGTCTCCTCCAGCTCGGCCTGCAGCTCCGGCGCCATGTAGCTCAGCGGCTGCGTGCCCTCGTAGTAACTGTTCAGCCGCCGCAGCTTCGGCAGTTCCTTGTCGTGGCACTTGATCAGGTGGGTGAGCCACTGCAGCTCCGTACGCTCCACCGCCGCCCCCTCACCTCATCAGCGCGCTATCAGCGCATGATCAGCATCTTCGACTTCTTCCGGGGTTTGCCCAGCCCCGCCTTGATCGCGTCACCCGCGGCCTCATGAGCCAGCACGCTGACCACACCCAGGTCGATCTTCTGCGTCACGGACGCCTTACGGAGCACGTACCGATTCCCCGGACGTGCCGCCTTCCTGGCGTTCGCGACATGCGCACCCGCGATCGGACACCCGTCATGCCGAAAGGTCGCGTCCCGCTTCGTCACATCCGTGACCAGCCGCTCGGCCGCCGCGTGCATCTGCGACACCCGCAGGGTGTACCAGCGCACCACCCGCTTCTCCCCGTACCGGTCCGCCCAGGTGTCCACCTCGGTCTCCCAGTACGGCGGATCGCAGTACATACGCACCACGTCGTACCGCTCCATCAGCTCGTCGACCGCCGCATCGACCTCCAACCGCGGCGTCTGCCCGTCCCAGTCCGCCGGGTCCCACACCGTCGGCCGGCTGTCCGGTCCGTACGTCGGCGTCCACTGGTACCCGTCCATCGTCTCCGCGCGAAGGCCCGTCCAGTCGTCCACGTCGCTGCCATCAAAGCCCAGCACGATCGGGGTTTTTGCTGGCGGCTGCTCCTGCGGTGCCTTGCGTGCATCCCACCGGTCCCGGTCGATCCACGACCCCGTACCCGCCACGATCCGGTTCAGGTAGAAGCGCTCAGCCTGCGCAGGGTCTCCGGCATCGGCGATCTCCCGCATCTCGCCGTCGATGCGGTCGATGTCCACCCAGCCATCCGGCCGCTTCGCCGAATCGCCGTAGGCGATCCGCAACGCCCGCTTGCGCTCTGCCTTGTTGTCCAGCGAGCACGGCGGCGGCACCCGGTGATCCCGGTACAGGTCCCGTGACCGGGCCTCCGCGGTCCGCTGCGCCACCGACTGCTCCGATGGGTCCCACGCGTTCGTGGTCTCCACCGGCCGGCCGCCCGTACCGGAAAGGTTCCGGCGCTGAGTCGACGCGATCGACCAGCCACCGTTGGACTCCAGCCAGCAATGCGTCTCGTCCTGCACTGCGAACGTGATCCGCTGCCCGAGACGCGCATTCTTGCTGGAGGTGACCGGCTCGATCAGCCCGCCACCCGCGAGGTTGATGCGGGTCTCCCCGGTGTCCGGGATCAAATCGGCGAGCGGGCCTTCGTCGATCATCGGCCTCAACGCCCTGTAGACGTTGTCCGTCTGGTCCTCGCTCGTGGCCGTGACCTGAATCCACGGCGTCATCCACTCCCGGCCAACCGGCTCACCATCTGCGTCCCAGCCAGCGAACCGCACCGGGCCCTCGGCTTCCGCGCAGATCATCGCCGCCGTCAGCGGACCCTTCCCCCACTTTTGCGGCCGCACCAGCTGCGACCGGCGGTACGCCCACGCGGACTGCCACCGGTCCTCGGCGGCGTCCGTCCGGAGCCGGTAGTGGTGGACGAGGAACGCCCACATCTCGTCGGTCAAGAGGTACGGCTCGCCGAGCCGATCCCCATCCGGGATGACGCAGTGCTCCTCAATCCACTCGCCCACCAGCCAGCCCAGCGAGGCGAATTCGCCCGGGTAGCTAGCCCCCCGCCACGGCATCGCCACGCACCTTGCTCAGGTCCACTTCACCCGCGAACACGATCGCCTGGTCGATGCCGACGCTGCGCAGAGCCTCGCTCAGTGAGTCGAGCGTGTGCCCATCACTGAGAACTTCATCCCCCACGTTCGAGAACACGAGGACATCGCCCGGCTCCAGCTTCACGACCTGCGCCACCTCACGCACCCCCCGCCGCGTCCTGATCCACGACCTTCAGCCGAGCCCGAGCCGAACGCGCCGGCCTCGCCGCCCGCTCCTGCCGCTGCTCGCCCACCTCGTCCGCCGTGACCTCCCACCGCAGCCGGAGCATCGCCAGCGGCGTCAGCCCCAGCCGGTCGGCGAGCTGCCTTGATTCCTTCGAAGCGTCCAGATCGCCGAGTTCGGCCCGTACCTTCCACCGGACGTACTGCGCCACCTCACGAGTCCAGCCCATGCGCTCCCACGCCACCGCCTGCGGCGTTGCCCACAACTCCGCCCACAACTCGCCCTCGACCCGGGCCTGCGCCTCGATCTGCTTGTCGAGCACCGTCGCCGTGGTCTGTGCCACGTCCAGCTTCCGTTGAGCCGCCGAGCGGGCACGCCCCTGCAGATCCGGTTCCAGCAGCGCGAGTTCCAGTTCATCGGCTTGGCGCTGCGCCATGTCGCGCTTCGCCATCATCACGACGTCGTCCAGTAGAGGCCAGCGGGGCACGTCGCCCTTCCGGCCGCCGGCGGGAAGCTTGGTCGTTGTCACGGTGGCGTTGCGCCGACGGGCGTTGGGCTTCGGAGCCGGTCCCATTCCTGCCATGTTGATCATCTCCAGGTGCCGTTGCGGCACGTCGGGGCCGGCCGTTGCGGCCAGACCCTGGATCACGCTGCGTCACCTCGGACGCTCGGGCCGGCCCTCCCAGACCCGTACAAACACAGAGCGCCCTCCCCGGCGGTCTGCCCAAGATCGCCCGGAGGGGGTCACCCCCCAGGGGTCATGACGCAGCGTGATGGGCCAGCCGGCAGGCCGGTCTGGAGGGGCGTGGTCCGCTCGACCCGCCATCCCTGGCGGGCGTCGTCGGGGTCGTCGAGGCGCCGGCCGTCGGGGGTGACCTTGAACGTCCGGTACCGGATGACCCGCTGGCCGGCGTCCTCCTCGACGCTGATCCAGTCCATGGCCACGGTGTCCGGGTCGATGCCGTTGGCCTTGAGCCATGGGCACAGTGCCTCGCGGTGCTCGGTGAGGTCGTCGTGTCGGTAGAGGGCGAGCACGGTGGTCACAGTGACTCCTGCCTCGTCAGTACGCAGTGTCGGGCATCTCGATCACGTACTGTCCGTCGGCCGCCTCGTCGGCGCCCGGCTCCCAGTCCGCTCGGATGACGTGATCGTGGTAGGTGAGGTGCTGCTCGCCGTAGCGGTCGATGCTGACGCCGGTGTCTCGTGTTGTCTGCGACAGGGCGTCAAGCGCAGCGGCAATGGTGCGCAGGTCGGAGGCGTTGAGGCGTGCAGCCATCAGACCTCCCTGGTCACAGCCACCGCACGACGGCCGCGTTGATCGCGAGGTGGATGGTGTTGTCAGCAATGATCATCAGCCAGACGGCCATCCAGGGTGGTGTGTCCTGCGGGTAGCCAGTGTCCGAGCACTCGGCCCAGCCGTGCCGGAACGCCTTCGGTGCCGCGAGGTTCTTCACCCACACCACATGGCGAGCGAGCCGGTACCGGTCGATCACCGCGTGGGTGCCGACGATGACAGCGAGGGCCGCGAGTGACTGGGTGACGAGGAGGAACGGCACGCCGTAGGTGACGGCATGCGCGATGGCCGGCCACCAGCGCTTCGTCTTCTCCGTCGCCATCCAATGGGACTGGATGAGGTAGTCGCCAGCGAGGTGCGCCAGGAGCAGTCCGCTCACTGGTTCCATCCTCCGGGCTGGTGCTGTGCGGTCTCGCTGCTGTGGCAGGGGCCGCAGAGTCCACGGCCGTGGCGCGGGTCGTCGGGGTCGAGCCCCTTCTCGACCAGCTCGCGCCGGCTGAGCGGGTAGTGGTCGGCGTGCACGCTCCTCGCCGTGCGGCACAGGACGCACAGCGGGTCGCGGGCGAGGACGCCGGGGCGGAACCGGGCGGTGTGCGAGCGGCCGTAGCCGCGTTGCCGTGAGCTGCCGCGTCGCTGCTCTGCTTCCTGCCGGTGGCCTTCGCAGCGCCCGCCTTGGTCTGTGAACTCGGGGCAGCCAGCCACCGAGCACACTCGCCAGCCTGTCCGTCTTGGCACGCGGCACCTCCGTCCTGCCGTAGCATCCAGCTCTCACAGCGAGGGGGGACCTCATGAAGCGTGTGGTCGCGTTGGTCGTTGGCGCGGTGCTGGTCTTGAGCGCGTGCTCTGGGGAGAGCGGCGCTAAGGCAAAGGCAAAGCCCTCGGCGTCGAAGTCGACAGCGCCACAGAAGTCGACGGCGAAGCTGTCGGGCCCTTGGGGTAAGAAGTTCGACGCGGTGTCGAACAAGGGAGGTCCGGGGGTCTGCGCTGATGTCGGTACTGACCGGTGCGCGAACTTCCTGACGGAGATCATGACTCTGACGCTGGATCTCCAGGAGGAGATCGATGGGCAGCATCGTGGGCGAGAGTATCCGCGGACGATGGATCAGATCAGGAAGATGACTCGGGCGTCCGACGGCTATGTCAACGCGGGCTGTCAGGGTTCGGCGGAGGCCCGGGTTGACGGCTCGTCTTGCTTCTCGGACGCGTCCACGATCATGGTTGGCGCGCCCATCATCGGCATGAACCTGGGGACGGACGAGATCCGGTACAAGCTCGACGGGTGACAGCGGGCGGGAGCTCAGGCCGTCGCCTGGGCTCCCTGGTGTGCGCTGCCGGGTGTCAGGCGATGCCGTACCACTGTGAGCACCAGCCGGTGTTGATGATGCTGGTGGTCTGCTGGGTGAGGTCGAGCGTGGCTGGGAGCGTCGCCTGGCCGGTCAGCATGTTGGAGTAGCACAGCCGTGGCGGTGCGAGGTTGCTGTTCACGGTGATGCCGGCGCCCGTTGCCTTGAGGGTGAACACGTTGGTGCTCCAGGTGCCGTTCAGCAGAAGGGCGATGAAGTACTCGCCGGGTGCCGCTGTGAACGGGGCGGTGAGCGGGCACGGGATGCCCTTGGCGTTGGCCGGGTTCGTCAGCTGGGCGGAGAGGTCCGCCGTGACGCCCTTGAGGGCGCCCGCCGAGTCGTAGATGCCGAGGTAGCAGTTCGACAAGGCCGCTGCGGAGTCGACGCCTGCCAGCCCGATCCAGGTGGCTGACCAGGTGATCTGCTTCCTGATCTGCATCTTCCGGAGGGTGATGCGGCCAGCTACTCCGGCGCTGGACTGGGCGGTGACGTGCCCGGCGTCGTTGGGGTCGCCGGTCCAGGCGAGTAGTCCCTGATCGGAGGGAAGGGCGCCCGGGGTGTCGAGGTTGATGCCGGATGCTGCGGGGGTGGTGCCGCTGAGCTTGACGACCTCCAGCGTCGACCCGGCCTTGAGGGTGGTCGGGCTGGCGTTGCTGGTCTGCTGCGCCCAGCGGAGGCGCAGTGTGCCCGGTGTCGGCCCGGTGGCGACGATGCCCTGGGGCAGCACCATGATCCCGGCGAGGGTTGCCGAGGACGCCATGATGCCGATGTCGCTGTTGCTGCCGAATTGGCGGGCCGCGACCTTCAGTTGGGCGCTGCCGTCTGGCGCGGTGGTGCTGAGGGTCCCAGCCTCGGGCGCCCATCCGCCTGTGGCGCCGGTCGGCACCGTGAAGGTCAGGGTCCCGTCTGCTGCCTCTGGCCCGTCGAACAGCAGGGTGCCTCGGAATCGGTACACCGAGTTGGCGTCGAGGGACGCGAATAGATGCAGGTCGTCGGACACCGTGGTGGTCGAGGTGCGCGTCTCGTCCGTCGGTTTGACCGGCGTTTGTGTGAGCGCGGAGAGGGCCGCGACGGTGCCGGCGGCCTCGGCCCCGATGGCCGCTGGGCTGATCGCGTCACTGCCCCCCGTTGCGTGGGTGCTGGCGTGCGCGGTCGGAGTGCGGGCGTTGGTGGTGCTGGGGTCCGTCGACTTCAGGGCGATGGTCGAGCCGGCTCCGGCCGCGCCGAGCGGCGGCTGTGGACCGGTGGCGCCGGTCGCTCCAGTGGCACCAGCCGGTCCGGCGAGCCCGGTTGCTCCGGCGGGGCCGACGAGGGATGCGAGCCACTGTGTCACCGTGTCCGTGTAGCCGTCGGCGACCGCGAGTTGGTATGCGGAGGCGCCTGCGGGGCCTTGCTGGATGCCGGGGGTGCCGTCGGGGGCGGGGACGGGCAGTAGCTCGTCGAGGTGCACGGTGGCGCCGTCGGGGCCGTGGATGTCCGTCCAGAAGATGACGCGCTGGCCGCCCGCGGGTTGCAGGTCGATCCGCCATCGCCAACCGACCGGCTCGATGCCGTCGGCGCTGTTGGGGATGACCTCGACGGAGAACGTGCCGTTCTCGTCGAGGGCGACGCTGCCGCCGCCGGGGTAGATCGCGTGCCGCTCGGCATCGAGCAGCTCGGTGGACGGGGTGAGGACGACGCTGCCCGCGTACGGGCCGCCGCCGACTGCGGACGGCAGCGTGCCCGTGAGGGTGACCGTGGGGGTACCGGGCGGGAAGGGCATGGCACCTCCCCTCGGGTACGGCGAAGGCCCCGACCGGTGTGGTCGGGGCCTCTGGAGGTGTGGGTGTTCAGCTGGTTTTGGGCACAGCTGTACGGGCAAATCGTGGCGCGCTGGTCGATCTGTGTCAAGCGGCGCGTTGACCTGGCCTGTTGGGCTTCGCGGCGAAGGCGGCGGCTTGTACGGCTTCGACGCGGAAGTACGGGCGCTTCGGGGTGCCGCCCGCGCGCTGGAGGATGCCCCGGCGGACCCAGTCGCGGATGGTGGCAGGCCGCCTGCCCACGGCCATGGCCGCCATGCTGGTGGTGAGGTAGCCGGGTGGGAGCGCAAGGTGTTCCATGTGCCCATTGTGGTGGAGGTGGCGGCAGACGTGCAGCGCCCCGCTCCCGGGCGCTGTTCCGGGGCGGGGCGGGGTCCGAGAAGCGCCAGCAGCTCGGATAGTTGGCGTGTTCGACGGTACGCCGGGGCACTGACAATCGCAGGGTTCAGTGATCAGGCCGTGGGGTGTCGGGCTCCCATTCGACGGGGAGTTGCTCATCACAGGTGAGGCAGAGATGGGCTACGACGGCACCGCCGGACTGGACGGGAACGGTGTCGAGGTGGCGGCAGCGGCCTTTGGTCCACTGCTCCGGGCCGTCCAGGCTGGTGGTCTCGATCCACTCCCAGCGTGGGTCAAGGTCGGTCGTCATGTGTTCCTCTTGTGGCTGGTCAGGGCGGCGATCATCTGTGCGCCGGAGGGTTGGGCGCGTCGGAGGTTTTCGCTGAAGGCTCGAAGGCCCTGGGTCAGTCGTTCCTCGCCGGGGGTGAGCGGCCGGGGCGGGACGGTGCGGCCGTGGCGGTCGAGTTGCCGGAGGGCGCGGTCTCGGTTGGGGTAGGTGCGGTGCGGGCCCGCCGCGGCGGGAGGCGGCGGGGCCGGGTTCCAGTGTGGCAGCAGGGTCTACTTGATGCCCTGCGCGCGGGCGTTGGACAGCAGGGCTTTCAGCCCGTTGAGGTCGTAGCCGGTGAGGTGGCCCATGCTCGCGGTGGTCTTGTAGCCGCCGTTGGGGCTGCACATGATCGGGGTGTTGCCGTAGCTGGTGGCCACGCAGCCGTACGGGATGGCCTGCCCGGTCGCGTCGAGGCGGTTCGGGTGGTCGAGGCCGAGGGCGTGGAGCGGCTCGTGAGCGATCGTGTTCCGCAGCTTGTACGTCTCGATCTTGTATCCCGTCCAGTACTCGCTGTCATAGGCGACGATGCCGCCGATGCCGACTCCGCGGGCCGGGTTGGGGCAGGGCATGCCCTGGCTGAAGCCAGCCCTGCCCATGGGCCGGTACATCTCAGTGATCTGGATGTGACCGATGGGCCCGCACTTCGAGGTGTTCACGGTCTCGACTCCGCCGATTCTCAGGTGCACGCCAGCGGAGTTGGCCTGAGCGACTTCAGCCGCGAGGAGCGGCGCGTACCGGTTCTTCATGGCGGTGGTGGCGAACGTGATCGTGTACTGGCGGCTGGGGCTGATGCTGGTGACGCCGAGCTGAGTGGTCAGCTTCCAGCCGCTGCCAGCCGTCTTGAGGGCGGCGGCGTGGGTGGGGGTGGTGGTGAGGGCGCAGGCCGCGAGGACGGCGGCGGCGCACGCGAACGACTTGCGCATGCGGAATCTCCTTATGAAGTTGTGGGGGGATTGTGGGCTGCACGTGTGAGACGTGCAGCCCACGTGGATAGTTGCATGTTGAACTAGATCAACTTCTGTGCCGGACAGGCGCGTTGATCACTTCGGAGTGCCGGGCACCGGCTTCTCGTCGCGCTCGACCCAGCCGCCGCGGCTGGCCTGGTAGTCGCGGCCGTGCTGATCGTCGTCCTGACCGGCGCGCTTCTCGCGCAGCTCGGCCATGGGGATGCTCTTGCGGAGTGCCATGATGGCGGTCCTGTCTCGTGTGTGCGGGATGGGACCGGGGCGGCCGTTCGCCTGGCAGTGAGCCGGCCGCCCCGGGGTATGGCGGCGGTCAGCCGTCGAGGTGTTGGGCCTCGGCCGGCGCGGTGCGCGGGAGCGGGGCGCCGAGCTCGTGCGGCCAGTACGCAATGCGGCGGCGCCCGGTGTAGTAGCTGTGTTCCACCCGGTTCTGTGCCAGCCGGTCGGCGGCGAATGCGGCCGGGTCCTGGCCGTCGGCGAGGGTCTGGGTGCCGCGGGACATGACGCGGTGGTCCTCGTCGGTGTCGTCGTCGGTGCAGGCGATCAGGTAGGCGATCTGGGGCATCGGTGGTCCTTTCAGGCGCCGCGCTGGCGCTTCATCTCGGCGGTGATGTCGTCGTGCGTCGCACCGTGGTCGAGGGCGGCGTTCATCGCGTCTCGGACGGTGCGCGGGTCGGTGCGGCATTCGGGCCCGCCGTGCGCGATGACGGCGCGGGCGGCGATCTCGACTGCCTGCTGGCGATCCATGGGTGATCCCCCTTCAGATGGTGTTCCGGCCGGTCTGGCCGGCTCCCTGCCGGCCCGGCGGTGTGGCCCGGGGCGGACAGGCAGCCGTCAGAGCCGGACGTACAGGCGGCGGAGAAGACCGAGTGGTGCCGTGGCGGCGTAGTCCTCGGTCGGGCAGGAGTACAGCGCCTCGGTAGGGCCTGGGCGGCCGTCGTGTTCGGTGGCGCGGTGTTCGCGGACCTCTGCCCGGAGTTCGGCGGGGGTGAGGGCGAGGGAGCCGCCGCGGCAGCAGCTCCAGCGGTAGCGGGTGCGGGTCACGGGTGGGCGCCTTTCGCGAAGTGGACGTGGCTGCGGGCGGGGTCGTCGGGGTCGTCGGTGACGGTGAAGGCGGGGGCGGGCTCGGTGTTGTTGTCGTTGTTGTTGTTGCTCTGACCTGCGGCAACAGCGGCACCGGTGGGGGGGTGGCCGGTTGGGGAAGTGGGGGTGGGGATGTCGTCTCGGTGGACGCCTTCTCGTACGGCGCCGGTGGGGCCCCGTACGCCGGCCCGTACGCGGGTGTCGTGGGCGGCGAGGAGGGAGCGCACTTTGCGGGTGGGCCAGGGGCCGCCGGGGAGGGCCTTGGCGAGGGCCGAGAGGTGGACCCCTCCGGTGTCTCCGAGGAGGTTGTGAAGGAGGCGGGCTACGTCATCTCGGGTGGGGGCGGTGTCGGGGGTTTTGGGGGTGTCGGGGGCTGGCGTTGAGGGTCCAGTTGTCCCTGTGCTTTCGGCGTCAGTGGTGCTGCTCTTCTTCGCGGCCTCTTCCGCGGCGGCTTCGCGGAGGCCGAGGACGGTGGCGAGGATGAGCCACACGGCCACGCCGAGCCACCCGAGCGCGGTGGTGACGGGCAGGCCCTTGATGAAGCCGGCGGCCAGGCCGATGACGAAGAGCCTCAGTACCGCTCCCCCGGCGATCCAGGCGGCGATCCAGCGGGTGATGGTGGTGGAGCCGACCCAGATGGCGATCCAGATGCGCATGTCAGCCGCCCAGCATGGTGGGGACGGCGAGGGCGAGTTGTACGGGCAGGGACCATACGGCGTCGGATCCGGCGAGCGGCCAGACGAACGCGGCGATCAGCCCGAGCGCGGCCCCGCGGAACGGGGTCAGTTTCCAGCAGAGGATGAGGATCAGCAGGATGAGGCAGACGGCGCCGATGCCGACGTGCCCGAACACTCCGCTGTTGTGGCCGACGCCGATACCGGCCAGGCCCTGCTTGGTGATCTTCTCGGGGTTGGTCCAGATCTTCCCGGCCGCGGTGAAGGTCGTGCCGGCGATGAACGCGACGATCAGTGCCGGGTTGTCTTTGAGCTTGACGCGGCCTTGGCCTTTGACGCCGAGGACGAGGAGCACGGTGGCGGCGAGGGCGATGCCGCCGGCGCCGAGCTCTCCGAAAGCGGCGCCGCCCCCTGCTGCTGCGAGATTCATGACGGTTGGGCTCCTAGATGAGTGGGTGCGCCGAGTGGAGGGCGAGGACGAGGACGGCGGTGGCCGGGGGGATGCGGGACGCCCATGTGGCTACGGGGCGGAGGCTCTCGGGCAGGTGGCTGGGTTTGAGGTAGGCCAGGGGCCAGCCGGTGCAGATGATGAGGCCGATGCCGACGGCGGGTGCGGCGTTGCCTGACGAGTTGAGGAGGTGGGCCATCTGCGGGCCGAGGCCCACGTACCAGCCGACGGCGGCCGCGGATCCGTGGTAGGCGATCCAGAGCTGTCTGCGGCTGCGTCGGTGTCCGGCGCGCACGTCCTCGGGTGAGGGGACGGGCGGCGGGTTGATGTTGACCTGGACGCCAGGGGCCGGGTGGTGAACGTCGGGTGCAGCCGGGGCTTGTTGCTTGCCGAGGGAGTACCAGCGGGCGCCGGGTTCCTCGGGCGTCTGGTCGCTGTCGTCGGCCGTCTCGGCGTCGCCCTGGTTGAAGATGAGCCGGTCGAGCCAGTCCTCGCCTGGCTCCTCGGCGGGGGTCACGGTGATTTCGACGGTGGGCGGTTGCGGCTCGGCGGTCTTCGCGGGGCGGATGCGGCGGGCCAGGCGGCGGATGCGGTTCTCGTCGCGCATCTCAGTCCCCCTTGGTGATCTTCTGGAGGAGTTGCGCTTTCGGCTGGCCGATGCCCAGTTCCCTCTGCAGCTTGCGGAGGGATGCGGGCCGGCCGAGTGCGCGTGCCTGCTCGATGAGGTCGACGGGCAGTGCATCCGGTTGCGCATCTGGATGCGGTGCATCTGGCACGTCCGGGTTCTGCTCGGGGTGCGTATCTGTGGGCTGCTCGGGCTCGGTGGTGGCTGGCGTCTCGTGGTCGTCGGGTGCATCTGTGGATGCGCAGTCGGGGATGCGCGCGTGGACCGCATCCCTGCGTTGAGCTGCGGCGAATGCGGGCACGGGTGCGCGCATCTCGGGGTGTGGTTCGGGGTCGGTGACGATGTCGAGCACGAGTGCATCTCGGGGCGCGGCGATGGGTGCGGGTGCATCCCGGGGTGCATCTGTGGCGGGCATGCGGGGCGGGTTTCCGGCGCGGGTGGCGACGCGCACCATCTGCTCGGTGACGACGACGCCGTGGGCGGTCAGCATGCTGGCGAGCTCGGCCGGAGGCGCATCCGGATGCGCGGAGTGCACTCGCTGGATCGCCTCCATGGGGTGCATCTCGGCGAGTTGCTGCTGGGTGAGTGCGGGCAGGGTGCGCGGTTGCGCGGGCGGCTGCGGGAGCTCCCACGGGTCGGGCAGGTCGATGGTGGCGAGGCGCGGTGCACCGCGGCGGGCGGCGAGTTGCAGCATGAGACTGTGGCGTTGGACGGGGTCGGTGGCGACGTGTGCGCGGGCGACTGCGGCGGCGAGGCGCTTGCGGCCCCAGGGGTACAGCCGACGGCGGGAGCCGAGGCGTACGGCGCGTGCGGTGGCCCGGTCGCGGCTGATCTGTTCGGCGGTGCGGTTGCGGACGGCGAGGCCGAGGCGGGATAGCAGGCGCTCGCGCAGTTCTCGGCCGATCATGGCGGGGAGTCCTGTGGAAAGGGCGCCCGGCTTGATGACGCGGATTTCCAAACCCATGGCCATGTGCCAGAGCAGGCCGGCCATGACGGGCCCGACGGTGGCGCGGACGGTGCCGCCGGTGACGCCGGACTCGGAGTAGGCAGGGATGATCTGTACGCCGGTGATGACCCAGACGAGGACGCCGGGGACGCCGGTGGTGCCTGCGGACTCTTCAGTGGCGGTAGCGGCCTTGTTGGCGCGGGCCAGGAGTCCGCAGGCAAGCAGCGCGATTTCGGCGGCGGCGAACATGATGATCCGCTCGCTGGTGTCGTGCATGCCGAGCCGGTGCTCGGCGAACCGCCACGAGGTGTCTGCGGTGTAGGCGGTGCACGTCATGGCGGCGAGGGACGCGATGAGGACGGCGTGCCCGAGGCGTCGGGCAGCGAGGGCGAGGGCGCCCATAGTGGCGGCGCCGGTGATGGTTGCGAGCCAGGGGTGGGTGAAGACCCATTCGGCCGCGGGTGCGAAGTCCACGGTGGTACTCCTGGGAGGGTGGCCGGGCGCTGCTGGAGGCTGGCGTCCGACCGGTCTGGACGTCAGTGCGCGTGGCGGGTGCCGGCGGCGCGGGCGTATTGGTCGCTGGCGGTACGGGCGGCGCGGGTACGCAGCTCGGCGTCGTCGCGGTGGTCGAGGCCCCGCCTGCGGCGGGTCTCGGTGGCCTTGTAGTCGGCGGCGGCTTCAGCGAGGAGCGCGCGGGCTTCGTCGCTCGGAGCGGTCGGCCGGTGGTCGATGACGGTCACAGCGCCACCCCCCGTGCTGCGAGTTGGATGCGGGTGGCGTACTCGTCGCGGGTGTCCCCGTCGTTGATGGGGATGCGGTCGAGGGCTTCGCGCAGCAGGTGGGCGTCGGCCCGGGATTCCGGTGTGGGATCGGCGGTTCCGTGCCAGTCCCAGATGGTCAGCTCGGCCATGAGGGCGACGTGTTCGCGGGTGAGGGGCGCGGTGGGTGCCACGCCGGGGATGCGGCGGGCGGTGGTGGCGAGAAGCCAGTCGCGGGGTGCGCGGCCGGGGGCGGTCATCGCGCGGCGCCGGTCGTGAGGGCGCGGATGACGGGGAGCGCGAAGCCGTGGAACTCGGTGGCCGGCTCCCAGTCGGTGAATGCCTCGACCGGGCCCACGTGGGGCACGTCCACGGTGACGGTGACCTCGATGACGGCGTACGGGCTGCCGTCGCCGGTGGTCCGCTCTACCTGCCGGGCGGTCACGGTGCCGTTGGTGCGGGCGTGTACGTCGTCGAGTTCGCGGACGGACCAGACGCAGATGCGGGTGTCGGTTTCGTCGAGTTCGGGGCGCGGGACGTGGAGGCCGGCAAGGCCGAGGGCTTCGCGGACCAGGGCGCGCAGCGACGGAGCGATCGGCTCGCTGGCCGTAGCGCGGTTGGTGAGGATGCCCGCGGCGATCAGGCGCCGCTGGGGCGGGGCTTGGGGGCTGGACGGGATAGTGTTCGTGGCCATGCGGATCCTCCTGGCAATGGGCAGGGTTCGCATAGGCCCTGAACTGGTGGGATAGACCGGTTCAGGGCCGCCTGCTTTCCAACACCAACGACACTACCCCACATAGCGAGCACCTGTATAGGATAGGAGGGAAGAGGTTGACCCGGAGGGATGACGAGATGGCCAGCTACAGGGACGTCGCAGCGCGAATCCGCAGTGACGTAGACGCTGGCCTCTGGCCAGTCGACAAACCGATCCCCGGCATCGACCGGCTTCGCGAGCGCTACGGCGTAGCCCGAGAGACGGCACACCGAGCCGTCAAGCACCTGGTGGCCGAGGGCCTGCTGTACAGCGAGGGCAGGCGCGGGACGTTCATCCGCCCGCCCGCGCCAGCACCGATAGTCGCCAGGGACCGGCACGTCTACCGCGACGCCCTGGGCTACTTCTTCGACCGTGGTGCGCAGGACTGGCGCGGCGTCGGCGCCCCGGCCCAGGAGGTAGGCGTTCCGCCGGCCGACGTGGCGGAGCTACTCGGCGTCGACCAGGGCGACCACGTCATGATCCGGGATCGGGCCGTGGGCCCGCCGGACGCGACGCACCCCCTACAGCTGGCCACCAGCTACCTACCGATGCCCCTCGTCGGGCAACTGCCGGTCCTTGGCGCGGCCAAGACCGGGCCGGGCGGCATCTACGACCGGATCGAGGAACACCTCGACGCGCCGATCTCCTGGGAGGAGACGGTGTCATCCCGGCCTGCGAACGACCATGAGCAGCAGCAACTGCGGATAGGAGCTGGGCTGCCGGTCCTCGTCGTGACCCGTGTGTCTCGCGTGGGCTCGCAGGTGGTCGAGGTCAACCGCACGCGTATGGCCGCCGATCGGTTCGCCGTGTCGTACGAGGTGATGCGGGACGAGACTGCACGTTGGCCGCGCGAGGCCGAGCGCAGCGAGTAGCACGCGCCCCGCCGGGCCGCGCAACTCGCCTGGCCCGGCGGGGCGTCAGAGCATCTTGTGCACGATGACAGCCCCAAGGACGAGCACGCCGGTGCCGATGGCGAGGAGCCGGACGGCCTGCTGCCAGTACGCGGACGCGCGGACCTGCCGGACTGCGTCGGACGCAGCGAGGTGCCGGGCGCCGGCGCGGGCGGCGGTGGCGAGCACCGCGACGAGCGCTCGGCCCGCGATGGCCAGGGGCCCGGGGATCTCCGCGATGTAGTCGCGCGGGGCGAGCCCATGATGAGCCCGCAGCCGGTGGTCGTCGCGGTCCGCGGCGGCCTCGTGGCTGTCGGCTCGCTCGGGCGACCGGGCGTCGCAGGGCTCGCAGTAGTGGACGTATCGCACCCCGCGACGGTAGCGGCCGCGGGAGCCGTACGGGACCGGATTGACCAGCCCGGGGTGCGAGGACGGACGCCCGGCGGCACGGTGGGGGTATGGCCAAGCACCCGCCCGTGATCGTGCACCCGCCGTCGGCGACGGGTGGCCGGCGGGTGACGGTCCGCGGGCAGATCTCGGGCCTGGCGCACGGTGTGGTGGATCTGCTGGAGTTCCTGCGCCGGGCCGGGCTTGATCCGGATGAGGTGCGACTCGACGACGTCGAGCTGATCGAGTGGCGGGGTGGCGGGCCGGACGTGTGGCTCTGACCCCTGTACCGGCGTCCGCCGCCCGGCTACTGTCCGCCCATGGACTGGGGAGATGCGCCTGCATGGGTGGCCGTCGTGGGGTCTGGCTTCGCGATCCGGATTGCATGGCAGGCCCGCGGAGACAGTCGGCGTTCGGCGGATGCGGCGGTCGATTCGCTGGCGCTGCAGCGTGAGTTGGCGGAGGAGCAGCGCGCGGCGGCCGCTCCGTATGTGCGGCTGGTGATTGATCACATCAGTGGCTCTCGGTACCGGCTGCGGAACGCCGGGACGGGGGTGGCTGAAGACGTGCACATCATCAACTGTGGGGACTGGCCGTACCGGTTCGACTGGCACCATGACGGTGTGGCGCTGACCGCGGAGGAGAGCAGGGAGCTGCGTATGTCCGGGGCGTCAGGCATGCCGGTCCCTGCGCAGCTGTGGGTGACTTGGGACGGGCAAGACGAGCGTGTGCCGGTGCCGATCCCTGCTGCCAGGTAGCCGCCAGGGGACGACGCCCCGCGGGTCGAGGACCGACGGGGCGTCTGTGCTGCACTGCTATGCGTCGGCGGTCAGCTCCTGGATTCGTTGGTATTTGACCTCACCGGGTGGACGACCGTGGCCGGGGTGGGGCTGGAGTCGTCCACCTGCCCGGCGGCCGGGGGGCCGAGGGTGGCGCGGACGGTGTGCTGCACCGCGTCGGCTGCGGTCGCAGTGCTGATCGTGTCGGGCAGCCGCTCCACCCAGGCGGTTGCCATCTGGTCGAGGCGGGTGAGTGCGGCCTCGGCCTTGCGTCCGCGTTCCTGCCACGCGTACCGCTCTTCGGCCATCTCCTGCCGCTGCTCCATGAGGCGGCAGGCGGCGTGCTCGGACCGGCTTCGGTCGGCGAGCAGGTGCTCGACGTGCTCGCGCAGTAGCGGGCGCTCTGCTTCGAGGAGCGCCCCGCGGACCATGCGGGACAGGAGAGTGCCGAGCGTGTCGAGGTACGGGTAGCTGCTGCCGGGCGCGGAATCTGGGGCCGTCCGGACGGGGTCCCGCTGCTCCAACTCTGTGATGCGGGCTCGGAGGTGGGCGTTATCGCTGGTGTAGTCCTCCAGGGCTCGGCCAGCGGATTGGAGGCTGTGGCGCAACTCGTTCTGCTCGGCGTCCGCCACGGCCATGGCGGCGTCAGCTTGTGTGTCCCCCACTGCTGCCGCGTACCGGTCTCGGCGCTCGGCGCCCTGGCCCGCGCCGAGGATGGCGGCGGGGTCCATGGGCGCCGGCTTGAGGGCGCAGCGGTAGGCGTAGAGGTGGCCCTCGGCGCACTCGGGCCCGCACTCGGCGGGACAGCGGGCCGGGACCGGGCTGCTCTGGCCGCCCTCGGCGTTGCGCAGCTCGAAGGACAGGCGCATGCCGAGGAGTCGGAACGCTGCCTGCACGACGGTGATGTGCTGGTTGGCGATGTGCTGGGCGAGTTCGGCGGGGGTGGGGCTGTCGGCCATGGCGGTCTCCTGGGGCGGGTGGTGGTGGGGCGGTTTCCTTGGTCCTCGGGTGGTCGGGGGCCGCGTCATGCAGCCTTTCGCGTGGCCGTGCGGGCACGGCGCCGCAATCGAGCGATTGCCGATCCCGTGCCGACGGTTCCCCGTACCGTCCCGGCCCGTCGGTCGCATCCCCAGTGCCGAGAGGGCGTTTCGCCCTCGTGCCACAGATGGCGGAAGGTGCCGCGGGCCCGGCCGAGCAGGGACCTGAATGTTTGGTCCTCGATGTCCAGAAGGCGCGCGGCTTCGGGGTAATCGCCAGCTGCCGCCAGTGCGTCGAACGCCTCTCGCTGTCGCGGGGTCAGGCTCGCGAGGATCTGCCAGAGCGCAGTTCGCTCGATGATGCTCGCCTCGGGGCTGGGTGCGGCGCGGCCGGCCCACTCCCAGTACATGGCGTACTTCTGGCCCGTGTTGCTGGTGTCGCGGCGGGCGCCGTGGTGCCGCATGGTGGCCTTGACGTCTTCGGCAAGGGCTCGGCGTCCGGCTTCCATCAGGTCGGTACGGCTGGGGGGATCGCTGGCGCTGTAGAGGTGTTCAACGATGCCGTGCCAGGCGGCGGCGTACTGGTCGTCGCGGTCTCCGGCGGGCCACCAGGCGCGGTTATTGGCGACGACCTGGCGAGCGAGCTGGTCGAGGTCGTGGAGTGTCCAGCCGCCTCGGATCGAGGCGGGATCGGAGGGGGGGTCCAGCGTGGTCGCGAGGGCGGTCAGGGTGAACTGGGCGGCGAGGGCGTTGCCGCGGTGGACGGTGCCAGCTTGATCGTTGAGGTGGACGTCGATCTGCCCGCCGAGGAGTCCGCGGGCGTGTCGGTGGATGGCGGCGGCGAGTTCGGCGGGGGTGTCGCCGTTGACGGTGCGGTGGGTGGCGGGTTGGCCGGGTGGGGTGATGGTGAGCTGGTAGTCCATGGTGGCTCCGAGGTTCGAGGGTGTGGTTGGGTGCCCGGGGCGGGATTCGAACCCGCATGCCCGCAGGGGGGCGTCCGCTTTTAAGGCGGCTGCGTCTGCCGTTCCGCCACCCGGGCCGGAGGTTCAGGCCGTGGCCTGCTGGGCAGCACTGGGCATCAGGCAGGTTCCTGTCCGTGGCTGTCCTGCGGCTGGTTTTCTCTGGGGAGTTCGCTGGCGTGGTCGCCGAGGCCGAGGTTGTGGAGGCCGATGGCGCGGTAGATTTCGCGGGCAATCTGGCTGTCCGTGGTCCGTTCCTTCGCCCGCTCCATGATCTTGGAGAGGAGCGTCTTGGCGTCGAGGAGCTCTCTGCCTTGCTCGATCAGGGCGTCCTGTCGGTTCAGGCAGCGCCTGTTGTCACATTCGCCCTCTTTGTACTGTGCGAGGAACTTCTCAAAGTCCCATGCCATGGGTGCCTCCTTCGTGGGGCGGGCCCGCCCGCGGACGGCAGGCGGGTGGGGGGTCAGGCGGCGGGTTGGGCGCGGCGGGTGCGGGCGGCGGCTGCGTCGCAGGGCCGGCAGACGAGCCGGCCGGACTTGCGGCGGGTCTTGAGGCCGTGCTCGGGGCAGATGTGGGTGCCGCGGGCGAGGTGGCCGCGGCGCAGGTTCTCGCCGCAGGACACTGGTTCGAGGTGGTCGGGGTTGACGCAGTGCCGGACGCGGCAGAGGTGATCCAGGTGCTGGGCGGGCGGGAGTTCGCCGCGGGTCAGCGTCCACAGCCAGCGGTGCGCGCTGACCGTGTGGCCGTCTGCGGAGGCTTTGCCGTAGCCGTCGGTGTCGCGTGGGCCGGTCCACTCCCAGCACCCGGAGGCGGCGGGGCGGACGTTGCGGAGCAGGGTGCGTATGAGGTGTTCGGTGGTTGGCTCGGTCACTGGCCCTCCTCGGTGTGCGTTGGTGCGTTCGGCTGGACGGAGCGGTTCATTCGTCGATGAAGATCACGGCGGCGACGCCGAGCCAGCAGGCGATCGTGACGACGCCGCCGACGACGAGGGCCAGGTGGCTGTCGGTGGTGAGGGCGTAGGTGCCGCCGCCGGAGATTCCTCCGAGCAGCAGGCCGAGCAGGAACGTGATCACGGGGTCTCCTTGGTGGTGGGTGGCCAGGTGTCGGGTCCGGGGATGGTGGTGATGCGGCGTCGGCGGCGGGCCGGGCGCCAGGCGGGCTCGCAGTCGTTGAACGTCGGCTGGACCGGGATGCTGGTCTGGCCGGCGGCGGCGAGCGCGGCGTGATCGAGGGGCCGGTGGACGGCGGCCGCCGTGGCACGGTCCGGCTCGGCGCCGGGGGTGCGCTTCTTGCGTCGGCAGACGGGACCGAGGCCATCGGGGCTGGGGCGGCGCAGCGGCCGCCCGCAGTCCTCGCAGCGGCGGGTCACCGGGTCGGCCCCTTGGGCCGGCCGGTGAAGCGGCTGTGTTCGGGCGAGGAGGTGATGGCGCTGGTCGTCACGCAGATGAGAGCGACCAGCAGCACGACGGCAGCCATCAGCAGCCGGCTTCTTCGGGGGTGGGCGGGTGCAGGTGGATGACGGGTGTGCTCCAGCAGCCGATCGACGCGCCGGAGTGGGTGGGGCAGAAGTCCGTCTCGCCGGTCCCCGGCCGCCAGCCGAGTTGCCTGGCGGCGGCGCGGGCCTCCTCGACGGTGCGGGCGTCGGTCATGACTTGGGTGGGGCAACTGCCTTCCGGCCACATGCGGTTGCAGTGGAGGGTGATGCGGGCGCTCACTGGTCAGTCCCCTCGACGGTGATGTGGCAGGTGCGGTGGTGTGCGCGGCCGCTGGTGGCGGGCCAGGTGGGGCAGCAGGGTGTGAACTGCGGGGCCGGGTGTGCGGGGCGGGTGGGGCGCGCGGTTCTCTCAGCGCGTACGGCGGCCTGTCGGCGTGCTCGGTGTCCGAGGAGACGGGCGAGGGGGCGTGCCGCCATCAGGCGGGCGTGCAGCTGTGCGGGCGGGGTCACGCTGCGGCCCCGGCCGGTGCCCATGTGCCGGTGGCCAAGGTCAGCCATGTCGACGGCGGGTACTCCGTCCGGCAGCGGCGGCAGCGGACGGTGGTGCTGCCGGCCGGGACGCGGAGTGGCGCGTCGCAGATGTCCCCGCCGCCGAGGTCCGCGGCGCAGGTGCCGACGGAGAGCGTTGGCGGGGCCGGGTCGAGGAGGGCGTTCACCTGCCCGGACAGGGCCCGTATCTCGCGGGCCATGTCCCCGGCGCCGGCGAACTCGGCGGCGATCCACTCGATGTTCATGCGCAGGCCGCGGGCGGCGTCGCGCACTCGACGCTCTACCGTCCCGGAGCGGGCGGGCGGGCCCCACCCGCGGGCGTCCTGCATGGCGGCCCGCCATTCCTCCAGCACGGTGACTATCCCGCCGGCGGCGCGCATGTCGAGGACGTCCTCGCGCACCGGCAGCGGCGCCTCGCGGACGAGCGCCACGGGGCCGTCGCCGCGGGCCGCACCCGGGCGGAGGTGCTCGGCCAGCAGCAGGTACTGGGCGGGGAGTTCGCCGAGTCGGGTGTCGAGGCCGCGGTCGCATCCGTCGCAGAGCTGGGCGGCGTGGTCGAGCGGTGTGGTGCAGGCGGTGCAGTTCATGCGGCGCTCCTGGTACGGGCGTTCGGGACGATCAGCCAGCCCGCCGCGGTGAGGTCGGAGACGATTCGGTCGGTCTGGCTGGCGGGGGTGGCGTGCTGCGGGTCGACGAGCAGGCAGTGGACGCCGAGCGCGTCGCGGATCTCGATGGCGGCCTCGGACGGGAACGCGCGGTCCCAGTACGGGCGGGGGCGGTCTCCGCGCTTGCGGGCGGTGTAGCCGCTGGATGCGAGGTATTCGACGACGCGGTGGGCTGCGGCGGCTGGTTTGGCGTCCGTGGGAGGGGTGTTCATCCGGTAGTCGTCGAGGGCGGCGAGGACGATGGCTCGCGCGGCGGCCGGGATGGCGGTGGCGGTCATGACGTCGGTCCCTTCGTGGCGTCGAGGCGGCTGGGGTGGGGCTCGGCGAGGGTGCGGCCGCGGGGGCTGGTGCAGCGGGCGCCGGGGAGGGCGCGGCACTTCGGGCAATCGGTGGCGAGCTGCGCGGGGCGGCCGCGGCGGAGGCTGGCCGGCATCGGGGCGCCCATCAGACGGCCCGCCGCTGGAGGCGCCGGTCATCGCCGGTCATCGCCACGACGGTCGTCATCTCGGCGAGGCGGGACACGATGCGCTCTCCGAGAACGCTCGCGAGGTCCGGGCCAAGCGGGCGGCCGTTGTCGTCCCGGTGCGCGCGGGCGGGCAAGTTGCTGGTGAAGATCGACGGAAGGCACCGGTTGTACCGCTCGTTGATCAGCCGATAGGTGATCTCCTCCACCCACTCCGAGGCCTTCGCGGAACCGAGATCGTCGAGGAGCAGCAGCGGAACGCGGCAGAGGCGGCCGAGTTCAGCCTCGGTGCCGCGGTCCGTGCCGCCGGGGCGGAGACGCCCGTACATGTCGGCCGCGGTGGTGGCCATCACCTCGTACGAGCGGGGCCCGGTCTCGGCGATCAGCCTCAACGCGCCGTAAGCCTGGTGAGTCTTGCCGGTGCCGGTCGTACCGGTGAGCAGCAGGGCGGGCGCGGTCGACGGATCGGCAGATACCTGCTCTGACCAGGCGATGACGTCCGGGTGATCGGTTCGGGCCCGTAGGTACCGCGGCGGGGTCGCGGTCTCCCAGCGGCCGACGGCCCATTCGGCGCGGTTGCGGCGGTGGTACTCGGGGTGGCCGGGCTCGTCGGGGCTGGGCTTGTCGTCGACCGGCCCTCCTGGGACTTCGGCCATGCCGCGGGCTACCAGGCCGGCGCGAAGTCTGGCCATGGCCGCGGCGGACGCGCTTTCGGTGCGGTCGGACATCGTCAGAATCCGTTCTGGT
Organism: Streptomyces sp. NPDC048434; assembly: GCF_043200375.1. Taxonomy (NCBI): domain Bacteria; kingdom Bacillati; phylum Actinomycetota; class Actinomycetes; order Kitasatosporales; family Streptomycetaceae; genus Streptomyces; species Streptomyces sp. NPDC048434. Next base: position 248,099 of record NZ_JBICXQ010000001.1, on the reverse strand, counting down.
ACGCGGAGTGGTCCTGGTTCCGGTAGGGCTGGTAGGGGCCGCCGGCGACTGCGCGCAGGGGCGGCCGGGTGGTGCCGGGCTCGGGCAGCGGGGGGAGTTCGCGCCAGCCGTTGATGAAGAAGCGGGCGGAGTCGACGTTGCCGCCCTGGCGCTCGTAGGTGCGTCGGGCGTAGTCGACGAGGGCGGGGGTGCCGGACTTCTTGATGAGGGCGTCGATGGGGAACCACTGGTCGCCCTTGAACGGCCAGCGGACGCTGACTCCGGCGAGGGTGCAGCCGTCAACGAGGGGTCGCGCAAAGGGGGGGATGTGGCTGTTGGCGGCGGGTGTCTCGCTCGCTCGCTCTTGCTTGGGTGAACTGGGTGGGTAGTGGGTACCGGATTCCGGCCCACTAGAGGGCTCGATTCCGGTACACGCTGTACCTGATTCCGACCCACTAGCGTGATCTTGATTGGGGCCTTGTGTACCGGAATCCGGCCCGCTGAGGTCGGCTTGTGTACCGGATTCCGGCCCACTCGGTGTACCGGAATCCGGTACACGGGCTTCATCTGACCGGCGGTACCCCACGGCCTTCGGCAGCCGGTACAGCGTCGCCCGGGTCCCCTTCTTCTCCTCGACGATCTCCAACTCACCGAGCTGCACCGCCATCCGGATGGCTGCGACAACCACAGATTTCGCCACGTTCATGGACGCCATGAAGTCCGCGTAACTCAGCCGGATTTCGCAGGCAGGGGTCCGCACCTGATCCGCGACTGCCAGCAGGGCGACGCGCGGGTTTCCCTTGGAATGGGACTGCGTCCACACCCAGTGCATGGCGTCGAGGGTCACGGGTCCTTCTCTCTACGGTGGTTCAGTGCGGTGGTTGTGCGCCCGGGGCGGGGGTGTGTGGTCGCCCCGCCCCGGGGCCGGGCAGGGTGGTGGCTACAGGGCGTCGGCGATGGCCTGGCCGAGGCCCTCGACGAGGGCGGCGCGCATGTCGTCGTCCATGTCGGGCTCGAAGGCGAAGTGGATGCGGGCGATGGTCTGCTCGCCGGCGCCGACGCTGAGCACGTGCTCGTCGGGCTGCAGTCCGTCGGCGCCGAGGGTGATGGCCCAATCGGACAGGTCGGCGGCCTTGGTGAGCAGGTCGTCTATGGCGCGCTGAGCGGTCTCGAAGTCGGCCTCGTTGAGGTCGTCCCAGTGGTCGTCAGGGCGGCTGGGGATGGGGGTCCACTGCATCCGCTCGCCGACGCCCACGAAGTCGGGGTCCTCGGCGAGGGTCGCGTGTTGGCGGGCGGCCTCAGCGTGGAGATCAGCGGTGGTGTACGGGTATTCAGACACGGGGTCTCCTAGAAGGGCGGGGCGTCGAAGTGCGGGCGTTCTCGCCAGCCGAGCCAGCGGCGGGCGATCCAGCGGGGTACGTAGGTGAGGAGCCAGGCCCGCTCGGGGCGCCAGCAGTCGCAGTAGCCGGTGATCGGGGCACCGGCCGTGCTGTCCTGCTCGACGGCGCCGGTGCCGTCGCAGGCCGGGCAGCCGGGCCGCGGTGTGTCCGTCAGCTCGACGGCAGGGCACGGCCAGTCCGTGTACCGGATCCGGAGGCGCGTCACCGGTCAGCCTCGGCCTGCTTGGTGGCGGCGGCGATGCCGTCACACGTGGCCTTGTCCGCCTCCTGGCGGGCAAGGATGCGGCTGTTGTTGTTGGCGAGCTGGGCGAAGACCGCTGTGGCGTCCGCCTCGGCCGCGGACATCGGCACGTTCTCCTCGCGCAGCCGCTCTGCGCCCCAGCAGCGGACGCACAGCAAGGGCTGCCTCTCCCGGTCGCACCACTCGCACGGCACCGGGATGACGTGCATGTTGTGGTCAGGTTCGTACAGGAAGAGGGGGCGGGTCTGCCCGCAGCCGTCGCACCGGCTCTCCGCCGGCTGCTGGGGCCCCATCACTGGCTGCTCTGCTGGTCGAGGGCGAGGCGGGTGATGCCAGCGGTGTCGGCGAGAAGCGAGGACACGGACTCGGTGAACTGTTCAGGCCCGGCCTCGCCAGCGGACTTGTACAGAGCCAGGGCGGTGTCCTTGTCGCCGTTGGCGTAGGCGACGATGAACCGCATGCTGAACGCCTCGGCCGGCCCGCGGAACGTGGCGTTCGGGAACAGCGGCTCGATCACCATCAGATCGCCGTTGTCTGGGTCGAGCTTCATGCCGAACTGCGTGGTCATGACCTCGACGGCCATCGCCGCGATACCGCAGCACACCCCGTACATCTGGTGGTTGTCGCTGTTCTCTCCGACGGCGGATAGCGCGTCTGCCGCGCCGGCGGCGTCCTTGGCTACCGCCCGGTCAAGGGCTTCGTAGATCAGCTGGCAGCGTTCGTCGTCGTTCATGCGGTCTGGTCCTTCCGGGCGACGGCGGCTTGTGCGGCGCGGTAGGTGGCGGGAGAGCTGCGGCGTTTGCCGGAGGCGACGGCGCGGGCGTCGTGGACGCGGCTGGCGCTGTCAGGGCTGGGCGTAGACCAGGCGTCGGACGGCCAGCCGGGGCCCGGCTGCGGCTCCGGCTGCCCGGCCCGGCCCCACGGCGAGTGCCGGGTGCAGAGCCAGCCCGCGGCGTACGGGCGCACCGGTCCGGTGTGCTTGCCGAGGGCCTCGCACGGCCGCGGTTCGGCCGTCACGCGGCGGCCTTGCTGCGGCGGGCGGCGGTAACGCGGTAGACGGTGCGCCTGTCGCAGTCGGCTGCCGTCGCGATCTCGTCGGCGTCCATCCCGCCCCGGTCGTGCAGCCGGAGAATCAGCGCGTCGCGCTGGACCTTGGTCGTTGTCTCCGCACGGCGGGCTCGGGCCCGAGGCACCGTCCCGGCCCACATGCCGTGGCGGTCGGCGTGCGACCCGGTACCCTCCAGCCGCGCGGCGTGCTGCTCGCAGACAGCACGGACCGGGCAGGCGTCGCAGACCTTGGCGGCCGCCTGATAGCTATGGCCGGGCCCACCCGGGTGGAACGCGTCGGGGTCGGTCTGGGCACACAGCGCCTCGTCCATCCAGTCGTAGGCGCTCATGTCGTCGCCCCCTCGACATGGCGGGACAGCTCATCTCCGGTGATGGCCTCGACGAGGGCGCACAGGAGAATTTCGGCGGCGTTCGGGGTGACGGCGTTGCCGTACTGGCGGACGCGTTCCCGCTTCGAGCCGAGGACCGTGTACGAGTCCGCGAAGCTCATAGCGCGGCCGATCTCGTGCGGCTCCAGCATGCGGAACAGCACGTCCTCGATCGCCGGCTTGCCGTGGATGAGGGCGTATCGGTCCTTCGTCGTCAGCGCGCCCATCGGCTGCGTCACCTGGCGGACGGTGCCGTTGCCGTAGTACGGCACCAGCAGGTGCTCCCAGGTGATGAGGGACTGGTGGCCGGCCGTCGTCATCGTGCGGAACTGCTCGGCGGCCGGGGTGCAGTGCTCGCCGCCGTCACCCTTGGACCCGTTGTTCCGCATGACGAACGCCGGAACGTCGGGGGTGACGAGCCCGTGGTGGTTGCCCGATGCGGTGACGGTCGCCAGGGACTCGCCGACGGAGCGGGCCACCGACCCGCCGCCGCGGAGCTCGGCGATGAACGGCAGCCACGCCAACCCGGTCTCGTTGCGCGCGGTCTGGGCCCGCAGCGGTCGGTGTGCGGAGGCTGCGGTCTTCCCGTCGCGGCCTTCGACCGGCACCAGCAGCGGCGGCACGGCCAGCGCGTCGTTCTCGCGGGTGGTGCGGGCCGGCATCGGGTCGAGGACGCTCGTCGCGTCGTTTCGCCAGGTGCCGCCTGCGGGAACCATCATCGGCACCGGCCGGGCGAACTTGGTGATGCCGGCTTCGATGCGGCCGAGGGTCTTGGGCGCGAGCGGGTGGAAACCGAGGGACTTCGTCTTGGCCTTGTCCGAGAAGAACTCCTTGAGCGGCTTGTCGCCGATGCGCTGCCCGGGGATGGACCAGTCGATCGCCGCCACGGCCGGAAGCGCCTCGGGCTCGACGATGGTGTTGCGGCAGGCCGTGTTGGGGCAGCGGTAGACGTACTGCTGGCGGTAGCGGCCCATGTCGATGCCGGGCCGCTTCCACGACTGCACGGCCTGCACTGGTCCGCACGTGTCGCACACCGCCCGCGGGCGGAGCCACTTGTCCCAGTCGGGGGTGCGGCCAAGGGACTCGTGCCAGTAGCCGACGTAGAGCCGGTCACGGGACTGCGGGGCGGCGTGCACCGTGCGTGGGTTCGCGTGCATGCTGTTGAGCGCGATGACCCGCGTGCGGTAGCCGAGTTTGTGGATCTCGCCGAGCCAGCGGTCCCAGTCCGTCCACGCGCGGACGTCCGTCACGTTCTCGACGACGCCGGCTTTGACGAGGCCGCCGCGCTCGATGACGCCGCGCAGGTACAGCGGCACCTCCTCCATCAGCGCGCGGGACTCCTCCTCGGCGGTCGGCTCGTCCTCGTCGTCCTGGGCGGCGAGGAGCGAGAACAGGTCGCCCTGCATGGCGTTGTCGAACGAGCGCTTCCTGCCCTTTGCCACCGACCAGTTCGTGCACTCCGGGGACGCCCAGAAGATGTCGGTCACCGGCCAGTCCCAGACGGGGGCCTTGCGGATGTCGCCCTGATAGTGGTCGGTGGTGGGGAAGTTCGCGGCGTGCGACTCGATCGCGCGGACCCAGTGGTTCGCCGCGCGCTCGACGCGGACGCCGGGGACGGCGTGTGCGCCCTGGCTGCTGCCTCCGGCGCCGCAGAACCAGTCCATGACGGACAGTTCGCTGTCGTGGCGGTACATCACTGGTCCCCCTTGGTGTGGCCGCATCCGAAGCAGCGGTAGGCGCCGCCGGGCTGCGGGGTGTGGATGGTGGTCATGTGGCCGCAGGTGGTGGTGTCGCAGGCGAGCCAGCGGGCGCCGGCCGGGTGCTTGGTGAAAGCCGCGTACGGCGGGACGGCGGTGGGCTGGTGGCGGCGGAGGAGCGGCCCGAGCCGGGCGGCGACGGCCACCGCGACGATCACCCAGACGGTGATGACGAGGCCGGTCTCGGTGGGGCTCATGACGTGGCCCCCGCCCGGGACTTCGCGGCGGAGTAGGCGCGGCGCCGGAGGATGTTGCGGCGCTCCGCCTCGGACAGACCACCCCAAACGCCGTCCGGCTCACGGGTGGTCAGCGCCCATTCCTGGCAGAGGAGCATCACCGGGCAGCGACGGCACACGGCCTTGGCTTCATCGATCTGGAGCAGCGCCGGGCCCGTGTCGCCCGCGGGAAAGAAGAGTTCTGCGTCCACGCCCTTGGCGCGGCACGCGGAGTGCTTCCGCCAGTCCTCGGTGGATGCCCGGCGGGGCATGCTGATCGTCCTCATGACGTCACCTCTCCCGGCTCCCGGCCGGCGGCAGTACGGGCGGGCACGTCGAGGCGCTTGAGCGCGGCGTCGGTGTAGCCCATGGCGCCCATCAGTTGGTTGGCCAGGCGGTCGTTGACGCGCTTCTGCGCGGTCAGCTCCCGGCGGAGGCGCACAATCACGCGCGCCATGCGGGCCAGGCGGGCGGCGTACCTGCGGGCCCGCCCTTCCTGGGCCTCCCGCTCCTCCCTCTCCCAAGCCACGGCCCGGCTGAGGTCCGTGACCCGGTCCGTCAGGGCGGCGATACGGCGGCTCCGGCGCGTCATGACCGCACCTCGCCCTCGGCGTCGACGGTCTCGACGGGGTAGGCGCCGTCCTCGTCGGGCCCCTGCTCGCCCGGCGTGGCGTTCTCGGCGTCCTTGCGTGCTGCGATGGCCGTCAGCTTCTGGGAGAGCTCGTCGCGGCCCTTGGGGTCGACGTGGCCGGCGGCCTGTGCCTGCATCCAGATGTCGCGGACGTCGTCGGAGGTGAGCGCGCCCTCGGCATCGGCGAGGTAGTCCGGCCGGGGCGCGTCGATCGCGGCGACCGCCCGGCTGCCTGCGGGGTCGAGGGCCACCGCGGTGGGCAGCGGGCCGGTGAGCGCCTGCCGCGGGGTGATGTCGCGGATCTCGACCACGACCACGGGGAAATGCTTGGTCGTGCCGCCCGCGACGCGGGTCCTGGGCTCGATGCGGAGCCGGACCGGGACCAGGCCGCGGCCACCGGTGCCGGACAGGACCATGTCGACGGTGCCCGCCATCTCGTTGGCGGCGTAGAACGAGTGGGTCTCGGCCCGCCAGACACCAACGTCGGGCATGTCCGGGAGGACCACGTTCAGGCGGGACGTGGCAGCGCAGACCTTGTCCTTCTTGTACTGGTCCTGCCGCAGCAGGTGCCAGTCCTCGCCGTACTCGGCGAGGCACAGGCACGGGCGGCGGCTGATCCGTTCGGTCTCGCCGTCGCACCGCCGGACGCATCCGCCTTTGTTCCACATCTCGTTGAACTGCGCGAGCGGGTCGCCCGAGGGCAGCAGCGCGTCGATGCTCTCGGCCTTGGTGATGACGCGGAACTGCTCGGCGCCGGCGCCCTGCGGCTGCCAGCGTTCAACGGTCCCGCCCCATGCGGCTGCCGCTGCGGCGACGTAGTGCTCGGCGTGGGAGCTGAGGACCCACGTCTTGGACTTGACCGGCCGGGGCCGCTTCTTCGGGTCGTCGTTCGGGACGCTCCAGCCGGTACGGAGCCGGCCGAGTTCGCGGGCTTGCCGCTGGTGCGTGAGGATGCGCGATCCCATTTCACGCCGCCTTTCGGTTCTTGCGCTCGACCGCGCGGGGCGGGAGCAGCGCGGGGTACGTGGTGGGTGTGGCGTGCAGCCACTTAGTGGTTTCGAGGGCGCCGCGGAACGCCCGGAATGCGCGCCGGTTGCCCGGCATCGGCACGAGCGCGTGGGAGCGCTGGCGGAGGTTGAGGACGCCGGTCCGCTCGATGCGGGGTACGTCGCCGTCGGTGTCGTCCGGCAGCAGCACGGCCTCGCAGAAGCGCAGAGCGGCCAGCTGCAGGGAGTTCTCCGGGTAGACGGAGGACGCCGGCCGGGTGGCGCTGGTCTTGTAGTCGATCAGCCAGAGTTCCCAGCGGCCACGGGGGCCGGTCGGGAGCCAGAGCATGCAGTCGCCGGTCCCGGCGTAGCCGAGGCGCCGGTGTACGAAGGTGATCTCTGCGGCGACGATGTGCTGGTCGAGGTCGATGCCCCACCGCTGCCAGAACAGGGTGAGCTGCCGTGCGTACGGGTCAACCTGGGTGTCTGCCTCAAACGGGGCCCGGAGCGCCATGCGTTCGGCGCGGTGATGGATGCGGGTGCCGAGGTCGGCGGCCCGGTCGCGGGCGTCTCGGTGGACGCGCTTGATGTCCTTGAGCAGGTTCTCGCGGTCGGTGATGGCGCGTCGGGCGACTTCGATGCGGTGGGCTAGGACCCATTCCGCGGTGAGCTTCACCGCCCAGGGGACGATCGCCTGCTTTGCGACGGCGGTGCCGATCACGTTGGTGACTGACACCAGGTCCGGGCCCCCGGCGGGGTCGCGGTAGTAGCGACCCCGCTCGGTGTCCTGCGCGTGGCGAGGGTTGGTCATCCGAGCGTCACCCCCAGCGCGGTGGCGATGGTGGCCACCAGCAGGGCGAGCATGATGAGGCAGCCGGCCGCCGCGGGGGCGGCTGCTTGGTCGTAGGTGGCGGCGTCGAGCGCCTCGCGCCGGGTGCGGGCGCGGCCGGTGTCGGTGCGGCGCTGGTGGTAGCCGTCGAAGGTGCCGCTCATCGGGCATCACCGCCTTCGGCCTCGGCTTCGTCTCGTGACGCGTCAGCGATGACCTGCAGCTGGGCGATCAGGCCGGGCAGGTCGGTGAGCGGAACGGACGAACCGTTGGGGTCGGTCCGGAAGTAGATGCCGGGCGTCCCGTCATCGAAGAGTGCTGTGCTGATCAGCAGGCGGTCGCCGTCCACGTCGGTGTGGGTGTATCGGCTGGGGTGCGGGACCGCGCCCGCTGGCTGCAGGATCGTCACGATCTCGGTGCGTTCGCTCATGCCGTCACCGCCTTGCGGGCGGGCATCGGGCGGGCAGCGAAGACGCGGGAGGCACCCCGGCCGGTCGGCCACTGTCGCCATTCGATCTGCCCGTGGCATCGGCGGTACGGGTCGTGGTAGGCCTCGCGGGTGAACGACAGCCCCCGGCAATCCGGGCACTGCAACTCGGGTCCGACCTTCCGCCCGTGGTGCCGGTGCTGCAGAGCGTCCTGCCGCTGCCACTCGTCCGGCCGCTGGAACTCCAGGTCGCCGTCAACTACGTCGGAGGACTTCAGATCAAGGTCGGAGTAGTCGTCCTCCCAGTAGGCCAGCGCCTCGTCCTCGGACTCGGCATCCACCCACACGATGCGGGTGATGGTCTCCACCACGACGACCGGGTAACTCCGCTTGTCCACGCCCCACGTACGAGGCGGCTGGGAACGCTCCAGCAGGTCAGCAACATCGAGGTCGGGCTCGGCCGGCTCCGGGCGGGACCACTTGGTGCCGAGGTAGTCGTGTTGGCCACCGTGTCCCAGGTCGCGCTGGCACTCCTCGTAGGAGCCCTGCGGGTACGGCTCTTCACACTTCATCGGGCATCGTCCTTGCAGGTGTAGAAGCGGCGGCCAGGCGTCTCGTGGCAGAGCAGGAGGCCGCGGCGCTGGAGGACTGAGAGGTCACGGCGGGCCGTGTGGGTGCTGCGGGGAATCGGGTAGCCGGCGGCGTTCCACAGGCGCAGCACCCGGCGCTTCGTCCACTCGCCGCCCTGGCGCCGGATCGCCGCGGCGAGCGCCTGCCGCCGGTCGTGGTCGGTGGGGTTCACTGGTCGCTCCCGTCGTTGAGGCCGAGCGCGTCGAGGAGCGTGCGGAGGTCGTCGGCGTTGGTGGCGCGGCTGGCCGCGTACAGCCGGGCCCGGTCCCGCTCCTCCTCCGAGGCCCGGCCCGGAAGCGGGACGGCGCGGCCCCGCGGCTCCACCTCTGACTCGGGCTCCGGCCGGCCGATTCCGGAAGTACGGCGGATCACGCGCCCACCTCCCGGGCCCGGCACGACGGGCACAGGTCCCGGCCCCGCGTCGACCAGCCGTGCACCCGGTACGCGATGGCCCGCAAAGCGGCGATCTTGTTGACGCCGTCCGGGGCGTGCAGCTCCCGCGCGCACCGGTGACCACGTTCCACGCCGTCGCAGCGCAGCTTGATCAGGACGATCGCGGTCATCGGCCACCGCCCTTCGGGAGCTCCCGGGTGGAGGCCAGGCCCTCGATGAAGCCGGCCAGCATCGCGGGCGAGGTGCGTGCGCTCGCCTTCAGCAGCAGCCAGTCAGCCTCGACGTCACAGCCCTGCCGGACTCGGCTACGGCCGCTGGAGTAGGCGAGGAGGAATGAGGACTGGTCCTGACTCTCGGCAGAGTGATCAGCAGCCAGATCGAACGAGATGTCATCGCACCTCATGCGGCACCTCGCACGCTCTGTACCGGGTGCGGGCTGGCCGCCGCGGTGAGTTCGCGGGCCAGGGCTACGGCGTCCTGCCGTGCCAGTTCGGCGACCACCGGCCGCATGCCGTCCGCGTGCACGGCGGCCATGCGGGCCACCAGTTCGTCCCGGGCGGCGTCGGCCTGCGCCGCGGCGAGCGTGGCGCGGGTGTCGTCGTCCTCCTGCCGCGACCGGTCTCGGAACGCCAGCGCCGAGCCGAGCGCGCCGAGCAGGTCATCGACGATGGTCGGGTCAGTGCCGTGCAGTTCGGCGAGCCGGTCGAGCAGCGCCTCGGCATCCCGGGTCAGGTCGAGCTCGACCATCCCGTACGGGGTCCGGCGGACCGTGATGTGCCTCATCACCCACCCGCCTTCGGGCTGGGCGCGAGGATGCCGCGCAGCTTGTCGACGGACGGACCAGCGAGCGCACTGGTGGCCTGAGTCGTCAGCGCGTACGGCACGGGGCCAGCGCAGGCGCAGCCCGGGGACGCGGGCCACCGGCACGGCGCGGGGTGCTCCGGCTCCTGAGTGTCCGGGCCAGGTGCGGTGTTGTGCGCGTGCTGGGCCTCGGCGATTGCCCGCCACCGGCCGCAGGTGTCCTCGACCTCAGCCAGAGCCGTCTTACTGTCCGCGTTCGTGATGGAGGAGGCAGCAAGCTCGTCCAGGAAGTCCGCGCGGTCCTCGTCGTCCATGAGCTCGGCCCACGGCAGCGCGGACGGGTATTCGGCCGGCGGTGCCGGGTTCTCAAGCTCGGCGACCCGCGCCCGCAGCCGCTCAAGCTCGGCGGCGGTCTCCGGCGACTGGAGCATCCCCGCCGCGTCCAGAGCAGCGGCGATGCCCGCCGGCGTCACGCGGGTTTTCATCGTCCGGCAGATCAGGTCCGACGCCTGGGACACCATCCGCGCGTTCACGCCGTCACCTCGGCGTCCGCCGCCGCGGCCAGGCATCCGTACGGCGCGCAGCCCGGGACCACGTGCGCCGAGTCCGCGTTCAGGTCGTACATGTCGTGCGCCTGCGCAGCCAGTTCCCCGGCCTTGTCCTGCTGCCGCTGCACCCACGCGGCATCCGTGTGGAGAACCCAGGCGCGGAACGGGCAGCCGTGCCACACTCCGGTCGCTGCGGCCTCGAACGGATACTTGCCCTCAGGATGCGCAATGTTGACCACGTGGGCGCCGATCCAGCGGGCGAACACGGCCACGTCGGACGGGCTCGCCAGGTGCAGCATCAGGCCGTATTTGCCGTCCCATTCGCCGTAGCGGCTGGCGGTGACGGAGTTGGGCATGACCGGCGAGGCGCTGATGATCTGCTCGGCGACGCTCAGCGCGACGAGGTACGAGGACCGCGGGTCAGCGCTCGCGCTGGCCGGTTGGGTAAGGTTGATGCTCACGGGGAGCCTCATTTCTCTGGGAACTGGAGTGGTGAGGCGAGCCGTTCAGGGGTCGCGCCGGGTACCAGCCGGTTGCGGCCCCGACTCGCGTCAGGGGTGCGGAAGTTCAGGCGGCGAGGGCCGTGCGCCGACGCTTCGCGGCATCGGCGTGGAGGGCCTTGCGGTCGTCGCGGCTGACCGAAAGCCGCCGTCCCGGGCCGCCGCCCCGCTTGAGGACGCGGAGCCGTCGGCGGACCGTGTTCACGCTGCATCGCATGACGTAGGCCGTCTCCTGGACGGTCAGGTATTCCGCGTTGGGATCCGCCGGCTTGGCGGGCTTGTGGTAAATCGCCTTATCGATCACGTCACTGCTCCTGTGCGTGGTCCTCGGGTGGGGCCGGGGTCAAGAGCCGTCTGTCGCTGGCCGGGAGGCCGAGCGCCTTACGGAGTGCGGCGTATCGCCCCGGTCCCATGCGGTCGCGGTAGCCCGTTTCGAGGTGCCGGAGATAGCAGTCACTGATGCCTGCGCGTCTGGCCGTCTCGGCCGTGCTGAGCCCTGCGTCCAAGCGGGTTGTGCGTATCGCCGCCCCGTTCACCGGGATGGTGGGGTGGGGTCTGTGCATGAGTAGAAGTTAACCCTAGTTGACCCGTCACGCAAGCCCTAGTTGACCCTACATGGTTCAACGCTCAAGGACATCTCGGTGCAACACAGGTCAACAGAATGCGACTCGCGTACCAATTTCGGTCTACCTGACCCCCCGTGCTGGTCGGTCCTGGCCGGTCCTGGGAAGATGTCGACATGGCCACCCCCCCCAAGGACCGCGACCTAGATCGCCTAGCCAGCTACGTGACGGCCCGCCGCCATGACCTCGGTATGGGCAGAGAGGCCATCGCGCGCACCGTCGGGCTGGCCAAGGGCACCTGGACGCGCCTCGAACAAGGCGCGGCGATCCGGGACGTCAACTACGCCAAGATTGATAAGGCTCTGTCGTGGGCGGCCGGCAGTTGCATGTCCGTCGCCGCAGGGCGCGATCCGGTCGTGCTTCATCCAAAAGAGCTCGCCCCGGGCGTCGTGGCCGCCACCGTGCCCGTGGAGGACATGGGCGACGCGGTGCGACAGTCGGTCGAGTCCGCATCGATCGCCGTCACGAACAACCTCACAGCTCAGGAGATCCGCGAACTGGGGGCAAAGGTCGTCGACATCCTTAAGGCGCGGGGCCTGATCTAAAAGATCAAGGTGCCGCCGCACAACCTTTCCCGGTTATCGACACGCAACGTACACAAGCGGAATCAGTGAGCTGCGAAGCGGTCACAGAAGCTGTTGAATATGCGACAGTGGGTGAACGCCTTGGGGGGTTCCCATCGATCCAGGGAGCCAATGGTGCGGCACGGCAAGCTCGTGATAGCCGACCTCGGTAGGTCGTTCACCGGGGCGATCAGCAAGCCTGCGGGGAGGGACACAGCACTCTGTGTAGCGTCGCCCAAGGTCCAGTTCGACGGCCGTGCCCGACAAGCACTCCAAGAACTGGCCCGGCGAGAGGGATTGGACTGCGTTACGTGCGGCGGCTGCGTCTTCCACACGGCACACTAGGCAGTCAGCGCGAAGGCCGGCGGATTCTTCCGCCGGCCTCGCTGTCGTAAGAGGGGAGGGGTCATGGCCCGGCCCGACGAACACATCCACATCGAGTGGCGCGGCGGCACCTGCCGCGTGAAGTGGTGGACCGGCGAGTATCTGCCCAATGGGCGCAAACGGTACGAGTCCAAGGGCGGGTTCCTCGACGAGGAGACCGCCATGGATCACGGCCGGGACCAGCTGTACGAGATCCGGCACGGCACCCACGTCAGCAACCGCGACGGCGCCACCCTCATGACCGACTGGCTGGACGACTGGCTGGCCGGCATGGACCACGCACCGCTCACCGAGCGGAATTACAAGTCCAGCGTAGAAAACCACATCCGCCCGTACTTCATTCGGAAGACCGTCGCCGAGATCGACGTGCTCGCATACCGCGCCTTCCGGAAGCACGTCAACCGGGCCGTCGGCGCAGGCAGCGCAAAGAACGTGATGATGGTCTTCGGCATGGTTCTCGACGACGCCGTGCCTCGGCTCATCAAGACGTCGCCCGTCGAACGCACGCGACGACGAGGGAAGTTCACGAAGAAGAAGAAGGAACGCAAGAAGGATGTGGGCGCGCTCGTCGTCGAGCAGCTTGCCCGCAACGCAGAAGCGTTCTTCGGGTTCCCCGGTTACGTGTTCATCTGGACGATGGCGATGACCGGGATGCGGCCGGGGGAGCTGTACGGGCTCACGCGTGAGTACTGCTACCCGAATTGGCCGGGCGCCGACCTGCGGACGGACCCGGACGATGAGGAGCGGTACGAGGAGGACATGGAGCGGTACGGCAAGGGCGAGGGCCTGATGCCGGCGATCCGTGTTGAACGCCAAGTTCAGTACTCAGAGGGGACGTTGCAGTTCTTCCCCCCGAAGTACGACTCTCACCGCACGCTCGTGGTGCCGGTCTTGCTGGCGGAGATGCTGGACAAGCTGCTGGCGAGCCATGACAGCAAGTGGGTGTTCCCTGCGATCCAGGGCGGGAGCCTGGGCGCGGTGAACTTCGACTACAAGTACTGGCGTCCGATCGCGGACGGCGCCGATGAGCGCTCAGGGCCGCGCGTGCGGAAGCCGCGGCCGGCTATCCCGGCCGTGCCGACGTTCAAGGGCAAGCGGCTATATCTGCTGCGGCACGGGCACAAGGCGTGGCTGGACGAGGACGGGCACTCGAAGTTCGCCGTGGAGTCGCGGATGGGGCATGAGGTGCCGGGTGTCGAGGGGATCTACTCCAGCGTGACGGTGCCGATGGAGCGTGCCATCATGAAGGCGTTGCAGGGGCGTTGGGAGGAGCTGCAGAAGCAGCTTCGGGAAACCGATTCCTAGATCATCTCCCAGTCGTTTCCCATCCCGGATCATTTGATCAAGGGAACCGCAGGTCAGGGCGATTCAAGACCCCAATGGATCGACTCCCAGATGAAGTTGAGCGCGGTGACGGAGAGCGCGATGGGCCGGAGAGCGGGCCAGGTGACGGTACGGAAGCGGCGCCAGGCGCCCGCGCCGTCCATGGCCGCGGCCTCGTGCAGTTCGCGTGGCACATGCTGCAGACCGGCCAGAAGGGTCACGGTGGTCTGCGGCATCCCGGCCCAGATGCCGACGACGATGACCGCGGGCAGGGCGGTGGCCAGGCCGCTCAACCAGTCCCGGCCATCGCCGGCTCCGGACAGGCCGAGGCCGCGCAGCGTCTCGTTCAGGATGCCGGCGTCCGGGTGGTAGACCAGCCGCCACATGATGCCGACGACGATCTCCGGCATCGCCCACGGAATGATCGCCAGCGCCCGGGCCAGCCAGCGCAGCCGCAGGGGGAGATGGAGCAGCAGGGCAAGACCGAGGGCGAGGAAGAACTGCGGGACGGTGACCCCGAACGCCCAGACCAGGCCGATCCGGAAGGAGTCCCAGAACAGGGAGTCCTGGAACAGATCGGAGAAGTTCAGCAGCCCCACGAAGCGGGTGGCCTGGGTCCGGCCCGACTGGGCGTCGGTGAACGCGAGTCCGATGCCGTAGAGCAGCGGCCCCACGCTCAGTACCAGGATCGGGATCAGCGCAGGCAGCACGAGGAACCAGGCGCCGTGATCGCGCCGGGTTCGGGTGGCACGGTCAGCGGCAGCTGCGTTTGACCGCTGTGGCGCGGTCGCCAACGTCACGGCAGGGACTCCTCAGGGCACGGCTCGGTCGGTCTTCCGCCGTGAACCCCCGCCGTCGGCACTGCTGCCATCGCTCCCCCTCTCCCCCGTCGGCCGCTCCCGGCCGCCGTCATCGTCGTGACGGCGGCCACATCCGTCAAGGTCCTGGCCGGATTCCCCGGAGGATCTCCCCACCTGGGAGGTCTCCCTGGGGGCTCCGACGGACCTGCGACACTGGTCGCGTTCACGCACCGCAGGAGGCATTCCGATGACCGAACCGAGCCCCGCCGCCTTCACGGAAGCGCGCGCCCGGGACGTGCTGGCCGCGGCCGGACGCCCCGATGCGGCAGCCGACGCCGCGTTGCTCTCGCTCGGCGAGAACGCCGTCTTCGCCCTCGGCGACAACGGGCCGGTCGTACGGGTGGGCCGCAGCGCCGAACTCCTGGAGCGGGCCGAGCGGGAACTGGGGGTGGCGCGGTGGCTGGCGGCCGAGGGGGTGCCGGCCGTACGGGCCGCGGAGTCCGTGGCCGCCTTGGTCGACGGACACCCCGTCACGTACTGGCAGCGGCTGCCGGAGGCCGTCCGCCCCGCCGGGCCGGACGATCTCGCCGCCCTGCTGAAGCTGGTCCATGCCCTGCCGGAGCCGCCGTTCGCGCTGCCCCGGCGCGAACTGCTCGGTGGCGTCGAGCGCTGGCTGCGGCTGGCCGGCGACGCCGTGTCGGCGCCGGACGCGGAGTATCTGCGCGGGCGGCGGGATGCGTTCGCGGCGGCCGCCACGGCCCTGGAGCCGCATCTGCCCCGCGGCCCCATCCACGGCGACGCGCTGACCCGCAACGTTCATGTCGGGCCCGACGGACCGGTGCTGGTCGACCTGGAAACCTTCTCCTCCGATCTGCGGGAACACGACCTGGTCGTGATGGCGTTGAGCCGGGACCGCTACGGCCTGTCCCCGGACGCGTACGACACCTTTGTGTCCGTATACGGCTGGGACGTACGGGTCTGGGAGGGCTGCGCCGTGTTGCGCGGGTCCCGGGAGACGGCGAGCTGCGCCTGGGTGTCCCAGCACGCGCCCGGAAACCCGGCGGCACTCAAGGAGTTCCGGCGCCGGATCGCCTCACTGCGCGACAAGGACGCGACGGTGCGGTGGTACCCCTTCTGAGCGGGGCGGCCGGAGCCCGGGGCCGGGCCTGCTGAGCGGAGACAGGACCCTGTTTGTGCCGGGAGGGCCCTGGTGTGGCGGGAGTTCGCGGGGTCCGGCCCGCCGCACGGCCGTGCCGGCGCACTGCCGCTCCGGCTCAGGCCTTGGCCTGGTACGGGATCAGGGGCCAGGCCTGCTCGACTATCGCCTGTGGGTCGCCGGATCGCCGCAAATACGCCTGGAACGAGGCGGCCTGTTCGGCGGCCACCTGCTCCTGGAGGGCGTGCAGGGCACGGGGCGACGGGATGGCGACGGCCGGGAACGTCTCCCCGATGCGCCGGGCGACCCCGGCCGCGGCCGCCGCGTCGGCGCCCGCCTCGTGGGCGCCGTCGAGCCGGACGCCGTAGTGACCGCAGAGCGCCTGCAGCGCGCGCTTCCCCTTGCGGTAGCGGTCCACATGCTTGTCCAGGACGAGGGGGTCGATGACCGGCGCGGGGGCGTGTCCGAGTCGTTCGGTCAGTGTCCGCAGGCCGTGGCGCCGGCACTCGCGGTCCAGAAGGGAGAGGTCATAGCGGGCGTTCATCACCACCAGCGGGATGTCCGCGCGCAGGGCATCGGCCAGTGCCTCGGTAATTTCCTCTATTGCGGTCGCCGGCGGTCGGCCATGCTCTTGGACATATGCGGTCGAAATGCCGTGAATAGCCGCCGCTTCATCGGGAATCGGCACCCCCGGGTCGAGCAGCCAGGTGTGCTGCGCGACCGCGCGGCCGTCCCCCTCCAGCCGGATCAGCGCGGCGGTGACGATGCGGTCCCGCTCGACATCGGTGCCTGTGGTCTCCAGGTCGAAGCTGACCAGCAGCTCCTGATGCCAACTCATGCCGAAACCTCGCTTCGCTCGGCCTCGCACTCGCTCGGCGCGCCCCTCTCCTTGCCTCTCCCCCGGCCCTGGGCCGGGGAGACCCCCACGCTGCGCTCGCTCATGCGGCCTCCTTCAGTGGTACTTCCCCCGTTGCCCGCCCACTCTCGCACGCACCACTGACAATCGACCGGCCACCCGTCGCGGCAGGGCAGCAACCGCTGCCGCACCGCACCCAACGGCAACCCGCCCCCCAGCCGTGCGGTCAATGCTCCGGGTCAATACACCTCGGCCCGGTCCGACGGGTCAGGCCCTAGGCTGACCGCCATGGACCTACGGCTGGCAGGACACGGCGCGCTGGTGACGGGCAGCAGTTCGGGGATCGGGGCGACGATCGCCCAGATGCTGGCCGACGAGGGCTGCGAGGTCCTCGTACACGGGCGCAACGCGGCAGCCGCGGCGGTCGTCGCCGAGCAGGTCGCGGCCCGCGGCGTACGGGCCGAAGTGGTGCTCGGCGATCTGACGGAACCGGGCATCGCCGAACAGGTCGCCCTCACCGCACGCGACTTCGGGGCCCGCATCCTCGTCAACAATGCCGGTCCGTTCGCCGAGCACGACTGGGAGACTTCCCGGCCGGCCGACTGGCGGGCCGCCTTCGAGGGAAATGTGCTGCCGACCGTGCGGGTCAGTCAGACACTGCTGCCGTCGCTGCGTGCGCACGGCTGGGGCCGGGTGATCACCATCGGGAGCCGGGCGGTGCGGACACCGCTGCCCAACATGGTGGCGTACTCCGCGGCCAAGGCCGCCGTGGTGAACATGACCACCAGCCTGGCCCGGCACCTCGCCGGGACCGGGGTCACCGCGAACTGTGTGAGCCCGGGGGTGATCGTCACCCCCTCCATGTCCCGGATGTTCGAGGAGCGCGCGGCGGCGGGCGACGGCACCGGGACGGACCCGGAGGGCGGACCGGACGAAGCGGAGATCGTCGCCGGGTATGCGCCGAACCCGAGCGGACGGCTGGGGCGCCCGGAGGACATCGCCGCCGCGGTCGCCTACCTGGCGAGCCCGCTGGCCGATTACGTCAACGGCATCGAGCTGCGGGTCGACGGAGGGATCACGGGGACGCCGTAAGGCCCGCCCGTGTCGTACCTCCCGGCCCCTTCGCTCCTCTCCCCGTTCCCCCTCCGACCGGCACCCTCCGGTGCCGCCCGCCGGTGTCGCCCGCAGGTGATGGGGCGGCAGCCGGTCAGGAAACCGGCCGCGAATCCGCCCACATGCTCTCGAATTCCTCCCGGTAGGTCTCGAAGAGGCCATGGTCGCCGTCCCGGGCGTCCTGGCGGACGACCTCCCGGCCGCCGCCGCGGAGGACGAGGACGGGGGATTCCATGCCACGGCTCTTGCGGAGGTAGGGCTGGACGACGGCCACGCCGTCGGGGCCGTCACCGTCGACGAGGTAGGCGGTGAAGCGCGGGGTCTCGTCGAAGACCTGGATCTCGAAGGCACCGGGGTCGCGCAGCCGGGCGCGCACCCGTCGCATATGGAGGATGTTCATCTCGATAGAGCGGCTCATCTCGCCCTTCTTCAGGCCGATTTCGCGCTCCCGGCGGCGGACCGCGCTGCTGGCCGGGTTGAGGAAGAGCAGGCGGACGCGGCAGCCGGATTCGGCGAGCCGGACCAGGCGGCGACCCGAGTAGTTCTGGACCAGGAGGTTCAGCCCTATGCCGACGGCGTCGAGCCGGCGGGCGTTGCCGAAGAGGTCCTCGGCGGGGAGCTGGCGCTGCAGCCGCACCCGGTCGGAGTGCACACCGATCACGTCGGCGTAGCGGTCGCCGACGAGGTCCTCCACCGCGTCGATGGGCAGCCGGCCGGAGATACGGGTGCCGACGCCGGAGCCGAGTATGTCCAGGAGGCGGGCGGAGGCGCGCTCGGCCTGGGCGAGGACCGTCTCGGACAGGGCGCGGTTGCGGGAGACGATGTTGCGGGCGACCTCCAGTTCGTCGAGGGCCAGCTCGACGTCGCGGCGGTCGTCGAAGTACGGCTCGAAGCAGGGCCAGTGCTGGACCATCAGTTCGCGGAGTTGCGGGAGCGTCAGAAAGCTGACGATGTTGTCGTCGGCGGGGTCGAGGAGGTAGCCCTTGCGGCGGCTGACCTCGCGGACGGCGACCGCGCGCTGGACCCACTCCTGTCCGGCGGGCCCGGCCGCGGCGATGACCCATTCGTCGCCGTGCACCGGCTCGTAGATGGGCCGCAGGACGGCCGAGACGACGGCCCGCAGCCGTTGCTCGACGAGATTCAGCCAGATGTAGGCGCGGCCGGCCCGCCGGGCGCGGGTGCGCACCTCGCTCCAGGCGTCGGCGCCCCAGTCCAGCTCCGCCCCGATCTCCAGCGGCCGCGCCAGGGACACCGCGCCGGGCGGTGCGTCGAGGGAGCCGCCCTCATGGCCCTCATGACTCTCGTCACCAGGGGGCAACTCCAGCCCGCCGCTCACCTGCCACCGCCTTCCCGAACCCCCGTGCCAACGATCAAGGCAGACTACTGCGGTGCGGGAGACGGTGCAGCAGGATGGATCGAGTCGGTTACCAACTCCCCTTATCCATAGTGCCCGTTGTGCCCGGCCAGCGCGGGTGGAGTGAGCGGATTCATAGCGGTGACGTCACGGGGCACCAGCTGGAATCCCTGCCAGTGAACAGGCATGGGCTCCTGGTCCTCGTCCCTGGCGATGTGATGGAACCCGATATTGACCCACGCGATGGGGTGTTTCAGCGGCTGGCCGTTGACCCAGGTGTCGACGCTCTTGCCGGCATGCGCGCCGCAGTTGGCCAGGTTGTTGCTGGCGAACTGCTCGCATTTGTTGTACTCGGTGAAGTAGATGTCGTGTGTGGTGTAACTGCGCCCGGTGTACTTGCTGGTGGCGCCCGGGACGATCTCGTACGAGCGCGGGTGGCCGTCCTGGTTCCTGCCGGTGGCGCTCACCACCCGCCACCAGCGCAGCGCGCCGGAGTCCCCGGCCAGCTCCTTGGTGACGGGGGTACGGGTGGTGCGGATGGTGGGGGTGCGGCCACCGGGCCGGACCGTGGTGGCGGAGTCGAACTGCTCGACCTTGTTGGCGGCGGAGCCGTCCAAGCCGAAGTTCAGCCGCCAGAAGACGTTGTGGCTGTGGCTGGTGGCGTAGTCCTTGGCGCCCTTGCCGAGCGGCGCGCCACGGCCGTCGCCGGCGTCGTAGTCGCCGGGTGAGACGGTGCCGGTGGCGCCGGCCTGCAGGGTCATGGTGCCGTCGCCGGAGAACCGCCACTCGCTGATGTACTCGTACCAGCCGACCTTGTTGACGGTGTAGAGCAGCAGGTCCTTGCCCTGGAGCTGGTAGGTCTTGGCGTGCTCGCCGGGGTAGGGGCCCATCCGGTAGGCGTGGCCGCGGGCGCGGGTGGTGGCGCACAGGCCGCTGACGTCGGGGTGCGCGGCGTCATAGGCCCCGGGGACCCGGACGGTCTTGATGGTGCCGCCGGGGCATTCGGCGGGGTCGAGCTTCATCAGGCCCTGGGCGAAGCCCTGACCGGTGAGGTCGTCGTATTCGTTCCCGCCGTCGTCGTAGGGGACATGGATCTGGGCGAGCTTGGCGGTGGTGAGCACCTTGATCGGGGCGCGTTCGCCCTTGGGCTGGTAGGAGACGTCGTCCAGGACGAGGCCGGCATTGCCTTCGTAGTGCCAGCACATCCGCCATACGGTGCCGCCGTCGAGCGTCTGGGTGATGCGGTAGGCGGCGCTGCAGCGGGGGGCAGGGGCGCCGGCGCCCGGAGCGGCGGGGGCTTCGGGCACGGCCTGGGCCGACGGGCCGGTCAGCAGGGCGGTCGCCATGAGCAGCAGGGGGACGGCGGTGAGGACCGCGGCGCGGCGGCGCGGGCGGCGGGTGCCGGCAGGGCGTCTTCGGGGCATGTGAGGGGCTCCTGGGAAAGGAGTGGTGGGGGTCGGCGGTACCGGGGCGCGGTCAGCCGAGGCGGGCGACGGTGCGGGCACTGAGGTCGATCACAAAGCGGCGGGTGTCGATCCACCGGCCGTTCTTCACCTTGGTGAAGAGGCGGATGCAGCGGTGCTGCCCGCAGTCACCCAGGGCGCCCGGCGCTTCGCCTTCCGCGCGGCCGCGGTAGACGAAACCGGTCACGGCGAGCGGATCCGGCCCGGTGAGGTCGCGTCCGGTGGCGTCGCGATAGTCCTGGCGCAGCCCGGAGCCCAGCGGGGCGGCGATCAGCAGCCGGGCCGCCTCGACGGCCTCGGCGTGGCTGGGCGGGGGCTGGACGCCGTGCTGGGTGTCCGTCGACTCCACCTTCGAGGTCGTGAGGTTGACGGTCCTGGTGACGTAGCTGTCGCTCTTGTAGTCGTAGAAGGAGACCAGCGCCCGGCGCGGCGGGCCGGCGAGCCCGGTCTCCGAGGGCGCGAGTTCGGCCAGGTCGGTGGTGAGGCGTTCGGGCCCGGGCCGTCCGGTGACATCGGCGGCGGCGCCGCGCCGGGTACGTGGCAGCGCCAGGTCCTCGGCGCGCCGGAGTTCGTCGTCGGTGAGCGGGTCCCGTCCACGGCCGCGCTCCCCTTGTGGGCGGGCTGCCTCGACGACGCCGGGCGGCGGTGGTCCCGGGTCGTGTCCCGGTGCGGGCGGGCCGGCCGCGGCGGGCCGGCTCCCGCCGTTCGTTCCGTCCGCGGCGCCGGCGCCGGCGGGCAAGGTGATCGCGGCCATGACGGCGGTGCCGGTCAGTGCGAGGGCGGCGCCCGCGAGGACCTTGCCGAGGTGGCGGTGCATCAGGTGGTGCACGGTTCCCCCCTGTTGTCACGTCCCGTGACACGCATGTCGGATCCCCCCGTCCGTCCTCCAGTAGGACGACCAGTAGGACGATCCGACATCGCGACAGGTTGCCCACCATTGAGCGGAGATCCCGCGAAAAGCCCTCTGTGTGCGAGAAGTTGCGAAAAATTGGGGAAAGATTTCGATCTGTTCCGCAAATGCGTGTCGTGGAGTCGCCGCAGCGCCCGAGAAGAAAGTGGAAGAGTCTACCCATGCAGGTCTGGCCGGGACAGATGTATCCGCTGGGTGCCACCTATGACGGGGCGGGCACCAACTTCGCGGTGTTCTCCGAAGCCGCGAAGCGCATCGAACTGTGTCTGCTGCACGACGACGGTTCGGAGACCGCCGTCGAGCTGCGTGAGAGCGACGCCAATGTGCGGCACGCGTTTCTTCCGGGGGTGATGCCGGGGCAGCGTTACGGCTTCCGGGTGCACGGTCCGTACGAACCGGAACGGGGGCAGCGCTGCAATTCGGCAAAGCTGCTGCTCGATCCGTACGCACGGGCCATGAGCGGCCGGATCGACTGGGACGAGGCCGTCTACGGCTACCACTTCGGACGCCCCGAGGTCCGCAACGACCTGGACTCGGCGCCGCACACCATGGCGTCGGTCGTGGTCAACCCGTACTTCGACTGGGGGGACGACCGTCCGCCGCGCACCGCGTATCACGAGACGGTGCTCTACGAGGCCCATGTCAAGGGTCTGACGATGCGCCATCCGGAGCTCCCCGAGGAGCTGCGCGGCACCTATGCGGCGCTGGCGCATCCGGCGATCATCGACCATCTGACCAAGCTCGGGGTGACCGCGCTGGAACTGATGCCGGTGCATCAGTTCGTCCAGGACCACCGGCTGGTGGACGCGGGGCTGACGAACTACTGGGGCTACAACACCATCGGATTCTTCGCCCCGCACAACGCCTATGCGTCCTGGGGCGACCGCGGGCAGCAGGTGCTGGAGTTCAAGACGGCGGTACGGGCGCTGCACCAGGCCGGTATCGAGGTGATTCTCGATGTCGTCTACAACCACACCGCCGAGGGCAGCCATCTGGGGCCGACGCTGTCGTTCCGGGGGCTGGACAACGCCTCGTACTACCGCCTGTCGGAGGACAAGCAGTACTACATGGACACCACGGGCACCGGGAATTCGCTGCTGATGCGCAGCCCCCATGTGCTGCAGCTGGTGATGGACTCGCTGCGCTACTGGGTGCAGGAGATGCGGGTGGACGGCTTCCGCTTCGATCTGGCGGCGACGCTGGCCCGGCAGTTCCACGAGGTGGACCGGCTGTCGTCGTTCTTCGATCTGGTGCACCAGGACCCGGTCGTCAGCCAGGTGAAGCTGATCGCCGAGCCGTGGGACGTCGGCGAGGGCGGCTATCAGGTGGGGAACTTCCCGCCGCTGTGGACCGAGTGGAACGGGAAGTACCGGGACACCGTGCGGGATCTGTGGCGGGGTGAACCGCGCACCCTGGCGGAGTTCGGGTCCCGGCTGACGGGTTCGTCGGACCTCTACCAGGAGGACGGGCGGCGGCCGCTGGCCTCGGTGAACTTCGTGACCTGCCATGACGGCTTCACGCTGCACGATCTGGTCGCGTACAACGAGAAGCACAACGAGGCCAACGGCGAGGACAACCGGGACGGCGAGCGCTTCAACCGGTCCTGGAACTGCGGCGCCGAGGGGCCGGCCGACGATCCCGGGGTGCGCCGGCTGCGGGCGCGGCAGATGCGCAACTTCCTCGCCACGCTGATGCTGTCGCAGGGCGTGCCGATGCTCAGCCACGGGGACGAGTTCGGGCGCAGCCAGGGCGGCAACAACAACGCCTACTGCCAGGACAACGAGCTGTCGTGGGTGCGCTGGCCGGAGCCGGTCCCCGCCGGGGGCGCGGGCGCACCGGCCGGGCCCGGCGCACCGGACGAGGCGGACGAGGCGTCGGTGGCGGACGAGGAGCAGTTGGCGCTGCTGGCGTTCGTCCGGCAGATGGTGTGGCTGCGGCGCGACCATCCGGTGTTCCGGCGCCGGCGGTTCTTCCAGGGGCACCCGATGGAGGGCACCCACGACGAGCTGTCCGACATCGCGTGGTTCACGGCGGGCGGCGAGGAGATGGGGCCGCGCGACTGGCAGTCGGTGCATGCCAAGTCGCTGGCGGTGTTCCTCAACGGCAGCTCGATCTCCGAACCGGGTCCCCGGGGTGAACCGATCACCGACGACTCGTTCCTGCTGATGTTCAACGCCCATGACCAGGAACAGGAGTTCAGGGTTCCGGAGCATCTCGGCCGGCAGTGGCAGATCGTGGTGGACACCGACCGGCCGCAGGCGGTGGCGGACGGCGGCGGCGCCAAGGTCAAGGCCGGCGACCGGCTGACGCTCATCGGCCGGAGCCTGCTGGTGCTGCAGCGGCCGGCGTAGTGGCGGCGGGCCGCCGGACCGGGGAGCCGAGGGCGATACTGAGGATCAGGACAGCGGCCCCGACGGCGACGGCGAAGGCGGCGGAGGGGCCGTGGGCCTCGGCGAGCCGGCCGGCGGCGGCCAGGGACAGCGCCTGGCCGCCGACCACCGCGCTGGTGAGGAACGCCATCGATTCGGCCAGCCGGCCGGCCGGCACCAGCCGTTCGGTGAGACTGAAGAGCGTGATCAGATGCGGGGCAATGGCCACCCCGAGCACCACGACGACCGGATAGAGCGCCCCCAGGGTCCGTACGAACAGCAGCGGCACGGACAGCACGATCAGCGCGGCGGCGGCCGCCCGCCAGCGCGTCGGCAGCGCGATCCGGGCGGGGACCAGCGCCAGTGAGAGTCCGGCGACCGCGCTCATCACCCCCATCGCGGCGTAGACGAGTCCAGCCTGGTCGGGCTGGTGGAGGCGTTCGGTGAGCGCGGTGATGCCGGCCTGGCAGGCGCCGAAGAGAACGCCCTGCAGCGCCATCGAGGCGCGCATGCCGTGCACCGCGCGGGGCATCCGGGGGCGGATCGGCCGGGCGCCGGGGGTCCTGGCACGGGGGCCGTCGGTCGCGGGGGCGGTCGAGGGGGCGGTGGCCCGCGGCGCCTCGCTCGTGGGCACCGGCGCCCCGGCCGCCGGGTGCCGCACCTTGGCCGCCGGGTGCGGCACCGCCACCGTCGGATGCAGCACCGCCGCCGTCGGATGCAGCGCGAAGGCCGAGCCGCAGACCGCGAGCAGCAGCGCGGCCAGGGCGAGCGCCACGGCCGGGTGGGCCACCGTGGCGGACAGTCCCACCAGCGCCGGGCCGAGCACGAACGACATCTCGTCCAGGGTGCCTTCGAAGGACAGCGCGGTGTTGATCAGGGGCTCGTCGGCCCGTGCGCGACGGGCGAGCGCCACGAGCCGGGTGCGGGCCAGCGGCCCGATCTGCGGTACCCCGGCACCGGCGAGCAGCCCGATCAGCGCGAGCGGCAGCGCCTCGGTCCGGGCGAGGGCGGCGGCCACCAGCGCGGCCACGGCGAACGCATCGAACCAGCAGGCGGCCAGCACCACCGGCCGCTGCCCGTGCCGGTCGGCGAGCCGGCCCAGCAGCGGCCCGCCCACCGTCTGACCCGCCGCCAGCGCACCGCCCACCAGACCCGCGGTGGCCAGCGAGCCGCTCGTCCGCGCCACCAGCAGCAGACTGCCGAGCTGGCACATGGCCGTGGGGAGCCTGCCGAGGAAGGAGATGACGGGCAGCATCGGCCCGCTCAGTGCGAGCACCCGGCGATAGGTGGCCATGGCAGCGATCATCGCCAGACGCTATCCGGGCACGGTCCGCGCACCCCACACACCGGACGTACGAAGGTCTGCGGCCGCACGGACCGATCCCTTGGAGGAAGGGACGACACCAATGCCGGGCGGGAGGACACAACGGGCCGTCAGCGGGGTACGGGTGTTCCCATGACGCAGCCACCGAGTACGTCGCCGACCGCCACCTACCGGCTGCAGCTCCAGCCGGACTTTCCGTTCGCCGCCGCCGAGCGGGCCGTCCCGCATCTGGCCGCGCTCGGGATCTCCCATCTGCATCTCTCGCCGGTGCTGGAGGCGGTGCCGGGATCCCCCCACGGCTATGACGTGGTCGATCATGCGGCGGTACGGGCCGAGCTGGGCGGCGAGCCGGGGCTGCGGGCGCTGGCGGCGACGGCCCGGTCGCACGGCCTCGGGCTGGTCGTGGACTTCGTGCCGAACCATATGGCCGTGCCCGAGCCGGTGTCGCTGAACGGGCCGCTGTGGCAGGTGCTGCGCGACGGCCCGTCGTCCCCGTACGCGCGGTGGTTCGACATCGACTGGGACGCCGGACACGGCGGCCGGCTGCTGCTGCCGGTGCTCGGCGGCCGGCTCGGCGACGAGGCGCGGCACTTCCGCATCGAGGGCGAGGTGCTGCGCTATCAGGAGCACGCCTTCCCACTGCGTCCCGGTACGGAGGGGCTGCCGCTGACGCGCCTCCTGGAGGCCCAGTGGTACCGCCTCGCCTGGTGGCGGCTGGCCCGCAGCGAGCTCAACTACCGCCGTTTCTTCACCATTTCGGAGCTGATCGCGGTCCGCGCCGAGGACCCCGAGGTCTTCGAGGCGACCCATGCCACGGTGCTGCGGCTGATCCGCGAGGGCGTCATCGACGGGCTGCGCATCGACCATCCGGACGGCCTGGTGGACCCGCGCGGCTATCTGGCCCGGCTGCACGAGGGGACCGGAGGCCGCTGGACGGTCGTCGAGAAGATCCTCACCGGCGACGAACAGCTGCCGCAGAGCTGGGCCTGTGCGGGCACCACGGGCTATGACGCCCTGCGGCACATCGACGGCCTGTTCGTCTGCCCGCAGGGCGCCGGACGGCTGTTCTCGCACTACCGGGACTTCGTCACCCCGCTCGCCGACGAGGGCGGCGACTGGGAGGAGACGGTGCGCCGGGCCGCGTACGAGGTCATCACGCACGATCTCTCGGCCGAGGTCGAGCGGCTGGTGCGGACCGCGGCCCGCATCAGCGCGCGCGTCCCCGAACCGGGCGACCATGCGGCGTGGGCGCTGCGCCACGCCATCCGTGAGCTGATGGTGCGGCTGCCGGTGTACCGCCCGTACGCCGCCGATACCGGGCAGGCCGAGCGGGATGCGGCGATGCTGGGCACGGCTGCGGCGGGGGCGCGTACCGCCTTCCGGGTGCCCGAGGAGGGGCGGGCGGTGGATCTGATCCACGATCTGGCGCTCGGCCGGCTGACGGACGACCAGGACCACGACAGCGCGGACTGCGCCGACTTCGCCGCGCGGTTCGCGCAGACCGCGTCCGCGCTGCACGCCAAATCCGTGGAGGACACCGCCTTCTACCGCTATCCGGTGCTGCTGTCGGCCTGTGAGGTCGGCGGCGCCCCCGGGGAACCGGCGCTCCCGCCGGAGGCGTTCCATGCGCACTGCGCCCGGGTGCAGCGGGACCGGCCGGCCGCCGGAACGGTGCTCTCCACGCACGACACCAAACGCAGCGCCGACGTACGGGCCCGGATCGCGGTGCTGTCGGAGTGCCCTGACCGGTGGCGGGACGTCCTGGGCGCGATGGCCGACGGCGCGGTGTGCGAGGTCGGCGCCAGTGGCATGAACGGAGCCGGTCCGTCGGATCCGATGGTGTCGTGGCTGGCCTGGCAGACCGCGTTCGGCCTGGGGGCGCCCGGCGACGGAACCGCGGCGGAACGAGTGGCGCCCGCGGTCCTCAAGGCCGTACGGGAGGCCGGGCTGCGCACCTCGTGGACGGAGCGGAACGCGGGCTACGAGGAGGCGGTCGCGGAGTTCGTACGCAATGGACCGTGCGGTCCCACAGCCGCCCCGCTCGCCGCGCTGGACGGGGAACTCGCCCCGTTCATCCGCGCCAATGTGCTGGGCGCGGCGCTGCTGCATCTGACCATGCCGGGCGTTCCCGACCTCTATCAGGGCACCGAACGCGCCTATGCCGCACTGGTCGACCCGGACAACAGGGGGCCGGCCCACTTCGTCCCGGAGCTGCTGGCCGAGCTGGACGCCGGCAGCGCGCCGCGCGATCTGTCCGCCGAAAAGCTCCGGCTGACCGCCACGGCGCTGCGGCTGCGGCGCGACCATCCCCAGTGGTTCGGCGCCACGGCGTCGTACGAGCCGGTGTATGCGGAGGGCCCGGCGGCCGAGCACTGTGTGGCGTTCCGCCGCAGCGGCCGGGTGCTGACGGTGGTGACCCGTCTGTCGCTGCGGCTGGTGGAGACCGGCGGCTGGTGGGACACCCTGCTGCGGCTGCCGCCGGGCGGCTCCTGGCACGAGCGGCTGACCGGCCGCAAGCTGCCGGGCGGCGCGGTGGTGGGGCTGAGCGAGCTGCTGGCGGCGTCACCGGTGGCGCTGTTCGTGCAGGAATGACGCAGCATCATTCACCCGCCTCACAGGACGCGTTCCCCGCCGCGCGCAGCAACTCGGTGAACTCCGCCGCCGCACGGCCACCGGTGCGGTGCTCGGCGTCCATCTCGTCGGGCCTCATGTCTCGGAGATGATCGCGGAGAGCCAGCTGATCGTGGCCTGGGACGCCGAGCCGGCCGATGTCGCCGCGCACATCCATGCGCACCCGACGCTCTCGGAGGCGGTCGGCGAGGCATTTCTGACGCTGGCGGGACGGGGGCTGCATCAGCACTGAGCGGCCGCCCCGACCGGTTAATTCGGTTGCGTTGCCGTATACGCCGGCGAACCATGGCCCCGTACGCCCGATTTTCCCCGAACCAGGAGCACGGAATGCGCGGATTCCTCGGAACTACTCATCGCCCCGACCGGACGACAGTTCTTGAGGAATCCACTCTCCATGCTTCCTTCGCACACCCTGAACATCGGGATTCTCGCCCACGTCGACGCGGGTAAGACCAGCCTCACCGAGCGACTGCTCTTCGATACCGGTGCCATCGACCGGCTCGGCAGCGTCGACGCCGGTGACACCCGGACGGACACCGACGAGCTGGAGCGGCAGCGCGGCATCACGATCCGCTCGGCCGTCGCCTCCTTCACCGTCGGCGAGGTCCAGGTCAATCTCCTCGACACCCCCGGGCACTCCGACTTCATCGCCGAGGTCGAGCGCGCGCTGGGGGTGCTCGACGGCGCCGTCCTGCTGCTGTCCGCGGTGGAGGGCGTCCAGGCCAGGACCCGGGTACTGATGAAGACGCTGCGGCGGCTGCGGCTGCCCACCCTGCTGTTCGTCAACAAGATCGACCGGGTCGGCGCCCGGGACGAGGCGCTGCTCGCGGACATCCGCCGGCTGCTGGCGCCGGCCGCCGTCCCGATGACGTCCGTGACCGGCCTCGGCACCGCGCAGGCCGACGCGGTGCCGTACGCCCTGGAGGACCCCCGGGTCCGCGAGCGGATCGCCGAAACGGTGGCCGAGGTGGACGAGTCGGTGCTGGCCCAGCTGGTGGGTATCGCCCCCGGAACCCACGGCCGGGGTCATGGCGGCACGGAGCCGGAAGGGCCGGGGCTGACCGCGGACCGGCTCCGCAAGGCGCTCGCCGCCCGGACCGCCGACGGCTCGCTGCACCCGGTGTACTTCGGCTCCGCGCTCGGCGGTCAGGGCGTCGGCGCACTCATCGACGGCATGGTCCGGCTGATCCCGCCGGCGCCGGCCGGCACGGGCACCGCTCCCCGGGGCACGGTCTTCGCCGTCCATCAGCCGCCGAACGGCGAGCGGACGGCCCATATCCGGCTCTACGAGGGCGAGTTGCGGCCACGCCGGCAGATCGAACTGCACCGGCCCGGGGCGGACGGCACCGACGGGTCCCTGACCGGACGGATCACCGCTCTCGAAGTCGTCGGCCGGCCGCCCGGCGACGGCGGGCCGCTCACCCCGGGCAATATCGGGGTGGTCCGCGGGCTGCCCGGCATCCGGACCGGCGACCGTCTCGGACCGGCCACCGATGACCCCGCAGACAGCGCCCTGTTCCCCTCCCCCACCCTCGAAACCCTGGTCCGGGCCCGCCGTCCGGCGCACGCCGCCGCGCTGCGCGCCGCGCTGCTGACGCTCGCCGACCAGGACCCGCTGCTGCGGGCGCGCCCCGCGCCGGACGGCGCGACCTCGGTGCTGCTGCACGGCGAGGTGCAGAAGGAGATCATTGCGGCCACCTTGTACCAGGAGCACGGCATCGAGGCCGAGTTCGCGCCCAGCCGGGTGGTGTGTGTCGAGCGGCCGTGCGGGATCGGCGAGGCCTGCGAGGAGATCGCCAGGCACGGCCACACCGGGCCCTGGGCCACGGTCGGCCTCCGCGTCGAGCCGGGCGCCCGGGGCTCCGGCCCGGTCTTCACGTACGAGACCGAACTGGACGCCCTGCCGCACGGATTCCACCAGGCGATCGAGGAGACCGTGCTGGCGACCCTGCGGCGCGGACCGCACGGGCTGGCGGTGACGGACTGCCGGGTGGTGCTGACCCGTTCCGGCTTCGTCGGCCCGCTCAGCACCGCCGGGGATTTCCGTACGGTCACCCCCGTCGTACTGCGGCGGGCGCTGCACCGGGCCGGCACCCGGGTCCACGAGCCCTGCCACTCCTTCGAGGCCGATGTCCCGCTCGCCGCGCTGGCGCCGGTGACCGCCCGCCTCGCGGCGCTGGGCGCCGCCTTCGCCGAGACCACCGGAGGGCGGCACTCCTGGCTGGTCAGCGGTTTCCTGCCGGCCCGCCATGTACCTGAATTCCAGGGACTGTTGCCCGGTCTGACGCATGGGGAAGGGGTGTGGACGTCCCGTCCGTCGGGGGACCGGCCGGTGCGGGATGCCGGGCGGGAGCCGGTGCCGGAGGACGGTGCGGCGTCGCCGCCGCCACGGGACGGGTCCGTATGAGGACCGCCCGCTCAGCGCTCCGTCAGGACGTAATCCACCCGGCCGAAGGTGATGTGGTCGCCGGGGCCGACCGGCACCTCGCCCACCACACGGCGGCCGTTGACGCAGGTGCCGTTGGTGGAGCCGAGGTCGCGGAGCAGCCATCCCTTGCTCGCGCTGCGGAGTTCGGCGTGGGCGCGGGAGACCGTCTCGTGGTTGAGCCGCAGGCCCATGCCGGGCGCCCGTCCTATGCGCAGCGGGAGCGGGCCGGGCTCCGGCAGCAGCAGCTTCGGCAGCCGCTCCATACGCCATGCGCGGCGCACCCTGAGGTGGAACGCCGACACCCGGCCCACCATCCGCAGCATGACTCCCTGGACCTTGCCGCGAGCCGCCAAGTCAGCTGTGACCAGGTCGAGTTCGGACTGCTGCTGGGCGGTGAGGACGAGTTCCAGGCGCCGCAGGAAGGTGTCCTGGGAGAGCCGTCCCTGCGCCGCACCGTCGCGCAGCAGGTCGAGGGCGCGTTCCCGGTCGGCGTCCGACGGGCGCGCCGGACGCGCGGGGAACTCGAGCGAAGTCATACCGCGATTCTCCGGCCACCGCGAGCCGCTGTCCAGGCAAGGTAGGTGCGCGGGACGGTGCGGGCGGGCCCGCGGGCGCGCCGGAACGGCTCACCGGGATGGCGTGAAGCCGGCCCGTGTCGCCGCGCCGGGCTGTCGGGCGGCGCGGCAGCATGCTTTCTTCGTCAGGTACCGGGACCGAACGAAGGAGGACGGCCGTGCTGTTCGAGGTGTGGGCACCGAAGGCCGGGCGGGTCGCTCTCCAGTGGGCGGGTGAGCGGGCCGGTGAACCGGAAGTCCCGCTGGAGCCCGCTGCCGGACGCGCGGGCCGGTGGCGTACCGAGGCACCGGCCGTCGACGGGGACCGGTACGGCTTCCGGCTCGACGGCGGGCCGCCGCTGCCCGATCCGCGCGCCGTGCGGCTGCCGGAGGGCCCAGGCGGCCCCGGTGCGGTCGTCGAGCACGACCGGTTCGGGTGGCGGCATCCATGGCCCGGCCGCCCACTGCCCGGCGCGGTCCTCTACGAGCTGCACATCGGGACGTACACCCCCGAGGGCACCTTCGACGCCGCGGCCGCGCGGCTGCGGCACCTCGCCGACCTGGGCGTCACCCATGTCTCCCTGATGCCGGTCTGCCCGTTCCCCGGCAGCCACGGGTGGGGCTACGACGGGGTCGCGCCCTGGGCGGTGCACGAACCGTACGGGGGGCCGGACGGGCTCAAGCGGTTCGTGGACGCGGCGCACGGCCACGGGCTGGGGGTCGTGCTCGATGTGGTGCACAACCACCTCGGCCCGTCCGGCAACCATCTCCCGGAGTTCGGGCCGTACTTCACCGACACCCACCACACGCCGTGGGGCGCGGCGGTCAACCTTGACGCCCCCGGCAGCGACGAGGTGCGCGGCTATCTCCTCGACTGCGCGCTCTCCTGGCTACGTGACTACCGGCTCGACGGGCTGCGGCTGGACGCCGTCCATGCGCTGCACGACGACGGCACCCCGCACTTCCTGGCCGCATTGTCCGCCGCCGTCGACGCGCTGGCCGGGCAGCTGGGGCGCCCGCTGTTCCTGGTCGCCGAGTCCGACCTCAACGATCCGCGCACCACCGCACCCCGGACGGACGGCGGACACGGTCTGCACGCGCAGTGGAACGACGACTTCCATCACGCCCTGCACACCGCGCTCACCGGCGAATCCCAGGGCTACTACGCCGACTTCGCGCGCGCCCCGCTCGCCGCTCTCGCAAAGACGCTGACCGGCGGCTTCTTCCACGACGGGAGCTATTCCAGCTTCCGCGGCGAGACGCACGGCGCGCCCCTCGACCTGCGGGTGACGCCCGCCTACCGGCTGCTCGCCTACGCCCAGACGCACGATCAGATCGGCAACCGCGCGCTCGGCGACCGGCTCGCGGCCGGGCTCTCCCCGGGGCTGCTCGCCTGCGCCGCCACGCTGGTGCTGTGCGCGCCGTTCACACCGATGCTGTTCATGGGCGAGGAGTGGGGCGCCACCACCCCGTGGCAGTACTTCACCGCTCACACGGATCCGGAACTGGCGGAGGCGGTACGCGCCGGGCGGCGTCGCGAGTTCGCCGCGCACGAGTGGGCCGGTCACGCCGGCGACTGGCCGGATCCGCAAGACCCGGCGACCCGCGACCGCTGCGTGCTGGACTGGAGCGAGCCCGCCGTGGAGCCGCACACCGCGCTGCTGGCCTGGCACCGTACGCTGCTGGCGCTGCGCCACGAGCTGCCGCCGCTGACGGACCCGGACCCGCGCCACACCGGTGTCCGCTACGACGAGCAGGCCCGCTGGCTCCTGCTGCGGCGCGGGCCGCTACGGGTGGCGGTCAATCTCGCGCGGGAGACCACGGCCGCCATTCCGGTCGGCGGCGACGGCGCAGACAGGAACGGTGGCGGTCCGGGCGGCGGAGCCGGGCTGCAGGCCCTGGCGGGCTGGCCCGCGGCCCGGCTTCCCGGGGCGGACGGCGTGCTGCGGCTGCCACCGGAGTCGGCGGTGGTGCTCGGGCCGTAGGGCGGGCGGCCGCGGGGCCTCAGTGCGAGAACTCCGAGATGAACGCCGCGCAGAAGGCCTCCAGATCGGCCGGCTTCCGGCTGGTGATCAGGGTGTTCGGTCCGCTGGTGCAGATCTTGACCTGTTCGTCGACCCAGGTGGCGCCCGCGTTGCGGAGGTCGGTCCGCAGGCTCGGCCAGGAGGTCAGCGTGCGGCCGCGCACCACATCCGCCTCGATGAGCGTCCACGGTGCGTGGCAGATGGCCGCCACCGGCTTCCCGGCGTCGAAGAACGACTTGACGAACGCGACGGCCCGCTCGTCCAGGCGCAGTGCGTCCGGGTTGGCCACCCCGCCCGGCAGCACCAGTCCGTCGAAGTCCGCCGCGGTGGCCTCGTTCACCGTCAGATCGACGGGGAAGGTGTCCGCCTTGTCGAGGTGGTGGAACGCCTGCACCTTTCCCGCGCGGGTGGAGACCAGCGTCGGGCCGCCGCTCGCGTCGGTCACCGCCTGCCACGGCCGGGTCAGCTCGACCTCTTCGATGCCCTCGGCAGCCACCAGAAACGCCGTCTGCACTGCACTCACGTCCCTTCATCGGGTCGAGAAGTGAGGAAGAGCCCCACTCCCGCACCTCTCGACCATAACGGGCCGAAGGGCTTTCACTCATCCGCAGAACCCGGCCCCGCGGACCGGCCGGGACAGCGCCCCCCCACAGCCGCCGCAAGGCCCACGGCCGCCGTCTGCCCCGCTCGCCCGATCGTCCACTCCATCGACAGGTGATGGACACTGTGTCCATGCCCCTGCATCTCTCCGACCTGCTGGCCCGACCCGATCTCCGGCTGTCGGTCACCTACGACGTGCCGCCGCAGCAGCTGGCCCGCACCATCGAAGCGGCGACGGTCTCGGATCTGCCGACGCCGGGCAAGTGGCTGCAGGGCGGCGAACTCCTCATGACCATCGGCCTGTTGCTGCCGATGGAGCCGGCCGCCTGCCGGGCGTACGTCCGGGACGCGGCCGAGGGCGGGGCGGCCTGTCTGGCGCTCGGGCTGGGGCAGGGACTGCCGTACCAGGAGGCGCCGGAGCCGCTGGTGAGGGCGGCTGAGGAGGCCGGCCTGCCGCTGCTGACGGTGCCGGACGAGGTGCCGTTCATCGCCGTCACCAAGGCGGTCTTCGACGCACGGGCCGACGAACAGCGCGAGCTGCTGCACCGGGCGTTCGCGACCCAGCGCCGGCTGACGGCCGCGGCGACCGGTGATGGGCTGCGGCCGATGCTGTCGGAGTGGACGGCCGCCACCGGCGTGGGCGCTGCGGTGCTCGACCCGCTCGGGCGGCTGCTCGCCACGAGCGAGCGCGAGCGGCGGACCCTACCGGCGCAGGCGCACGATCTGCTCGAACGGGTCGCCGCGCGCGGACTGCGCGGCAGCGCGTCCAGCACGGCCGCGGGGCAGCAGCTGGAGGTGCAGCCGCTGGGCGCGCGGCGGCTGCGCGGGCTGCTGCTGCTCACCGGCCGGCCGGACGACGCCGCCCGTTCGGTCGTACCCGGCCTGGTCTCGCTGCTCTCCCTGGAGCTGGAGCGCCGCCATCTCCGCGATGAGCCCGAGCGCCGCCGCCGGTCGGCGCTGCTGTCGGAGCTGCTGGCCGACGAGGATCCGTCCGCCGACCGGGCCCGGGACATGCTGCAGTCGGTCGGACTGACGGCCGAGCGGGTGCGGGGGGTCGTGGTGGAGGCGGCAGCGGCCCCGGGGGGCCGTACCGCAGCCGGTCCCTCGGAATCCGGGGCCGGGGCGGCGGACGGCGCCGCGCAGGAGATGGCCGCCGATCTGGCGCTGGCGATGCCCGGCGGCCTGGTCAGGGTCGTGGACGGGGCGCCGGGCGCGGTCATCGAGGCGGTGGTGGGCGAGGAGCTGGACATCCGCGAAGTGCTCGCCCGCTTCGCCCCGCGCTGCCCGGCCGGCATCGGCCCGGCCACCGCTCCCGAAGCGGTACGGGTGTCCCTGCGCCAGGCGGCCGGACTGCTCGCCGTCAGCCGGTCGGGCGGCGAGCCCGCGGAGGCCCGGCAGAGCCAGGCCAGCCGGCTGCTGCTCGACCTGGGCGACCGCAGCACGCTGCACGGGTACGCCGACACCGTGCTCGGCCCGCTCGATCTCGCGGACAACGGCGAGGAGCTGATCGCCACCCTCGCGGCCTGGCTGGAGACCGGCGGCGCCTGGGACGCCACCAGCCGGCACCTCGGCGTCCACCGGCACACCGTACGCAACCGCCTCGACAAGGCCATGGACCTCACCGGCCGCCGCCTCGACGACCCCGACGACCGCTTCGACCTCTGGCTGGCCACCCGCATCCGCCGCGGCGGCGCTCCCGCCACCGGCCCCGGCGGCCGGCCGGCTCCCCCACCGCCAGGCCGGTGACATGACGCCCCGCCTGCCGGGCCGCCCTTCACTCTCTCCCCCGCACCGTCTTTACTTCGATGGTGACCTACGAGATCCGCACCCTCACGCCCGGCGCCGCCGGCCCCGCCCCCACGCCCGCGTCCGCTCCCGGTTCCCCGCGCGGCGGCGGGCGCGGCACCCTGGTGGCCGTCAGCGATCTGCACGTCCGCTACCGGGAGAACCGCGACATCGTCGAGGGGTTAAGGCCGGAGTCCGACGAGGACTGGCTGCTGGTCGCCGGCGACGTCGGCGAATGCGTCTCCGACATCCGCTGGGCGCTCACCCGGCTCAGCAGCCGGTTCGCCAAGGTGGTGTGGGTGCCCGGCAATCACGAGCTGTGGACGCCGGACCACGACCCGGTGCAGCTGCGCGGGGTGGCGCGCTATGAGCATCTGGTGGAGATCTGCCGGGAGTTGGGCGTCCTCACCCCCGAGGACCCCTATCCCGTCTGGGAGGGCACCGGCGGCCCGGCCGTCATCGCACCGCTCTTCCTCCTCTACGACTACACCTTCCGGCAGCCGGGAGCGGCGTCCAAGGAAGAGGCGCTCGCCCGGGCCGAGGAGGCCGGAGTGGTGTGCACCGACGAGCACTTCCTGCACCCGGACCCGTACCCGTCGCGGGAGGCGTGGTGCCGGGCACGGGTGGCCGCCACCGAGGCCAGACTCGCCGCCCTGCCGGAGGAGTTGCCCACGGTGCTCGTCAACCACTGGCCGGTGGTGCGCGAGCCGACCCGGCCCCTGTGGTACCCGGATTTCGCGCTGTGGTGCGGTACGGAGGCGACCGCCGACTGGCCGCACCGGTTCCGTGCCGCCGCGGTGGTCTACGGCCATCTCCACATCCCGCGGCTGCTGATCTGCGACGGCGTACCCCACCAGGAGGTCTCGCTCGGCTATCCCCGGGAGTGGCAGCGCCGCGCCTCCGCACCCGGCCGCCCGGTACAGATCCTGCCCGCGCCGGCCACCGTCGCCGCCGGAACCACCGGGACCCCCGCATGATCGACAAGCTGCTGCCGGCCCCCGTCGTCACCGCCGAGGCCTTCCACGACGCCCCGGTGTCCGAGATGTTTCCCGAGGAGTGGGCACTGGTCTCCGACGCCGTGCCCCAGCGGCAGAAGGAGTTCGGCACCGTACGCGGCTGCGCCCGCAGCGCCCTGGCCGAACTGGGCATCGCCCCCGCGCCCCTGCTCCCCGGCCCGGGCCGGGAGCCGCAGTGGCCGCCGGGCATCGTCGGCGCCATGACGCACTGCGCCGGCTACCGCGCCGCCGCCGTGGCCCGCTCGGCCGACGTACGGACGATCGGCCTGGACGCCGAACCCCACCTGCCCGTGAACGACCCCGGCGTCGTCGACCTCATCACCCTCCCCGAGGAGCGCGCCCAGCTGCGCCGACTGGCCGCCGCACAGCCCGACATCTGCTGGGACCGCCTGGTGTTCAGCGCAAAGGAGTCCGTCTACAAGGCGTGGTACCCCCTCACCCACCGCTGGCTCGACTTCGAGGAGGCCCTCCTCACCCTCGACCCGTCGAACGCCACCTTCACCGCCCGCCTCCTCGTCCCGGGACCCGTGGTCGACGGCACGGAACTCACCGAATTCAGCGGCCGGTGGCTCGTGGGGGCGGGGTTGGTGGTGACGGGGATCGTGGTTCGGGTGTGAGGCGGTGAGGCGTGAGAGGGGTGCGGCGGGTCCTCACCCCTGAACAGCGCGCGGCCGGACCGTCCGGGAGTTGCCCTTCCCTCTCTCCGTCAACACCTCACCCGTAGTGGCCGAAAGTGGAGGAACAAACTGCGGCGATGCGGGCGGGAACCCCACGAGAACAGGGCCATTGACCTCGCAGTAGAGCAACTTCCGGACATTCTCCGGCAGGGTGCGACAACGGCACCCGGGACAGCTAGCGTTGGCGAAAATCCGTGGGTGCAAGGGGGAAACATGGATCCGGTCACTGCTGCCGCAGCCGCCGCGGTCGCGCTGGTGGTCAAGGGTGCGTTGGAGTCCGCCGGCCAGGAAGCCGGCCGGTCCGGATGGAGCGGCGGCGCGAGGCTGATCGAGCGGGTGCGTGCCCGCTTCCGGGGCGACGGCGAGGCGGTGGACGCACTCGACCGGGTGGAGCAGAGCCCGGATGACACCGCGGCACAGGAACAGTTGCAGCGCCTGCTGCTGGCCCACATGCTCCGTGACCGCGACTTCGAGTCCGAGATCCGCCGACAGGTCGATGAGGCGGTGGCGGCTCACGGCGGCACGGCACAGGTGAACGCGGCCCTGATCAAGAACGCTCAGGTATTCAACGAAAAGGTCGAGATCCAGGGCGACTGGAACATCTCCTGAAGCCATCCGGGCCGGCACGAAAGTTCGACATCATGAGTGAGGAAGCACCGGCGGGCGACGCTCCGCACGGCGCCGGGACGGGCGACGCCTCAGACCCCGCACACGACCGCGCACCCTCCGCGCCCGAACGGCACGACGCGGAGAGCGACGGCCCGGTCAGCGAATCGCAGGCGCTGCATTTGCTGGTGAACGGCGGAGGCCAGGACGATACGGAGCGCTCCGAGGCGGTGCGGGCGGGCGCCATCGCCGACCTCATCGCCGAGCGCCTCAACGCCGACGCCGCCGGAACCCGGATCGGCACGCTGGCTCTCTTCAATGATTCCGTCAGTTTCGGTGGCGGCTTTGTCACCGGGGGCCGCAGCGGAGCCCGGGCGTCGGGCGGACCCGCCACGATCGCCCTCGATGACGCCGAACTCTCCGAATACACCGAGCTGTACATCCATCCCGACTCGTACGACGAAGCGCTGGACCTCCTGCGCGAGCGCCATCTTCTGGTATTGACCGGGCCGCCGGGCAGCGGTCGCGAAGCTGCCGCCGTGAATCTCCTCGCGGAGGCGATGGCCATCAGCGGCACGAGCGGCGGTGCCTGTCACCGCATCCTCGACCCGACGATGATCGCCGCACCCGGCTGGGAGCCGCCTGCCAAGAACAGCGGCTTCCTCGCCGTTCTCGACGACGGCCCGGCGGGCGCCGAAGCGTTCGGGCCGGCCACTCTCCGCGGACTGGCCGCAGCCGTGGCCGGGCTCCGGGCCGCACGGGGTCATCTGGTGCTGGTCGGCGGTCATGAACTCGCCGTCGCCGCCTCCGGCACCGATGGGGTGGCCTGGCATCACCTGTCCGGTGTCGACCCGGTGGCTCTGGTGAAACGCCGGGTACTCGGGCACGGCCCCGAGCCCGGGAAGGAAGAAGAGCTGCACGCCCTGCTCGACACGGCCGGTGCGACAACCGCCCTGCGCGAGCGCCCCTCTGCCCGGCACGCCGCCCGGCTGGCCTCGGTCATCACGGCTGAGGGAGATCTGATGGCCGAAGTCGCCGCATTGCGGGACCCGAGCGACCAGGTACACGCATGGTTCAGCCTCCACCATGAGCCGGAGGCCATCGGATTCGCCCTGGCCGCAGCCGTGCTGGAGGACAGCAGCTACCTCACGGTCTCGGAGGCCGCCATGGCGCTGCGCAACGCCCTCGCCCCCGCCGGCGACGCGCCACCGGATGTCCGCTTTCGCGACCGCCTCGGATATGAACAGCCCTGGATCGAGCTGACCTTCACCGAGCGGAGCATGCCGGCGGGACCTCCGCGCGTACGGTTTCGCAGCTCGCTGCTGCGGCAGGTGGTGCTCGCCTACGCCTGGACGACCCTCGACGGGCGCCGTGAGGCCGTACTCGCCTGGCTGCGCCGCCTACTCACCCATCCCGACCTCGAGGTGCGGGCGCGGGCCGCTGTCGCTGCCGGCGTACTGGCCTGGGCCGATCACGACTACGCAGTGCACCGCTTCCTGAAGAGCTGGGCGGGCAGCACCTCTTGGCCGGTACGGCAGGCCGCGGCGACCGCACTCGGCCTGGCCGGCAGCAGGCCGGAAGCGGCCGAGCCGGTGTGGAACCTGCTGCATGCCTGGGCGCGCGGGGGGTCCTCCGCGTACGAACGCAGGCTGGCCGGCACGGCGGCCAATGCCGTCGCCGGCCTGCTCGGCAGGGCCACACCCGAGCGCGCACTGGACGTGCTGCACGACGCCCTCGACCGCAAGGACGACTGGGGCACCCTCACGCCCGTCGCATGGGGTGGTGTGCACCTTCTCCACCAAGGCCGGGCCGGTCATGTGCTGGAGGCGTACCTCGACTGGTCCGCCCCGCAAGATCTCTCGCCCATGGTGGTCAAGACACTGTCGGCGTTCGTCTTCGCGGCCTCCCACCCGTACGAGGAGACCGCACGGGACGCCACCGGGACCGTGGACGGCGCCGTGGCCGGGGTGCCCCTGCTGCTCAGCCTGCTGCCCTCCCAACGCACGCGGCTCGCTGAGCTGTGGGCGCGGGCGCTGGCCCGCAAACCGGTCCAGGACACGGCCCTCGAGGCGCTCCACAGGTGGATCGACGACTACGCCGACCGCTGCCCCGGTTCCCTGGACGAGATCCGTGACCTGCTGGTGGACATCTCACACCGGCCCGGCAAGCACCGTGAACGGCTCCTGTGGTGGCTGGAGAAGTGGGCGAACGACCGGGAGCGGCCCTCTCGCCACGCCGCGGCTCTGCGCCGCGCCGTGGAACGGGCGGCTTGACCGATCGCGGGCGCAGACCGCAGGGGAAGCCCTCGATCACGTACAGGGCAACCCGTACAACGCAGCGGAGGAGAACGGTGGAGGAGCTGACCTACGACCCCGTGCTGGACAGCCAGACGGTGCCCCGATGGCGATTGTTGAATCCGCTGCGGCCGCCCGCCCCGGGGAGGGCACTGGTGCTGGTACCGGACAGCGGTGTCGCGCTGACGGTGCGTCCCGGCGAGGAGATTCCCGATGCCCGCTTCGGCACCTACCAGAGCGTCTTCACGGTGGACCTGACCGAGCACCGGCTCATCCTGGACATCGCGCTGCTCAGCAGGGATGCCACGTTCTCCTTCCGCAGCCGGGTGGACGTGGTGTGCCGGGTCGCCGACCCCGCCGAGGTGGTGGCACGCGGCATCCGGGACATGAGCGGCGCGCTGTACGGCCACCTCCGCAGGATGCTGCGCCGGGTATCGCGTGAGTACGACATCGGGGAGTTCCACGAGGCGGAGGAGGCACTGAACCGTGCGGTCCGCGACTTCACCGGTGATTCCGCCGTACGGCTGCGCAACACGCATGTCGAACTGCTGGTGGACGAGGACGAGATCGCTGCCAGCGGCCGTGAGTTCCGTGACGTCGTACGGGAGACCCGGCTGGACGGGATGCGGCGCACGCGCCACCTGGACATGATCCGGGACGATGGTGTCGAAGGAATCATCGCCGAGATCATGGAAAGGGAAGGGCCTCGCGCCGCACTCGCCTGGATCGAGAAGGGCGAGACCGAGAAGCGGGAGGCACGTCTCCAAGCCATGCGGATGGTGCTGGAGCGCGGTGACGCCCACCGCGAACCCTTCGAGCAGACCGAGCTCGAGCGGGCCGTGGTCGAGGACGTGCTCGGCGACGGTGAGGGACCGTTCGGCGGAGTGCGCCGCGGGCGGCTCAGGGGAGCCCTCGCCGCCGGCCCGAGGTCCGAGCGCCCGGAGCCCGAACGGCGGGCCGAGGAGGATGAGTCGCCGAGCCGCGGCGCCCTGCGCGGCGAGGTGGTACCACCGCGTCGTGACACCGCACCCCCGGAGGACGAACCGGTCCCCCCGCGACGCACCGCGGACGAGTCCGCCGCCCCGCCCTCGTCCGGTTCGGCGCCCTCGGACTCGGCACCGACGGAGCGCGTGAGCCGGGTGCGTGGCACGGCCAAGCGACCGGGCGGCGGTACCGGCCGGGGCGGGGGTGAACGACGATGACGACGCCCAGGAGCATGGCAGGGCCTCCGCCACGTCCCGCGGACGGTTCCGTGGGGGCACCCTCACCGTCACCGGATGATGCCGAGCCGCCACGCGACGCCGTGCAGGAGAACCGGTCGGCACCACCGCAGATGATGTGGCACCACGGGACGACGGGTCTTCAGTCGCTCGTCGTGTGGACCGAGCGTATTCCCGGACGCGGCGAAGATGCCGAACCCTTCGTCGCCCATCACTTCGGGACGCAGCAGGGCATGCTCGCGGTCTTCGACGGATCCGGTGGCGCGGGCTCCTCGCCCGCGTGGCAGGCGCCGGACGGAGAGACTCGGACCGGCGCATGGGTCGGTTCGCGAGTGGCCCGGCTGGCTGCCGACTGCTGGTTCCACGATGTCGTCGAGGGCGGTCAGGCGGATACGCCCGAACAACTCACCCAGTACCTCAAGTACTTCCTGTCCAAGGCACCGCAGCGGCGCAGCAAGATCGTGGGGACGATGCGTCGCCGACTACCCACCACGCTCGCGGCCGTGCAGTACCAGATGCACGAGGACCGGTCCATCGAGTGGCAGGCGCTCTGGGCCGGAGACTCCCGCGCCTACACTCTGCAGCCCGGCGCCGGGCTACGCGTACTCACGCGCGACCATACCCACGAGAGCGACGCGCTCGAACTGCTGCGCTCGGATCCGCCGATGACCAACTCCATCTGCGCGGACCGGGACTTCGTGGTGGAGGTCCAGCGCATGTCGTTCCAGCTTCCCTGTGTGTTTCTGGCGGCCACCGACGGCTTCTTCGGATACGTCCATACACCGGCAGAGTTCGAGTACGTACTGCTCAGCACCCTGATGCAGGCGAACAACGAGCACGAATGGGCCGACCTGATCCGTCGTGAGGTGCAGGGCTACACCGCGGACGACGCCTCCATGGCTCTGATCGCACTCGGCTATCAAGACGTGACACACCTCCGCGATGCCTTTGAGGACCGGTATGTCACCGTGCGCGAACGCTACGCCCGCGGAAGGCCCCAGGGCACCGATCAGACGGAGAGAATCCGCGGCTGGCAGGACGAGACCTGGCGCACCTACCGCGCCGCCTACGAGACGTTCCTTCCACCGCTGCCGGAGGAGCAGGCATGAAGAACGGGGATGTGATCGCGGGCTACCGCATCATCAGCGAGCCGACCAATGCCAATGGCGGCAAGTGTATGTGGGCGTTCGCGGAGAAGGACGGCCGGCAGTTCTTTTTGAAGCGCTTCCTGGAGCCCAAACGGCCTCGCGAGGGCTCCACGGCGAGCGCGGCCAGCCGGCGTATCCGCCTGGAGGTGTGCGAGGAGTTCGAGAACCGGCACCGCACCATCATGAAGCGGCTGCGCCCCGATGCCCGGGGCGGCGGCAATCTCGTCCTCGCCAAGGACTTCTTCCACGAGGGCAGCACGTACTACAAGGTCACCGAGCGGATCGACACCTCTACGCTGGAGAAGCCGCAGGCACTGGAGCCGCGCCAGAAAGCGGTGCTGCTCAAGACCCTGGGGATGAGCCTGCAGCAACTGCACGACATCGATGTGGTGCACGGTGATCTCAAGCCGCTGAACGTGCTGGTGCAGAAGCGGGAGGGCATGGCCTTCCACACGGCGAAGCTGATCGA
Source organism: Streptomyces sp. NPDC048434 (assembly GCF_043200375.1). Lineage (NCBI taxonomy): Bacteria > Bacillati > Actinomycetota > Actinomycetes > Kitasatosporales > Streptomycetaceae > Streptomyces > Streptomyces sp. NPDC048434. The sequence goes on along the minus strand of NZ_JBICXQ010000001.1, from coordinate 205,636 downwards.
CTTCGATGACGCCTATGTGTCCCGTATTCCGCCGGGGCCCCAGGACATCGCCGGGGACTCCCTCTACGGCGCACCGGAGTGGCGGAACTACGTACAGGAAGAAGGAGCCGTCCGGCCCGAGCACCTCACGACGGCGGTGGACATCTTCGCTCTCGGGCTGATGACGCACTACTACCTGACGGGTGCGACACCCGGGCACGCCGAGCAGTACGGCTCCCCGGCGGACGCGGTCAACGCGGGCGACGAGCTGACCATCGACGCGCGCCTGTCGGATTCCATGCGCGGTCTGATCCGAGCCATGACGACGCGGGAACCGGGGCGCCGGCCACGGATGGCCACCTATCTGAAAGCGCTCAAGGACCCTCAGGTCTGTGCGCTCCAGCACCGGCGGCCCGGTACCTCGGGACCGATGGATCCGGAGCCGGCAGGTACGGGCGCCGCGGCAACGAGCACGGAACCGGACGATGCGGCACCACGCACCAGCCGCATCCGCGCCAACCTCACGGGCGGCAGGAGCTCGCGTCCCACCGCCGGCGCGCCCGGGCCCGCTCCGGCACCCGCTTCCGGCCCCGAACCCACGGCGGCTCCGACGCCGCCAAAGGAGCCCGAGTCCCCCGCGCGAAGGACGTCCAGGGTGCGGATCAACCTGGGCGATCGCCGCAAGCCGTAACGCCAGTCCAAGGAGGCACCACATGAACGCGAACGTCGAGCAGTATCAGGGGAACCTTCAGTACGCGGTCGACATCGTGCTGTGCATCGATGCGACCGCCAGCATGTTCCCCGTCCTCGACTCGGTGAAGTCCAGTTCGCTGCAGTTCCATGACCGTCTCCATGACGTCATGGCGAAGAAGGGCAAGGCGATCAGTCAGCTCAGGCTGAAGGTCATCGCCTTCCGTGACTTCGGCGACGATCCGTCCAATGCCATCGAGCAGACGGACTTCCTCCAGTTGCCCGCGCAGTCCGACGCCTTCGAGGCCTTCGTCCGGGGAATCGATGCCGCAGGCGGCGGCGACATCCCGGAGTCCGGCCTCGAAGCACTGGCTCTCGCCATCAACTCGCCCTGGGAGAGGGGGCTCGACCGAAGGCGGCACGTGGTCGTGATGTTCACCGACGCGCCGGCCCACCCGCTGGGCACGGCAGGTGCCTCGGCGCAGTCGTACCCCTCCTCGATTCCGCGCAGCATGGACGAACTCTTCGAGCAGTGGGGCTATGCGCGCAGCCAGAGCGCGGTGATGGAGCAGTCGGCGAAGCGGCTGGTGCTCTTCGCGCCCGAGAGCAGCCCGTGGTCGGACCCCATCGCCGAGGAGTGGGACCTGACGCTGCACTTCGAGTCCAAGGCGGGTGAAGGACTTGAGGAATTCGAGATGGACGAGATCATCGAGACCATTGCGAACAGCCTGTGAACCTGGAGCTGCCGGGTTTTGAGCTGAGCGTAGCCGAAGGAATTCTGAAGTTCAGCTGGCGGGGCTTCGCCTGGCTGGAGGTATTCATCGACCGCTGTGTCGCGGTGAGGTTCAGGCCGCGCGGGCAGGACGGCAGCCAACAGCTCGTATTCCAGTTCCGGCGGGAAAATCAGGAATCCGGTGGCACCGTCGTGGCATTGGCAGATGTCCCGCCCGAATTCGCCGCGCGGGCACAGCAGTTCGTGGCGACTCTTGAGCGCGAGTACGGGATCAGGAACGTGACATCGGAGGAGGCGGAAGAGGAGCCGCTGACCCGAGTCCCCTCCGCCGGCCAGGACTGGCTCGTCTCCCCTGCGGGTGCTCCTGCCGAGGAGCTCTACGCCGAGGTGTTCCACCGGATCGAAGCAGAACCGGCGTCCTAGGCGCCGGGGGAAGGGAGAGGGGTGTCGGGGGCGAACTGGCGGTGTACGGCATGCGATACGTACAACGATCCCGATCTGAAGGCGTGCGAGGCCTGCGAGACAAAGCGAGGCGTTGCGCCGGCGGCCAAGCGGCCGGGAGCCGCCCGGCCGTCGGCCGATTGGCAATGCCGTCAATGCGACACGAACAACGCCCGAAGCGATCTGTCCTGCATCGTGTGCGGGACAGGATGGAAAGCGGCGAAGAAGGCCGCGCCCAAGCGGCCGTCGGCCAAGAAGACCACCGCCAAGCCGTCCGGCACGGGGCCTGCCGGTGCCCGGACGAGCACGTCGACGTCCCGGCCGAGGAGCGGTACGGACACCCCCCGTACGTCGCCACCCCGCAAGAGCACCAGCACCGGCGGACCGAGCGCCCCGCCCCGGGCTGCGGGAGGCGAAGTCTTCTACCCGTCGGCGGCAGCGCACGGCTACACCCCCACCGCCCCGGCTCCCCCACCCGGCATGACGCCACCGCCCGTCCCGCCGCCGCCACCACCCTGGACCACCGCGCCTGGCTACCGGCCACCCGTTTACAAGGCTCCGAAGTCCAGGGGCAAGGGCACGGGGTGCGTCTTGGGAGTCCTGCTCCTCATCGCCTTTCCCCTACTGAGCAAGGCCTGTGACGCGCTCTCCAGCGGTATGAGCGGGCCCGGAGCGTCATCCGCCAAGAGCGGTCCTCCCTCGTGCCCCGAGCGGATCGCTTCGGTGCTGCCGGGTGGTGACGGCGCCGCATTGGTGAAGGCGTTCCGCACGAAGAACAAATCGATCATTCTCTGCCGCACCGAGGACGACAAGCTCTTCTACTACGGAGAGTTCAGTGATCATCGGGAGCGCGGAATCGCCATGCCCGCGGAAAAGACGCCGGACGGATACGAGGCACACAACGACCCGTACCGCTACCGCATCCACGACGGAGTCGTGACGATCTACCAGTCGGGCCGCCGCATCGGCCAGGAGAAGCTCACGCCCGTGTCGTCACCCTCTTAGGCCGCCGGCCGAAGTGGGCCGACGGGGGACGTGCCGGGGCCGGTCATCGCACCCGGCCCCGCCCGTCCTCCCCCTCGCCGTCAGCCCTCGTCAGCCGTCAGCCGCAGCGAGATGCTGTTGATGCAGTACCGCTGGTCCGTGGGGGTCGGGTAGCCCTCGCCCTCGAAGACGTGGCCCAGGTGGGAGCCGCAGCGGGCGCAGCGGACTTCGGTGCGGACCATGCCGTGGCCGCGGTCCTCGATGAGCTCGACGGCGTCGGAGTCCTTGGGGTCGTAGAAGGACGGCCAGCCGCAGTGGCTGGCGAATTTGGTGTCGGAGCGGAAGAGCTCGGTGCCGCAGGCGCGGCAGGAGTAGACGCCCTCGGTCTTGGTGTCGGTGTACTCACCGACGAAGGCGGGCTCGGTGCCGGCCTGGCGGAGTACCTGGTACTCCGCGGGGGTCAGCTCGGCGCGCCACTGCTCGTCGGGCTTGTCGATCTCGTACGGCATCTGGGTCCTCCTCAGCTAGCTGCCCAGGCGGGACAGGATGGCGGGGCCGAGGTCGGTCACATCGCCCGCGCCCATGGTGAGAACAAGGTCACCGGGCTTCGCCATTCCGGCGATGACGTCCGGGACGGCGGCCTGGTCGCTTTCGGGGGTGACATCGGCGCCGGCGGTGCGTGCGGCGTCGATGATCAGGGCGCTGCTGACGCCCGGGATCGGGTCCTCGCGGGCCGGGTAGATGTCCAGCACGACGGAGGCGTCGGCGAGGGCGAGCGCCTGGCCCATCTCGGTGCCCAGCTCCTGGGTGCGGGAGAAGAGGTGCGGCTGGAAGACGACCAGTACCCGGGAGCCCTCGGCGGCGCCGCGGATGGCTTCCAGGTCGGCGGCCATCTCCGTGGGGTGGTGGGCGTAGGAGTCGATGACCTGCACCCCGGCCGCCTCGCCCTTGAGCTGGAGGCGGCGCTTGACGCCGGTGTACTTGCCGAGCGCGGAGGCGAGGTTGTGCGGCGGGAGGTCCAGGGCGACGCCGGCGGCCAGGGCGGCGACGGCGTTGTGGGCGTAGTGCCGGCCCGGGACGGAGACCGTGAAGGTGAGGATCTTGCCGCTGGTGAGGGTGACGGTGACATCGCTGGTCAGGCCGCGGGGGTTGACCTTGAGGATGCGCACGTCGGCGTCCGGGGACTCGCCGTAGGTGACGACCTCGATGTCGTGGCGACCGGAGATCTTGGCGGTCAGCTCGCGGGCGCCGGGCTGGTCGGCGGCGATGACCAGGGTGCCGCCGGGGCGGATGCGGCCGACGAAGGTCTCGAAGGACTCGTAGATCTCGTCCATCGAGGCGTAGTTGGCGTGGTGGTCCAGCTCCACGTTGAGGATGATCGCGACCTCGGGGGCGTACTTGTGGAAGCTGCGGTCGCTCTCGTCGGCCTCGGCGACGAAGATCTCGCCGGAGCCGTGCTCGGCGTTGGATCCCGGGGCGTCGAGGTCGCCGCCGATGGCGTAGGACGGCTTGAGGCCGAGGGCGCCGAGGGAGACGGCGAGCATGGAGGTCGTCGTCGTCTTGCCGTGGGTGCCGGCGACGGCGATGGGGCGCAGGCCGTCCATGAGGGAGGCGAGCGCGTCGGAGCGGTGCACGACCGGGATGCCGCGCTCGTGGGCGGCGGCCAGCTCGGGGTTGTCCGGGCGGATCGCGGACGAGACGACGACGCTGGTGGCGTCCGCGGCCAGATGACCGGCGGCGTGGCCGAGGTGGACCGTGACACCGAGGGCGCGCAGGGCCTGGGCGGTCGCGGAGTCCTTCGCGTCGCTGCCCGCCACCTGGGCGCCGCGCTGCGCGAGGATCTTGGCGATGCCCGACATACCGGCTCCGCCGATGCCGATGAAGTGCGGCCGGTCCATCGAGGCTGGGATGGCGGGTGCCATGGGTGGGTCTCCCTGATCGTCGATCATCGCGAGCGGTGGTGCTGTCCATGATTCTCGCACCCGGCACCGACAGTGCCGGTCCGTGGACCCCGGCAGGCCGCGAGGACCGGCCCGGCGCGCGGCGTTCAGCGGCGGATCAGGCCCTGTGCGGTGGCGGCGGCGACCGCGGAGGTACGGGAGTCCACGCCCAGCTTGGAGTAGATGTGGACGAGGTGGGACTTGACGGTCGCCTGGCTGAGGAAGAGCTGTTTGCTGATCGCCGCGTTCGACAGACCGTCGGCGACGAGCTGGAGGACCTCGGTCTCCCGGCGGGAGAGCGCGGTGGCGGGGGTGCGCATCCGGTCCATGAGGCGCAGCGCGACGGTGGGGGCGAGCGCGGACTTCCCGGCGGCGGCGGTGCGTACCGCGGCGGCCAGCTCCTCCGGCGGAGCGTCCTTGAGGAGGTAGCCGGTGGCGCCGGCCTCGATGGCGGCGAGGATGTCGACATCGGTGTCGTACGTGGTCAGGACGAGGACGCGTGGGGCGCCGGGGCGGGCAGTGATCGCTGCGGTGGCCTGGGTGCCGAGCATCCGGCCGCCGAACTGGAGGTCCATGAGGACCACGTCGGCCGCGAGCCGCGCGGCGAGGTCGACGGCCTGCTCGGCGGTGGGGACGTCGGCGACGATCTCGAAGTCCTCCTCGGTCTCCAGGACGGCGCGCAGTCCGGCGCGTACGACGGGGTGGTCATCGGCGAGCAGCAGCCGGATGGGGGTGTCCGTCGCGGTCACGGGGCGGCCTCCGGGATGGCGTCGGGCGCGGCGGCGGGGCAGGGGAGGGTGACGGCGACGGCGGTGCCTTCTCCGGGGGCGGACTCGACGGCGAGGGTTCCCCGGAGGGCGCGGGCCCGGGCACGCATCGCGGCGAGGCCGAAGCCGGTGCCGGCGGCCGCGGCGGAGCCGGGGGCGGGCACCTCGGCGGGGACGAAGCCCGCGCCGTCGTCGACGACGTCCAGCGCGACCTCGGTGTCCATGTAGCTGAGGGTCAGCTCGGCGCGTCCGGCACCGGCGTGCCGCACGGTGTTGGCGAGCGCGGACTGGGCGATGCGCAGCAGGGCGACCTCGTGCGCGGTGGGGAGCGCGGTGGGCGCACCGGAGACCTGGCAGTGCACAGGGAGACCGGAGGTACGGGCCGTGGTGGCGCAGAGCCGCTCCAGGGCGGCGGGCAGCGATCCGGTCTCCAGGTCGGGCGGGCTCAGCGCACGCACGAAGCGGCGCGCCTCGGCGAGGTTGCCGACGGCGGCGGTGCGGGCCTGCCGGACATGGCCGAGGGCGGTGCCGGGCCGCTGCGGCAGGGCGCGTTCGGCGGCCCGCAGCAGCAGCTGGATGCTGGACAGGCCCTGCGCGAGGGTGTCGTGGATCTCGCGGGCCAGCCGCTCACGTTCGGCGAGCACGCCGGCGGCGTGTTCCGCGGCGGCCAGTTCGCTGCGGGCCGCGGTGAGTTCCTCGATGAGCCGGCGGCGCTGTTCGCTCTCCCGGTAGAGGGCCTGGTAGCCGAGGACGACGGCGACCGCGACGGCGGCGCCCAGGGCGGGGCCGAGCACCGTGCCGACACCGAGGGTGTGGGTGTGCAGGCCGAATCCGGCGATGGCGAAGACGGTGGTGGCCGCGACGGCGGGCAGTGCCGCGCGGAGCGGCAGCAGATGCAGCTGGACGAAGAACAACGGGAAGGCCAGCCAGACCCCGTCCTGGGTGAGGGCGAGCAGCACCAGCCAGAACAGGGCGACGGCGGCGAGCCAGAGGGCGGCGGCGCCGGTGGAGCCGCGCAGACGGGGCCACCTGGGGCCGATGGCGTACACGGCGCCCAGTGCCGCCGCGGTGGTGATCACGGCCGGGGCGTTCGGGGCGTGCGCGGCGAGGGCGCGTACGGCGGCGAGCGCGAGCAGCGCGGCCACCATCAGATGCAGGCAGCTGCGCAGGACCCGCAGGACGGGGGTGAGGGAGTGAGCGGTCACGGCTTCTTCGGTCACGGCCCCCTCAGGCTAGGTGCCCGCCCCACCTGCGGCATCAACCAAAGGGTTGACCGCGGGGCACACCTTTCGATCCCGGCGGACCACTCCCCGGCGCGATGTCCGCGACCCGCCCGGGGAGCGACGGTGGGGGCCGGCCGCCGGGCAGTGGAGTCCGGCACCCGAATCCGAGGAGGGCATCGCTTGTGTTCGTCGCCTGGAGGGACCTGAGATTCGCCAAGGGGCGGTTCGCCCTGATGGGCACCGTCATCGTGCTGATCACGATGCTGGTGGGTCTGCTGTCGGGCCTGACGGCGGGCCTGGGCCGGGAGAACACCTCGGCGATCACCGCGCTGCCCGCCGACCATCTGGTGTTCTCGGCGCCCGCCGACGGCAGGGGCGTCGCCTTCGCCGATTCGCGGCTGACGGAGCGGACCGTACGGGCCTGGGCGCGGGTGCCGGGTGTACGGCGCGCCGACCCGCTGGGCATCGCGACGACGAAGGCCCAGGCGGGCGGCCGGACCGCCGCGGTGTCGGCCTTCGGGGTGCGGCCGGGGTCGGGGACGGCCCCGCGGCGGGTGGGTGACGGTGCGGTGGTGCTGTCCGGGAAGGCCGCCGCCTCGCTCGGGGTGCGGGCCGGGGGCACGCTGACGCTCGGCGGCCGTACGTTCCGGGTCGCGGCGGTGTCGGGCGCGGCGATGTACAGCCATACGCCGGTGATCTGGACGTCGCTGGAGGACTGGCGGCGGCTGGCGGGCGGCCCCGGCCCGGCCGCCGGTGAAGGCTCCGTCTCCGGGAAGGACGGCACATCCGGCGACTCCGTGGGCGCGACCGTGCTCGCCCTCTCCACCTCGTCGGCGACCGGGCTGCCGGCCGCCGACAAGGCGCTCGGCACGCGGACGGTGGGCACCGGCGACGCCTTGCAGGCCATCGGCTCGTTCGCCGCGGAGAACGGTTCCCTGCAGCTGATGCGCGGCTTTCTGTTCGCCATCTCCGCGCTGGTCATCGGGGCGTTCTTCACGGTGTGGACGATCCAGCGCGGCGGCGATGTCGCCGTGCTGAAGGCGCTGGGCGCCTCGACCCGCGCTCTGCTGCGGGACGCGCTCGGCCAGGCCGTCGTCCTGCTGGTGACCGGGACCGGTCTGGGCACCGCCGTGGCGGCCGCGGTGGGCGCCGGGATCGGCGGCACGGTGCCCTTTGTGCTCGCCCCGTCCACCGTGCTGGTCCCCGCCCTGATCATGATCGCGCTGGGTGCCGCCGGCGCCGCGCTCGCCGTCCGCCGCATCACGTCCGTGGACCCGCTGACCGCCCTGGGAAGTGCCCGATGAGCCTCGAACTGACCGATGTCACCCTCACCTACCCCGACGGCGATGCCCGGCTGACCGCACTGGACGAGGTCTCGCTGACCGTGCCCCCCGGATGTCTGACCGCGGTGATCGGCCCGTCCGGCTCCGGCAAGTCCAGCTTGCTCGCGGTCGCCGCCACGCTGATCGGCCCGGACCGCGGACGGTTGGTGATCGACGGCACGGACACCGCGGGGCTCGGCCGCGCCGCACTGACGACGCTGCGCCGCACCACCATCGGCACGGTCTTCCAGCAGCCGAATCTGCTGCCGTCGCTGACCGCCGCCGAACAGCTGCAGGTGATGGCCCATCTGGACGGCCACCCGGCCCGTAAGACGCGGGCGCGGGCGCGGGAGCTGCTGGCAGCGGTGGGCCTGGAGGGCCAGGCCGGCCGGCGGCCGCATCAGCTGTCGGGCGGCCAGCGGCAGCGGATCAACATCGCGCGGGCGCTGATGAACGAGCCCGCGGTGCTGCTGGTGGACGAGCCGACCAGCGCCCTGGACCAGGAGCGGGGCGCCGCGGTGCTCGCACTGCTGCGCACCCTCACCCGCGAGCGCGCCACCGCGACGGTGCTGGTCACCCACGACCCTGCGCATCTCGACGCGGCGGACGCGATCGCCGAGGTGCGGGACGGCCGGCTCCGCCCGCGGCCCGTCGCCCGCCCCTGACCGCACGGACGGGACCGGCGGCGGTGGGCCGCTCAGCCTCCGGCGGTCCCCTGGGGCTGGTCGTCCGCCGCGTGCGAGAAGAGCTTGAGGACCGGGACACCGACCTTGTGGCGGGCGCGGGAGGCCCAGTCGCGGTGGAAGAACTCCTCCACGAAGTGCGGGGTGGTCAGCACGATCACCTCGTCCGCCGTGGTCTCGTCGACGACGGACCGCAGCAGGTCCAGCGGATGGTCCTCGACCACCTGTCCGACGGCCTGCGCGCCGGTGTCGCGCAGCGCCTGCAGCGTGTGGGCCAGGGCGAGCTCGGCGGGGGCCTCCGACCGGGCGCCGCCGGGTTCCTCGCCCTCCCGTACGGCGTCGTCGAACTCGCCGAGGGCGACATCGTCGATGGCCCGTAGCAGAACATCCTGCTTGCCGCGAGGCTGCATGAGCACGACGAACGAGATCCGGTCATCGCCGTGCAGGGTGGTCACAAACTCCACATCGGCGGGCGTCAGTGGCTTCTCGATCATCAATACGCTCGTGAACACGACGGACGCCCTTCTTCTCTTCGGGGCACCGCATGGCACGGAGCCCGACAGACACCATCCTGCCCCGTCGCCGTGCGGGACCTGTTGGCTTTTAGTGTGCCCAACGGAAGCTAAGCGGAACAGGTAATTCCGCCGATTGTCAGGACCGACGGTAACGAGTGAAGAGGAACCCGGCCTCCTCCAATACCGACGCCAGGGCGAACCGCTCCGGCACCGGAACGGCGGGGCCGTTCATGATCCTCGGCGCATCGCCCACGGCGACCACCGGAGCCAGCGACAGACACAGCTCGTCCAGCGCGCCGGCCGCCGCGAACTGCCCCAGCAGCATCGGCCCGCCCTCCGTGAGCAGCCGGGTGTGGCCCTGCCCGGCCAGCACCCCGGCCACCCGGGCCGGATCGACGCCCTGCCCCTCACCGGCGAACAGCACCTCGACGCCCGCGGCACGGGCCTTCGTCACCCGGTCCGCCGGCGCGCCCGCGCCGGTCAGCAGCAGGGTGGGGACCAGCGGCTCGGTGAACAGCGGCAGGCCGAAGTCCAGCCCGAGACCGGCGCTCACCACGGCGATGGCGGGGGCCGGGCCCTGGCCGGCGGCGGCCCGGCGGGCGGCGAACGCCTCCCGGGCACGGGCCGGCCGGTAGCCCTCCTGCCGCACCGTCTCCGCACCCACCACCACCGCATCCGCGAGTCCGCGCAGCACCCCGAAGATCCGCATATCGGCATCGCTGGAGAGCGGCTGCGAGCGGCCCTCGTGGTGGGCCGCGCCGTCCACGGAGGACACCATGTTCGCGCGCAGCCAGCCGGTGCGCCCCGAGCGCACCGGATCGTCCGCCGCCGGGTAGGCATAGGCGTCGGCCAGCTCGTCCAGCGTCCACTGGCGGTCCACGGGGCCGAGTGCCCCCACCACGGTGTTCTCGGCGTCAGAGGCCGCGGCGGAGGGGGCGAAGAGGGGGAACAGGCGTCGCATGGCGGCAGTGTGACATGCCTCGCTCACCGGACCGGCGGCCACCGCACACGAGATAGGCTGGACGGCTGTGTCGCCTTCCCAGCACTCTTCCCCGCAGCCCGACCCGATAGCCGGACCGCCGGCCGACGGTGACGACGCGGCGCCCGCCGCGCTCACCGCCCGCGCCCCGCACGTCCCGGCCGACAGCCTGGTGGCCGAGATGGTGCCGCCGCCGCGCTTCCAGGGCGCCCGCTTCGACACCTACCTCCCGGACCCGAAGCAGCCCAGCCAGGCCGAGGCCGTCCAGGTCCTGAGCGACTTCGCGGAGAGCATCGACGCCGGCCGGGCGAGCTCGGGCAAGCGGCGCTGGTTCGCCAAGAAGCCCGCGGCTCCCCGGGGCCCGCGCGGCGTCTATCTGGACGGCGGCTACGGCGTCGGCAAGACGCATCTGCTCGCCTCCCTGTGGCACGCCACCCCCGCCCCGTCCGAGCGCAAGGCCTTCGGCACCTTCGTCGAGCTGACCAACCTCGTCGGCGCGCTCGGCTTCCAGCAGACCGTGCGCACCCTCGGCGAGCACAAGCTGCTGTGCATCGACGAGTTCGAGCTGGATGATCCCGGTGACACGGTGCTGGTCTCCACCCTGCTCGGCAAGCTGGTGGACGCCGGTGTGGCGCTGGCCGCCACCTCCAACACGCTGCCCGGCAAGCTGGGCGAGGGCCGGTTCGCCGCGGCCGACTTCCTGCGGGAGATCCAGGGCCTGAGCGCCCACTTCCGTCCGCTGCGGATCGACGGTGAGGACTACCGCCACCGCGGCCTGCCCGAGGCGCCCGCCCCGTACGACGAGGAGACCGTCACCCGCACCGCGTACCGCACGCCCGGCGCCTCGCTCGACGACTTCCCCTCCCTGCTGGAGCATCTGTCCAAGGTGCACCCCAGCCGCTACGGCGCGATGTGCGACGGCATCGAGGCGGTCTGCCTCACGGACGTCCAGGCGGTGCCCGACCAGTCCACGGCGCTGCGCCTGGTCGTTCTCGCGGACCGGCTCTACGACCGTGAGGTACCGGTGCTGACCTCCGGCAAGGCCTTCGACGAGCTGTTCAGCGAGGAGATGCTGCGCGGCGGCTACCGCAAGAAGTACTTCCGGGCGATCTCCCGGCTGACGGCACTGGCGCGCGACGCCAAGCCGCTGGCCGAGGGCGCCGCCTAGGGCCGGTCCGGCCCGCACTCCTCGGTCCGGCCCCGTTTACCCCGTCCGCCCGGCACCCCCGTAGTGCCGGGCCAGGGCGTGGAACGCCTCCTTCGGTTCCCAGGGCATATCGGGGTACGTGGTGCCGCGCTCCCCGTCCAGCACCTTGACGATCCCGTACGAGCCCAGGTCCACGTCCCTGAGCGGATCCTTCCGGTGCGGCAGCGCGTAGCACACGAAGCTGAACCAAAAGGCCGTGTCGACCCCCTCCTCCTCGAAGACCGGCAGCAAGTCGCCCATGTAGCGGACCTGTTCGCCCTCGTCCCGTACGGTCCCGGGCGTGACCGTGCCGTCCGCCCCGACGACGAGCCAGCCGGCCGCGCCCATGTCACCGGCCCCGCGGTAGGCGCAGCAGCCGGCCTCGGTGACCGCGACCGGCTTGCCGTGCGCGAAGTACTCCCGCAGGTCCTCGCGATAGGTGGTGGCGTTGCGGGTGTTGCGGTACGCGTCGACACCGACGAGGTCGAAGGGCGTCCAGTCGATGTGCTCGATGGGGATCGACGCGTAACTGAGCGGACCGCCGAACCGCGGCCGGACGGCCTTGGTGACCTCGGCGAGGAAGGCGTTGAGCCGTTCCGGGATCACGGCGAGCGCCTGCTCACGCACTTCCGGTGCCGCGCGCAGCGTCTCCATCCGGTCGTTGAACGTCTCGCCGGGCAGATAGCCGCGGTTGAAAATGCTGATCTCGCAGCCGGTGGCCAGCACGACATCGGCCCCGGCGCGGCGCAGCACCTCGGCGCGGTCCACGCAGTCGACGAAGTACGGCAGGAGCTGTTCCTCCGTCATTTCGCAGGGGAACGGCGAGTACCAGACCGCGAGCCCGGCCTCCGCCGCGGCCTCGGCCGCCGCGCTGATCCGTGCGGGGTCACCACCGGTGATGCGCACGGTGTTGCAGTGCAGCTCCTCGGCGATGATCCGCATGTCGCGTGCCGCGAGATCCGGAGTGAACGCCGGGTTCGTGGTCTCGCCGTTGGGATACGTCCCGGTGTCGTACTGCACGCCCTTGCCGGCAAAGGGTGAACCACAGCCCTCGGGACGCCGGCGCAGGGGCGCCGTACTGGAGGCCGCGCTCCTCCAGGCCACCTGGGAAGAGCTCCTCGCCGTCGGCTATCAGGACCTGACGTACGAGGCCGTGGCGGCCCGCGCCCACACCAGCCGGACGGTGCTCTACCGCCGCTGGCCCCAGCGCCGCGACCTGGTCCTGGCCGCACTGCGCCACCAGACGCCGCCGCTGCCCCCGCCCCCGCCCGACACCGGCGCGCTGCGCACCGACGTCCTCGCCCTGCTGGAGCAGGTCACCACCCGTCTGACGGAGATCGCGCCCGTCCTGCAGGTGCTCACCGACGGCCGGACGCGGGGCAGCGACCTCAGCGACTTCATGGCGGAACGCGCACGCCAGGACGGCGGGGGTGCGATGGCGGAGCTGCTCGACCGCGCGGCCCGGCGCGGTGAACTCGATCCCGCCCGCATTCCCACCCGGGTCGTCACGCTCCCGGTCGCCCTCGTGGCCGGCCAGGTGCTGATCACCCATCAGGCACCCACAAAGGCCGACGTCACCGGGGTCGTCGACGACATCTTCCTGCCACTGATCGCCCATCACGGCAGGCCCGACGGCCAGGCGGACGGGGACCGCTGACCGCGGGACCGCAAACCGCCACGGCGCGCCGCCTGGTTCCCGGCGGCGCGGGTGCGTGGTACACACAGGCGGGTCACGTCACCTGTCCGCCAACAGGGAGTTGCCCATGCCTGCGACACGACGTCAGATCCTGGCAAGAACCGGTGCGTTGGGAGCGGGAATCGCCTTCTCCGGAAGCCTCACGGAGCTCTTCACGGGGACCGCGACCGCCCAGAGCATGGGACAGCGTGGCTACGGCCCGCTGGTCCCCGACCCGGACGGCCTGCTCGACCTTCCCCAGGGCTTCCGTTACAAGGTCCTCTCCCGGGAGGGCGACCCACTGCCCTCAGGGGAGGGCAAGGTGCCCAGCAACTGCGACGGGATGGCTGCCTTCCCCGGTTCTCCCGGCGGCCGCGGCGGCACGTGCCTGGTCCGTAACCACGAGAACCGTACGGGCTCCCGCTCCGCCGTCCCCCGGGTCCGCGATCTGACCTACGACCCCGGAGGCGAGGGCGGCTGTACGGCCCTGGAACTCGGCCCGGACAACGCGGTGCGCTCGGAGCGGGTCGCCATCGCCGGCACCTCCACCAACTGCGCGGGTGGCCACACCCCGTGGAACACCTGGCTGACCTGTGAGGAGACCGAGCTCCGGGCCGGCGAGGAGAACTACACCAAGGACCATGGCTTCATCTTCGAGGTCGATCCGTACGACCCGAGGCGCACCGGGGCCGTGCCGCTGACGGCGATGGGACGCTTCCAGCACGAGGCGATCGCCGTGGACCCCCGTACCGGCACGGTCTACGAGACCGAGGACGCCTTCGACAAGCCGTTCGGGCTGTTCTACCGCTTTCTGCCCAAGAAGCCGATGGGCGGCCGCGGTTCGCTCCGGGCCGGCGGCCGCCTCCAGGCGCTGCGGGCCCCCGGGGTGCCCGACCTCTCCACCATCCAGGAGCCCGGCGCCACCTTCGACCACGTCAGCTGGGTGGATGTGCCCGACCCGCTCGCCCGCGAGACCCCGATCCGCTTCCAGGACTTCGGCCCCGGCGGCATCACCCACGCCCAGAAGCTGGAGGGCTGCTACTGGGGCGGCTCCTGCGTCTACTTCGTCTCCAGCTTCGCGCACCGCGCCGCCGGCTCGGCGGCCGACCACTACGGGCAGGTGTGGAAGTACGACCCGAAGAAGCGGCAGCTGACCCAGGTCGTCGTCTTCGGCCCGGACAGCGACCTCCAGCTCCCCGGCGAGTCCCCCGACAACATCTGCCTCGCGCCCAGCGGCGGCCTGATGGTCTGCGAGGACGGCGAGGGCGCCCAGCACGTCTTCGGCCTCACCCGGCGCGGCGAGGTCTACGCGATGGCGCGCGGCCGGCAGAACATCGGCACCCCTGAGAAGCCGGAGTGGGGCGAGTTCGCCGGGGTGACCTTCTCGCCCGACCACCGGACGATGTACGTCAACTGCTATACGCCGGGGACGACGTTCGCGGTGACGGGGCCCTGGCACCACTGACGCCGCGGAAGCGCCTCAGGACTGACCCCGCAGGGGCCCGTCAGCACTGACCTCGCGGGAGCCCGTCAGCCGGAGCAGGCGGACCGCTGGGCCTCCTGCCATTCGCAGACCGGGCAGAGCACGATGCCGGGCCGGTCGACCGGGTACTCGGTCGGCCGGCCGCATTGCAGACAGTCGGCGTGGGGGGTGGTGCCTGCGGGAGGGGCGGTGCCCGTGTGGGCAGTGGAACCCGTGGGAAGGGTGGTGCCCGTGTGGGCAGTGGTGCCCGCTTGGGCAGTGGTGCCCGCTTGGGCAGTGGAACCCGTGTGGGCAGTCAAACCCGCGGGTGGGGTGGTGGGGTGGTCGGCGGTGCCCGGCATGGTTTCGAGCGTACGCCTGCTCCCCCCACCCCCGAACCCACCCCCGCCCCCTCCCCCGAAGGGGGAGAGGGGGAGGGGGCGGGGGAGAAACCCGAGCCCGGTCCCGGCCGGACCGCAATACCCCGGCGCCACACCCCCACCCGTCCGCCCAGCCGCTCCCCCGGCAGGAGCCAGCGCCTCAACCCCGACGCGAGCCAACGCCTCGACCCCGGCAGGAGTCAGCCCCTCAACCCCAGCAGGAGCCAACGCCTCTACCCCGACACGAACCAGCCCCTCAACCCCGGCGCGAGCTGAGGGCGCAGGCGACGGCGGTGGCGGCGGTCGCGATCAGGATGGTGGCGGCGAGCGGCAGCCACGGAGTAGTGATCGTGCCGTAGAGGGAGCCGGTGACCAGGCCCGAAAGGGCGGCGTTCGCAGGCGAGGCGCTCAGCACGAGCAGCAGCAGGGCGGCGAGCATGCCCACCGGGATGCTCCAGCCGGGACTGCGCAGCACCGGCCAGTTGCTCAGCGCGCCGATCGCGGTGCCCATCAACAGGCACGCCAGCGCGGCGAGCAACCCGGCGAGTACAGCGGGCAGGACCGGGACGGCCACCCGTTGGTCGGTGGAGTGCGGATCGGACAGCAGCGTGACCAGCGCAGTACCGAGGAGTCCGAGCAGCAGCGCGGTGCAGACCGCGGTCAGCACAGCGGCGAGGTGGACCCGGCCGGGCCCGGCGGCCGTCGCGGTGCAATTGCGGGCGGCCGGCGGCTCGTTGGTGACGCAGACCCGGGTCAGCCATGCGGCGGCCGGCAGCAGGCCGCCGGCGGCATAGCCGAACCCGTCGAGGATCGGGCCGCCGCTCCGGATGCCGATGGCCAGCCAGGCGGCATAGAGGATCACCGGCGGCAGCCAGCGGTGCGAGCCGACAAGCAGCGCCGCCTGATAGCGGAGGAGAGCGATCACGGGAGCGGAGCCTCGTCGGGTACGGGAGCGAGTACGGGGGCGTTGTCGGTGTCGGTGTCGGCTTCGGCTTCGGCTTCGGCTTCGGCTTCGGCTTCGGCTTCGGCTTCGGCTTCGGCTTCGGCTTCGGCTTCGGCTTCGGCTTCGGCTTCGGCTTCGGCGT